>CASFPH010000005.1 GCA_949296645.1 uncultured Bacteroidales bacterium
TGCTATTTCCCGTATTTCCGAGGTTTTCAGCGTAATGCGTTAATGGTCAGTTTTAAATGCACTATTATTCCGATTTCGGTTGATTATTCCAGCGTTTTTTGGTATTTTTGTTCACCTCGTATCCAAAAAACCGAATTATGAAACAACACATCTCGAAAAAAGCGCGAATACCGTTATACTTGAAAATACTTGCCGGCATGATTGCCGGTATTGTAATCGGATTCGCAGCCCTCCAGTTCGACAAAGGAGCGGAAATCGTAAGGAACTGGCTCATGCCATGGGGAAAAATATTCATAAAAATGCTTCAGCTGATCGCCATACCGCTTGTGTTCGTTTCTCTTGTGAAAGGCGTGACAGGTCTGCAGGACATAAGGAAAATCTCGTCGCTCGGAGGCAAGACTATCGGGATATATATCATTACTACGGTAATTGCCGTACTTTTGGGAGTGTCCGCAGGACTGCTCGTAAAACCGGGAAATATCGTAGACAAGTCACAGGTAGCGCACCTGCAGGAACAGTATGTGGAGACGACGGAAAGGAACAGGGCCCTTGCCGAAGAAAACCAGAGTCAGGGACCTCTCGCATTTCTGAACGACATTGTGCCCGACAATATCACTGCGGCAATGTCCGACAATACCAAAATGCTGCACGTCATATTTTTCGCGGTGTTTTTCGGCATAGCGGCACTTGCCGTTCCGCGTGACAAGATAAAAGGCGTTCTGGAATTTTTCGACAGTCTGGACCTTATAATTCTCAAGATGGTAGACTACATTATCAGATTCGCCCCTTATGGAGTCGCGGCTCTCATGGCAGGTCTGGTCACGGACTTCGGAGGAAATCTCTCGGTATTCGGCAGCCTGGCAGTATTTGCACTGACGGTAATAGCCTGCATGTTGATACTCATGTTCATATTCTATCCTGTGCTTATAAAGCTGTTCACAAAGATGAAATGGACGGAATTTCTTAAAAAGGTCTACCCGATGCAGCTGTTTGCCTTTACCACAAGCAGCAGTGCCGCCACATTGCCTGTAACCATGGATACGGCTGAAAACAAGCTCGGCGTCTCCAACAGGGTCAGTTCTTTCGTACTTCCGGTAGGTGTCACAATCAATATGGACGGCACATCATGCTATCAGGCTGTTTCAGTACTGTTCATAGCACAGGTGCTCGGAATCGATCTCTCGCTGCTGCAGATTCTCGTGATAATAGCAATGACAGTGCTGTCATCCATAGGAACTCCGGGAATACCTGGGGGCAGCTATGTAATACTTACCATGGTCCTAACTTCAGTTGGAATACCTGCGGAAGGTCTGGCGCTGATATTGGGAATAGACAGACCCCTGGACATGCTAAGGACCGCCGTCAATGTCACAGGAGACGTAACAGTCGCAAAAATCATAGACACGGCAGAAGAAAAGGACAGGAAAAATATATAAAGCAGGCAAAAATCTGCGTATTTGGAGCAGTTTTGCTATCTTTGCGGAAAATTACCGGGGATGTTTTGGTTTTGACACCGGATATATCGGAAGGTAAGCACGTCGAGCGTCGGGATGTTTGCTCGTTAATCTCAGCACTCAAACAACTAAGTGGCAACACTAACTATGCACTCGCTGCGTAATCAAGGCCAAGCCTGATTCCTTAATCGCCTGCGCCAAGGCTGTGCAGGTGACGAGTATCCCGCTGCGCTTTGTGCCGTCTATGCCGCAGCAAACGGGGTATCATCCAAGACGGATGCCCGCAATGACTTCTTTAAGTTGCGTCAAGATCCAAAGAATAAGTTTAAGGTAGCCTGTCTGCCGGCAGCCTTATTCCGACAACCAATGACAGAATAAGCGTGTAGAAAGCTTTTGGGTAGTCCGTTTGGACGGCGGTTCGAGTCCGCCCATCTCCACAGACACGGCCTTTAGGTCAGATATCGAAAGGCATCAGCATTCTATCTGAAGCTGATGCCTTTTTTCTTGAATCTCGCTGCAAGCGCACCGTCCTGCGCCGACTTGAGGAACGGAGGAAAATCGGAAGAAAGAAGTTTCAGCAGTTTCTCCGCACGTACATGTACGGATAGGGCTTCGTCGTTCGCAACAGACTGTATCTTCTTCACCAAGGGCTTTGACTTTTCGTAGTCCAGTTTCCTGACAGAATCGATAAGGTCCCCGACTACGGAACGGAAATCCTGTACCCCGTCGAAATCCTTGTTGTCCGGAGTATAGTCCCCCAGCAGATGCACATCATATACTACTGAAATCATGGCATTTGCATAAGAAGCATCCTTACCTCCGGATGCGAAACCGAAAAGTTTTTCGGTCATGTCATTGGCCTCCGCATTGCGTCTCTTCTGCTCTTTGACGAGGGCATTCTGAAACCGCTTCACCTCAGCAGGATCCTTCCCCCATGGGAGGGCATTCACCTTGGCCTGAAGTCCATCATTCCATGGCCTGGAGTTGTATCCCCAGTGGAAAAGCAGCCTGTGCTTGCACTTGAATCCTGGAAATTCGGATTTCAGATAATCATAGAAATTCAGGCCTCCGTATTCGGGAAGCTCCACCCCCCTGTACCCGTCTATCATTTTCGAACTTATCTGACGCATCCATTCGCTGACCTGCTGATCCTCACAGAAACCCAGAACGGAATAGAAATCCTTCTTGTGAAGATCAAAACTCGAATGGGCAAACAGAGGACCGTATGAAAAAAACGACAGTATGCAGACTGCCGTCAGAAAGAGTCTATTTACAAAACGCTGCGGTATAACACGCGTTAGCATATTGCATAAATCAAGCGTCATGAAACAAGTTTGATTATATATTCCGACACCACAGGATAAAGGATTCTGTACAGCCCGTCAAAAAGCGTCACTATTCCGATGATGGCTATTATGATACCGGATACCCTGTTCACGATAACAAGCTGCTTCAACCTCACCTTTTCCCTGAAAAAATTAATGACTCCGCTCAACGTAGCCCACCAGATAAGGGAGCCGGTGACAACACCGAGAAGCGTTGTCACAATTGTCATCCACGGAGCATCCTTGCCGGTGGTTATACCCACATATGAAAACAGTCCCATTATAAGCAGCAATGCACCAGGATTAGTCACTGTCATAAGGAAAGAAGAACCGAAATCGGCAAAATGACGTGTTTCCCTGTTTTTCCTCGGGATTTGCGTCGCCGGATTTGTAAAAAAGATCTTAACTCCTATGCCTGCCACTATAAGCCCACCCAGGATATGCACGACAAGTTTATAGTCCTCAAGCAGGAACTTTATATACGTAATACTCAAAATCGCAAGTGTGGAATAAAGCAGATCTCCCGCTGCAGCACCTACGCCTGTCACAAAGCCTGAGAAACGTCCTTTGCCAAGAGTACGCTGGACACACAGGACACCTATGGGACCGAGCGGAATGGATGCCGCCAGACCTACGATTACACCCTTTACCAGATTGATCAACATTACTGAACCCATATCCATTTCACACTGCTATCATTTGCGTATTAAACTTTTCTTCCTTTCAGGGTAAGCTATTCTGGCATGATATATCTGGCGAAGGTAATGTTTGAACACCTCTTTCACCATATTTATCTCCTTGAGTGATATCTCCGACATGCTCAATTGCGAATCGCTTATCTTGAGCGACAGTATCCTGTCCACAAGATCCGATATGCTCTTTTCAGAATAATCCTTGAGCGTGCGTGAAGCGGCCTCCACGGCATCTGCCATCATCAATATCACATGTTCCTTCTTTGTCGGGAGCGTCCCGTTGTATGTAAACTCATCCGTCATGGACGGATCTCCGCCTTCATTGCAGAATTTGTTATAGAAATAAAGCGTCTGGGAACGACCGTGGTGTGTACGTATGAAATCCACAATCTGTTCAGGCAACCTGTATTTGGCTGCTATCGCCACCCCGTCATCGACATGCCTTATTATTTCCTGGGCACTTTCCATTGGTGTCAGTCCTGCATGGTAATCCACACCTGCAGCCTGATTTTCTATGAAACACTGCGGATTCTGCATTTTACCTATATCATGATACATAGCCCCTACCCTGACAAGCAGCGAATCGGCATCAATTTCCCTTGCCGCAGCTTCCGCAAGATTTGCCACCTGCAGCGAATGCTGGAAAGATCCGGGAGCTTTCTGTGCAAGTTCAAGCAGAAGCTGATTGTTCGTATCGGCCATATCCTTGAGCGTTGCACTTGAAAGGAAACCGAAAATCTTTTCCAGAAGATATACTACCGGATAGGCAGCGACTACGAAGAAAGCATTGCACATATAATATATGAAATCCACAAAATTTAACGTCGATAAGGAACCTTCTTCAAGAAATCTGAAAGAAAGATATATCAGCGCAAGCGAAACGAAGATACATACGGCACTGATGAACTGGTGCCATCCTTTTCCGAAATAGTGGAATGATATGACTCCAACCGCACCTGCTGCCACATTCATGAAAAACAATTCCACACCGTTCTCAACCATTATCAGCAGAGGAAGCAGAGATACCATATATATCGGATATACGAACTTGGACTTGAAAAATGCAGTCATGTAAAGTGCGAAAACCGTATAAGGGACCATTCTGAGCAACGTGTAATCCACATCCCTGACGATCACTGAAATTATGAATATGAAGAGAGGTATGCTGAGAAGGAAGCATACGCTCCTGTATTGCTTGAAAAGGAACGGATTGTAAAAAAGTATTATCAGATATATCAACCCTACCACGACAAACACGAGAATCACATGTGAGAGATACAGGAAAAGGCGATTGCCTGAATAACCGTAACTCATCTCATATTCAGCCTTGTACGAATCAAGCAACTGTTCTATGTCTGCGGTAACTATTTCACCTTCGGAAACTATAAGCTGACCTGCATAGAGAACGCCTTTTGTCGGTGAAATGTAATCGGCGGATCTCCTGTGCATAAGCTCTGTCGTCCTGGCATCGTAAATGATATTCGGTATGATATAGTCCTTTATATTCACTGAAGCCAACAGCGAATCGGCTTTCTGGACACTAAGGATGTTCTTGAGTTGATATTCAAGGTTGGAAACGGCCTTCTCAACGGTGAAAAGATCCCCGACAAGAACCTGTTCAGCCCTTTTCCCTTTCTGCAGAAGAATCATGTCACCCTTTCCAGACGCATACGTACCGTCTGGAGCAGGCAGGATTCCTTTTTCGTAAATGGACCTTAGAGAAGCGGCGAGCATATCGAAACCGGATGCGGAAAGATTCGACGAAACGGCTTTCTCAGCAAGCATCTTAAGGGCATTGCCCTCCACATTCTCATTATAGAGAAAATACGGCAGGACCTTCGATGCCCTGGATTCCTTTTCATCGGCAAGTTCCTCCTGCGTCTTGAGAATAGGAATATCAAAGGGAGCTACGAGTGTTTCGTACATCCACGGCCCGCCTTTCTGATACTCATATTTGAATTTTCCTTCCTTGGGAAAAAACATGAACATGATAAGGAAAAGCACGAAAAAGCTGATGTATATCCTGTATTCCTTCAAAAATGAAAAGTTATGCATAAAATCCTTAATTTTGCAGACAAAACAATTTACAAAGATAGAACATTTAAGGCAATGAAAAAGAGTTTGACACTTATAATTCTGTGCATGATGTCCATTCAATCCCTGACTGCACAAAAGGAAGAAACGATAATAATACGTTCCTCCAATCTCAGGTGCAACGACACTGTTAAGGTATACAGTCCATCCTGTTCAGGATCAGGCACACCGACGCTGTTTCTGCTTCACGGATGGAGCGGATGCTACAGGAACTGGGGCGACAAATATGATTTGTGCAGCATCGCCGAAAAAAGCGGATTCAGGATAATATGTCCTGACGGATTCTATAACAGCTGGTATCTGAACAACATAGACGAAAACAAAATGCAGTGGAGGACATTCTTTGATGAAGAACTTTATCCGCAAATGAAAGAAAAATACGGACTGGATCCTGAAAGGACTTTCATTTCAGGGCTGAGTATGGGCGGCCACGGGGCGATAAACATATTCATCGACGATACGACAAGATTCAGGGCAGCAGGGAGCATGAGCGGTGTTCTCAATCTGCACAGGACAAATCTGATAGAAAACGAAGTATCGCAGATTCTCGGCAATTATGAACAAAACTACGACATGTACACCTCGGAATCAGCAATAAGAAGAATAGAAAAAATCAGGGGATGCACAAAACCCCTGATACTCTGCTGCGGATACGATGACTCCTACTGCATTTGCACGGAAGAATTCGCTGCCAGATGCAGGGAACTTGGTATTCCGTCAATAGAAATCATAAGCCCCGGTACACATTCATGGAAATTCTGGGGATACGCACTTGGCGAACACCTCGAAATATACACCCGAATACTGAAGGGTGAGAATCTCGGATACTGATATCATTCCATACCGAAACGTCTGAGGAAGGAATCCTTGTCTTCACGATCCTTGCTGAGCATGAGGATTTCCTCTTTAGGCACTCTGGTTATGTCCAGAGCAATCAGACCGTCCAGACAATAATTGAAATCGGGATCTACATTGAACGCTGCCACAACTGCATTCAGTTTAAGGTACTTTTTCAGCAAGGTAGGCAGTCTGTACTGCCCGTTCGACAGAACCTGCATGAATCTGTCAAACCTTTCCACAGTATCTATAGAATCAAGACCGAGACCGTCTATCCTGACCTTGAGATAATTTTCCTTGAACGGATGTACCGGAGAAACATGCGGAGCAAGCTTCTCACTCTGGTGTCTCTTTCTTATATAATTCACCATAAGACTCTGATAAAATACGGGATACCAACTGCTTATACTTACAGGACCAAGCATGAACCTGACATCTCCGAACTTCATAACACTGAACAGCAGCCCCTTTATCAGCAACATGAGCGGAAGATTTTCCTTCCGGTATTCAAGCGCAGTGTACGAACGTCCCAACTCCATGGCAGAATGCAGATATTCCGAAACACTGTCCGAATACCGGAAAAGCGTATCGGTATAAAAACCGGACTTGCCGTATTTTGCCATTATCTCGGAGCCTATCCCGAGCCGGTACGCACCTACAATACGTCTGTTGTCTTTGTCCCAGATAAACAGATGCCTGTAATAGGAATCATATATATCCATGTCTATCGACTTGCCGGTACCCTCTCCTACTGCCCTGAATGCCTCTTCGCGCGTTCTGCCTATCTCATGCATGATGTTCGGAATCCTGTCGTATTCCGTCAGAAAACACTGGTAGGATGCCACCTCATATAACAGGGAATCAGGCAGAAGAGACTCTATATCCTTCAACAGTAGCTTCTCGTCACGCCTTTTATCTACAGGTACGGCACCTGTTTCTGATGCAGGCTGGAAAGTTGTCTTCTCATCATCAGGAATATTTGCCTCTAAGGCATATACCCTGTTTTTCAGATATTTGCCCAAACTTACATTAGTATCGTACTTCTGAAACTCAAGCGGTTTGATCGGTTTTCCAATGGCTATTCTGAAAGAAGCTCCCACCTTGTTGGTAAGTTCACCAGGCAGACGAAGCGTCCTGAGAAACGGATGTATTTTGCCTAGGATATGGAACATTCTGGAATTCGCACCGTCAAAATATACAGGGACAACAGGACAACCGGAATTCCTTATGAACTTTATCATGGACGGCTGCCAGTCCTTGTCTCTTATCATCTTGCTTCCACGGTAATAGGTAGAGACCTCTCCCGAAGGGAAAAGTACAAGCAGACCACCGTTTTCAAGATGTTCCTTTGCAGCCCTCAATCCGCTGAAACTGCTTTTTACGTCCGGTTTGTCGGAGAAGGGATTGACAGGAAGGAAATCATCCGCAAGATTGGGTATATATGACAAAATGAAATTGGTCAGTATCTTTACATCCTTCCGGACCTTACCGATAAGATCGAAGACGGCCACGCCGTCAATACCCCCGTAAGGATGATTGCAGACTACTATGGCAGGTCCTTCTTGAGGTATATAATCCAGTTCATCGTCACTGTACCTGTATTTTATATTCATGGTTTCAAGAAGATGCGAAGCAAACTCAAAACCATAGTATTGTGACACTTTGGAATATAAGCGGTTTATTTTTGGAAGTCCAAGTATCCTCATTATCGGAACCGCTATGATATCACCAAGAGGGCCACCAATTCTGATGGCCTTCTTTACATCTTTTCTTCCTAACAGACGTTTACCCATAATTCAGTTGTTCGTGGCAAATATAGTAACTTTTAATTCATATTGCGAAAACAGGCCACTATTTGCCGCGAATCAGTCGCAGAGCAACTCTATGGTGTACTTATGACCCGCTTCGAAAGCAGGATCGTACATCAGAAGGAAATTCTCATCCACAACGATATGCCTTTCTTCACCTTCAGGCAGACGCGGATTTTTCAAACGTTCAGGAAAGAAATAACTGAACGGAAGATCGAGCACATGTTCTTCCTTGAATCCGTCCCCGGCCATTCTCCCGGCACTGAAATTCTCGGATGTAACTACCGTGATGATGCATTTTCCGTTCCTGACTTCCGATGTTACCTTGAAATCGGTTTCTCCAGGTATTTCCTGCATGCGGACATTCCATTTCGGGTCACCGTAATAGGCCAGAACATCCCTGTCATGCCAGAATCCCATACCGAAGAAAATTTCATTGAAATCATCGACTTTCTTGCCTGTCATCTTCAAGAGTTCCGACGGAAGGATATTGAAATAATCGATATCATAATCAAAAGGTGCAACCGTAAGTGTATCACCGCCCCATTCCCTTATCTGCGCCATCATATCCTGCTGATTCATGTAGAAGGCTTCAGGCACACTGTATCTTCCCGGATTGGTTATAAGGTACTTAAGACCTCCCCATCCGTTTCTTCCATACCATGTGGTAACGGTATATCCCACAAATGTGGCGGCTTTCTGGCTGTTCATCCATGCTATTGCCATACTGTTGCGGGTATTGTTGACATTTCCTATAAGGCAGTTCCCGATAGGCAGATATACCATACGGTCATCCCTGTCTCTGATAAAACGCTGCTCTCCCGGATAATCAACATAAAGACGTCCGTCACGGCACCTGATGTTTCCTACGGAACCTGGCATTTCAAGATTGTTTTCAGTAGCATGAGATGCGGTCACCACAAGATCAGGATCTGAAGATTCGTAAAATTCAAGAAACTGCCTGAGCACATCAGGAACATTCTTCCCGAAATTCTGCTCCACGAATTTCCTTATCGAAGGATTGGCACCGGACATATCGGCAGTATATTCTATTCTTCTGTATGTTAGCGAATCTTCCCCTGTCTTCTTCTCACCGCACATCCCTACCTGATGATCATCCACAAAAGCATATGAATCAAACCATTTCGCCTTTTCCAGTTCCTTTATGGAAGCTACGCCCGTTCTTATCACCATCGGTTCGGCGGAATCGTCGATCATACGGTTCACGGCATCTCCGTCATATCCTGTTATTATTCCCCACAAAAAATCGGCAAAAGGGTCATTATCCATTCTGCGGCTCATTCTGTTGAGTGCTATGACATAGTCCCTGCCGATGTTCTCAGGCTTGTCGACTATAGCCACATAACGCGGATATATTTCCTTCAATCTTGCTTCCGCCTCCACAGGAAGCGAATCAAATCTCAACACAATAGCATCGTGTCTTGCTCTAAGTTTTTCTACTGCCTCCTCCCATAAGGAATCAGTCTTCATTGACTCAGGTGCAAGAATGACATAGTCGTGTTCAATTCTGCCTGAACACGACATGAAAAACAGAATCGCAAAAAGCGACAAAAGATAATTTTTCATGATATTCGGTATTTTTAAGTTCGCGAAATTACTAAAAATACCGGATAGCGGCTATATACCTATAGCCTTTTTCACCTCATCGGAAGAAGGCACATGCCCCTTTATCTTGACAGTTCCGTCAACCACCACGGCAGGAGTACCCATGACATTGTAACTCATGATTTCAACAATATCCTCCACCTTCGTGACTCTCGCATCCACACCGTTTTCTTCAACAACCTTTGAAACGACCTTGAAAGTTTCCTTGCATTTGCTGCAACCCGGTCCTAAAATCTTTATATCCATAATTTGTCATGAATTCTTCTTCTCATTCCGAGACATGAAAAAGCCTGAAAAAAGAGACCTGGCCAACTCCCAGTTCTCCCTGTTTATACAATATTTCACTTTAGGAGGCTCGATTGTACCTTGAATCAGTCCGGCGTCCTTCAACTCCTTCAGATGCTGCGAAACCGTAGCCTTTGCGATAGGTAGCACATCATGGATATCCCCGAAAAAGCAACACGGCTGTGAAGCAAGAAACTGCAGAATAGCTATTCTTGCAGGATGTCCCATAGCTTTCGCGAAACGCGCCGTCTGTTCCTGACTTTCTGTATACTTCTTTTTCATCTGAAACTGAAAGCAATTATACAAATATAGGAATTTTTTAAAGAATACATCAAGCTATGAAATTACCGAATACATAACCGGCTGTTGTAGCCATTATTATCACCAGCGCGACATACGCGACTGTTTTTTTTGTTCCCATCACGCCATGTATCACCAGCATGTTCGGCAGAGAAAGAGACGGACCGGCAAGAAGAAGCGCGAGTGCAGGACCGTTTCCCATTCCTGAAGCCAGCAACCCCTGAATGATAGGAACCTCCGTCAATGTTGCAAAATACATGAACGCACCGGTAAAACTCGCAAGAAAATTGGAAAGAAGGGAATTACCGCCTACGGCCCATTCTATCCAGCTGTTGGGTATCACTCCCGGTATGGAAGTGGTGTCATGCGTAGAACCGAGAAGAAAACCTGCCGTAACGACTCCTATTGCCAGCAAAGGTACAATCTGTTTAGCAAACCCCCATGACGACATAAGCCAGTCCCTGTTCTCTTCATCCCTCTTGTCAAAGGCAAGTATCAGTGAAAGGGCTCCTATTCCCACAATCATAGGTACAAGTGGAACAAACTTCTGATTTTCTATGAACATATCCGCCCCGAATGCCGACAGCAAGGTAACCAAGGCCGCTGACAGCACCAGGGATGCCTTCAGTTTGAGAATCCTGACAAGAGACCAGCACAGCATGAGTGCAAACACACCTGTAATGTACCACTTATTTGCAAAAATGAAGGACCATGCACCCTTGTCTGATGCAGCAGGAGCTCCCCAGTTGGCAAATACAAGTATAAGCATGAATGTAAAGAAATGGAACGATGTCTGCCATACAGGCCTCTTTTCCGGTGGGGGAACTATATTCATCTGCTGTTCCTGCTTCTCATTTTCCTCTTTCCTGAAAATGGATGACATGGCCAGACCTATGATTATCGAAAAGAGTATGGCGCCGATTACCCTGGCCAGTCCCATCTCAAAGCCCAGAATCCTTGCAGTGAGTATGATGGACAATATGCTTATGGCCGGACCTGAATAAAGGAATGCGACAGCCGGACCCAAACCCGCACCACGCTTGTATATACTTGTAAAGAGCGGAAGTATTGTACATGAGCACACTGCAAGAATACCGCCGGAAACTGCAGCTACAGTATACGAAAGCCATTTCTTTGCATTGGCGCCGAAATATTTCAGGACAGAGGCCTGACTTACGAAAACCGCAATTATTCCCGCTATGAAAAATGCAGGCAACAGACAAAGCACCACATGCTCGCGCGCATACCATCTGGCCAGATCAAGCGTGGCATCCACTGCCACCCTGAAAGCTTCATTTGAAACCGGCATGAAGAAGACAGCTGCGAATACCACAACCATCCACAGAAGAGTCTTGAGTTCTTTCCTTGTATCCATCTAAAATTTCGGATTTTAAAAAACATTACATGAAAATAGTACTTGCAATCATCCCAAAATCAATCCAGACACACAATCGTCTGTTGTTCGCAAAACTACGAACATTATTCGTGAAAACAAAATTTGAGACAAGTTTCCGTAAAGTTTTTCCGATTAATGCACTAACGGCTTATCACTCCGCTTCCCACAAGTTCCTCGTCTTCGGTGTACCAGGCTGCAAACTGGCCTGCCGTTATGCCGCGCTGCGGCTCCTTGAAAAGTACATACAGGCCCTCTTCCCGTGCATATACGGTAGCATCCTGAAGGGGCTGCCTGTATCTTATCCTCAACCTGTAGTCTTTTTTTTCGCATGGTTTGAGCGCAAGGTCGGGACGTACCCAATGTACCTCGTCAGAATATATGAAAAGACATGATCTGTAAAGTCCCGGATGCATGTGGCCTTCACCTACATAAATGAGATTGTTTTCCATATCCGTAGATATTATGAAAAGAGGCTCCGCATGTCCGCCGATGTTGAGCCCTTTCCTCTGGCCTATCGTGTAGAACTGGGCTCCCTGGTGCTTTCCTATCACTTTTCCGTCAGATTCCCTGTATTCGTAAGGACGGCTCAACTTTCTGAGAAGTTCTCCTGTAACCGGAGATATGCCGTCATAGACTGCAGGTTCGATGAATCTGTAGTGTTCTCTGAAAATTTCCACCACCTTGCCTTCACGGGCTTCCAGTTTCTGCTGCAGGAAAACAGGAAGATCAACCTTCCCGACAAAACATATGCCCTGGGAATCCTTCTTGTCCGCACTCGGAAGATCAGCCTCCCTTGCCAGACGCCTGACTTCCGGCTTGTCGATATCCCCTATGGGGAAAAGCGCTTTTGAAAGCTGTTCCTGCGAGAGCTGGCAGAGGAAATAGCTCTGATCCTTGTTGTGATCGGCTCCCGCCAGAAGCCTGTATATTTCCTTACCTTCCTCATTCACGAAAGTATCCTTGCGGCAATAGTGTCCTGTGGCAACCATGTCGGCCCCAAGATCAAGTGCGACTTTCATAAATGCATCGAACTTTATCTCCCTGTTGCATAACACATCCGGATTCGGAGTACGTCCCTTGCCGTACTCGCTGAACATATAATCCACAACCCTCTTGCCGTAAACCTCGCTGAGATCTACGAAATGAAACGGGATATCCAGTTTCTTTGCCACCATTTCAGCTATCATCTTGTCGTCCTTCCACGGACAGTCCCCGTACAGGGTACCAGTCGTATCATGCCAGTTCTGCATGAACAACGCTATCACTTCGTGTCCTGCTCTCTTGAGAAGAAGTGCGGCTACACTTGAATCCACTCCGCCCGAAAGGCCTACTGCTACTTTCATATAATCCGGTACTTTAAATAAAAGGGATGACCCCGATGGGATCATCCCTGCAAAATTAATCAATAATTCCTTTATTAGGATTATTTGAGGCCTCTGTTTTCAAGCAATGCGTCTATTCCCGGCTTGCTGCCCCTGAAATTTACATACAGTGTCATTGCATCATCCTCTCCGGCTCTCTGGAGTATCTCTTTCCTGAATTTCCGAGCCACTTCACGGTTGAATATGTCACCCGTTTCCACAAAAGCCTGATATGCATCGCTGTCAAGTACTTCAGCCCATATATAGCTATAGTAGCCGGCAGTATATCCGCCGCCGAAAGTATGGTTGAAATAAGTGCTTCTGTAACGAGGCGGTATCTGCGGCAGAAGGCCCCTGTCTCCAAGAACTTTGGATTCGAATGCGAGCACGTCGAAATCATCCGGAATTTCCTTAAGGACATGATAGTCCATGTCGAGCAATGAAGCCGCCAGGTATTCAGTCGTCGCAAAACCCTGACCATACTTTCCTGAATTTACAAGCTTGTCCACAAGCTCCTGCGGAATCACTTCTCCAGTCTCATAATGTTTCGCATATTCTTTAAGCAGAGCCGGTTCGAATGCCCAGTGTTCCATTATCTGGGAAGGAAGCTCCACGAAATCCCTTGTCATTCCTCCAAGACCCTTGTACTTCACATCCTTGAACAACGATGCAAGCGCATGTCCGAACTCATGGAAATAAGTCTCTACCTCATCCGGACTCAGAAGTGCAGGCTCACCCTCTTTTGCAGGTCTTACGAAGTTGGCCACTATTGCAACAAGAGGCGCCACTTTCTTGCCATCTTTATAGGATTGTCCTCTGTATGAGGTACACCATGCACCGCCGCGTTTTTCCCCAGGTCTGGAGAACATGTCCATGAACAGAAGACCGAGATGTGTACCGTCAGCATCCTTGCACTCGAAAGCGACTGCTTCAGGATGAGGAAGAGGAACATCTGTTACCTGTGTAAATGTTATGCCATAAAGGAAATTGCATAAGGTGAATATACCCTGACGTACATTTTCCAGTCTGAAATAAGGTTTCAGTTCATTTTCATTGAGATCGTATTTCTTGGCCTTTGCCTTCTCGAAGAAATATCTCCAGTCATAACCTTCCAGTTCCACATCGGATTTTTCCTCTGATATTATCTCCCTCATGTCGGCAGCTTCCCTCTCGGCAGCTTTAAGGGCAGGTTTCCAAAGCTGATCAAGGAGATCATAGACAGCTTCCGGAGTTTTCGCCATCCTTTCGACAAGCACAAACTGTGCATAATTCTCATATCCCATTATTCTTGCCTTCTGAAGTCTGAGATCTACAAGCCTCCTTATGACTTCCTTGTTGTCTTCAGTATTGTCATTGTTGCATCTGCTGATATATGCATTGAATATCTGCTCTCTCAACTCCCTGTTGTCTGAAAACTGCAGGAAAGGCATTACACTCGGATTGTCAAGTCCGAACATCCATTTCCCATCCTGCCCTGCCTTGGAAGCCGTCATCGCAGCAAGATCCTTCTGAGCCTGCGAGAGACCTGAAAGATCGTCTTCATTGTCAATGACGAGCCTGTAGGCCGCCGTTTCCTTCAGAAGATTCTGTCCGAATCTGTTCTGCAACTGCGATATTTCGGAATTTATTTTCTTAAGTTCGTTTTTCCTGTCTTCCGGAAGGTCAGCCCCTGATCTCTCGAATCCCTTATACGTTTCTTCTACAAGTTTCAACTGCAATGGATCGAGCCCGAGCGATTCGCGCTGGTCATAAACGGCCTTCACTCTTTTGAAAAGTGCGTCATTCATGTTTATTTCGTTGGAATGTGCACTTCTCAGCGGTGTAAGTTCATTGCTGATTTCCATAATCCTGTCATTTGACCTGACCCCGCTCGCACTGCTGAACACGGCAGACACTTTTGACAAAAGGGAACCGGCATTGTCGAGGGCAAGAATCGTATTCTCGAAATCAGGTGCTTCAGGATTGTTCACTATTGCATCTATCTCCTGATTATGCACTTTCATAGCCTCCTTGAAAGCAGGCATATAATGTTCTTCCTTTACCTGATCGAAAGGAGGAACCCCGAACGGGGAAGTCCACTCCGACAGAAGCGGATTTGTTTCTTTAGGTGTACAAGACGCCATAAAAAGTCCGATTGAAATTAGTAATGCTGATCTGTACTTCATAAGATATGGTTTTTGATTGTTAGGTGTCATGCATCATTGAGGTATGGCATATTTACATATCGTACAAATATACAAAGCAACAATAATTCTTCAAAATATGTTGATTTTTTTTGGTGGTTTATTTTTTTGTAATATCTTTGCATTCGCTTAACAAAAGGGAGCATAGCTCAGTTGGTTTAGAGCATCTGCCTTACAAGCAGAGGGTCGGGGGTTCGACTCCCTCTGCTCCCACAAAAAAGGCAACCGTTTCAAGTCATTGACTTTTCCGGTTGCCTTTTTTCATTTTCAAATATCTGTCAATCATCTATATCCGTAACAAAGAAACGCTCGGCATCGAACTTAAGTTCAAGTCGGTTGCTTAGATCCACCTCATATTCTCTTGCAGACCTCTTTATTTCATTGATGAATACTCCCGGATAATTTTCTGAAACATAACTCCTTATTTCCGCAGGCACTATATCTTCAGGTACAGGGGACTTTCTGCAATCCACTGATATCCATTCACCCTTCTTCGAAAATTCGAGTTTCACACCGTCAGAAAGAATCGCCTCATAGGTTTTTACGAGATAATCCACCTCATACTTTGCAAATGATATTTTCCTGTCCGGGAAATATTTTCCTATGAACGTCTTTGCTGCAGCCGGCAGGCTGTCAGGTGCTATCGGTTTGTCATGGTCGGCCATAAGCGGGGATGTTCCCAAAAGCGCAAATGCGAATAAAGTGAAAAAGAATCTTGACAATGTCTTTCCTGCTTTGAAAAAATTTCCTTTCATAATCGATATATTTTATATGTTAATACTGTTACCGATTACAAAATAATATCATGATTTTCTATAGAAATTAAAATTCACGGAAAAAACATGTTTTTTTTCAAAAAAAGCATAATCGAGCATGAATCCGTACTGACGGCATATGGATTCACACATGGAGAGTCCCAGTCCGTTTGATTCAGGCGTATCTTCTCCCCTGTGGAACTTTTCGAATATCTTGTTTCTGTCCAGTTCCACGTTTCCGCTGTTGCTTACTGAAAACGATTCCGCATCAAGACGGACTTCTATCGTTCCTCCTGCAGGGGTATGCAGCCATGCATTACGCAACAGATTGCCGAAAAGTATGCCGGCAAGCGAAGGATTCATCTCTACTGAACAGTCCTGATGCGTAAATGAACAGGAAATACCGCGGTCTGCATATATTTCCGACAGATCCTCCATGTTGTCACGTACCAGTGCTGTCACATTAACTTGCTCCGTACCCGAATATGCCCTGTTTTCTATTCTGGAAAGTTTCAGCATATCAGAATGAAGTTTCTTGAGCCGCCTCAAAGGTCTGAGAACATTCATTATATCTTCATGTACGGATGCTGGGAGTTCCTCGTTCTGCTGCAACTGCTCCAATCTGTTCATACTTACCGCTACAGGTGTCTGCATCTCATGTGCCGCATGATCTACAAAACGTTTCTGCTGTTCGTACATGGAAAGCATTCTTGCCACCTGCTGATTGGCCGCTTCATTAAGTCGTCTGAATTCGGAGACGCATGCCCTGTCATATTTCAAGGGTGCATTGTTTGTCCCGAGATCGAACCTGTCCATCCATGAAAGAAGAGCATACAGAGGCTTCATGGATTTCTGTATAACAAAATAGCTGATGGAAACAAGCACTATGAACAGGACAGCATAAAGCACTGAAATCCAGAACAGGACAGACAAGCCTATCTCACCGGCATCAAAAGTAGGAGTCGAAACGGTAAGAAGCCAGGGGACATCATTCCCGTCCCTGAATATCATGTTCATTATCCTGGCCGGTTCCGTTTCATTCTTCGCATCGACCCATATCTGACCGTCAAGGAACCAGACATGCGGAACTGACGAAACGAAATCCTCGGACACTTCCTTTATTGAATAGGAATTATTGGATTCAATCCTGTCTTCCGCAGACAGTTCTCCGGAAAGAAACCTCATGGCAACCGATTCGGAATAAACCTCAAGGGAATCGTCAACCTCGTCCACCGCCTCATCCATGAAAGCCATATAGAAAAAAAAGGCCCACAGGACCAGAACTACCGCCAGAGTAACGGAAAGCCTTGTCATCAGACTTCTTATGAGGGAAATATCCTTTTTCATCAGATTCATCAAAGTTGTTGCAGTTTATATCCGAAACCATATACAGCCTTAATGGCAATATCGGCACCGGCATCCTTCATTTTCTTCTTGAGATTGGCTATCTGCTGGTACACATAGCTGAAATTGTCCGACTGGTCGGCATTGTCACCCCAGACTGACTCGGCTATCGCCTGCTTGTCGACAACTCTCCCTGGTCGGGTCATGAAATAATGCAGAATCATATATTCCTTACCGAGCAGATGTATCATATTCCCGTTCACCGACACGGTCCTGTCATCAGGATTAAGCACCACATTACCCGCTACAATAACACGCTCTCCGCCTCTGGACCTGCGGAGATGGCTTTTTACCCTCGCGACAAGTTCTGCCAGATGAAATGGTTTCGGAAGGTAATCGTCTGCACCCAGTTCAAGCCCGCTCACTTTGTCCTCAACAGAATTCCTTGCGGAAGTTATTATGACTTTGGCGGCATTCCCTTCGGATGCAATCTTTCTCAATATATCAAGACCGTCCCCGTCAGGAAGCATGATATCAAGCAGAATACAGTCGTATTCATACATTGACAGCTTCTGTACAGCTTCGGCAAAGGAAGACGCGGACTCCACTACATAACCTTCCTTTTTCAGAACATCAGAGGCCATACTCCTGAGATCAGGTTCATCTTCAATAACCAGTATTTTCATATGTCCGTATATTTATAATGATACATGGTTTCATTTACAGGAAGAACTCCGGCTCCTTTCTTGTACTGAAATTCCTGAACAGCATTTCCGTATACGGAGTATCGAAGACAAGGGCTCCTGCAGGACAGCCCTTGACACACGCACAGCATTTTGTACACAGGGTGCTGTCGGCTTCCGCTCCTTTTCTGCCTACCGTTATGGCTCCTACAGGACATATGCCGGCACAATATCCGCATTTCACACAGACATTCTGATTGCACACAGGGGCCTGAGGTGTCGGAGTCCCCTTGACCTTGTAAGGTCTGTTACCTCTTATTCCTGCAATATCGAACCCTGTCCCAGAGATAATTCTGTTGTAAAGTCTTTTACCGAAACCGGACGCTTTCTCCATATCGCTGTCATCCGGACGTCCCTCAGCCACAGGCATGTTTTTCCTGCTGTATGAATGCTCGCCTATAAAAGCCGCAGCTCCTATTACCCTGAAACCACAGCCGGTCAGTATGTCAGTCAATTCAACAAGTGCATCTTCATAGTCCCTGTTTCCGTAAAGTACAACCGCCACAGCGTCGGAACTTTCCGCTTTCATCATTTTCAGACGTCTTACCGCAGTTTCAGCCACTCGCCCTCCATAAACCGGAGCCGACACCACGACAAGGGAATTTCTGAAAAACAGATTCCCGTCAGGCGCATTTCTTGTAAAATCATATGTATTTCCCACGCATGCAGGGGAAAAGCAAGCGCGTAGTTCACCGGCAATACCTGAAGCGATTTTCCTTGAAGTACCCGTAGGAGAATAAGAAACAATGTCAACAGTACTGTATTCCATATATATTTTAATTTTAAAGTTCCATCAGAAGAAGAAAAGCAAGCATCAGACCGAAAACAGCCATATTGACTGACGTCATACCAAGCACCTCGTTGAGATCCTTTCCTTGAAGTTTTCTCATTCTGCCGTATGCCTTGAAATGAAGAACAAGATAAAGCATTACCGCAGGCGTATATTCATATCCGAAAAAGTAAAGCGATGCAGCCGAAACCGCCGCCGCAATTCCGGAATACAGGTAAAGTCTTTCCCCCACAACACGCATTTTCCTTTCGCTTGCTCCTGAATCCGGATCTTTCCCGAGAATTACGACGAGTGTCCTTTTACCGTTGTCCCGATCCTGCACCCTGTCCCTGTAATTATTGAGGAGCAAAAGCGTATCGATTACCATTCCGCACGAAAATGACAGTATGAAAGCTTCAGCTGGCAGGTTGTCCGCCATGATATAGTATACCGACAGAACCGGAACAAAACCGAAAAACAGCAGGACAAGAAGATCCCCGAATCCATGATAGGCAAGAGGATACGGACCGGCTGTATAGGCAAAGGCAAAAAGCAGTGCCGCCACTCCTACCCATATCATCCAGATACCGCCGTACAAAAGGAGGGATGATCCGGCAAGACAGGCAATGAAAGAGACCAGCAATATGCCAATCTTCATGGAACGCATTGAGATCCATCCTTTTGAACACATTCTCGGAGGTCCGAGACGTTCCTCTCCGTCACTTCCTTTCAGAAAATCATACAAATCATTTATCATGTTTGCATCAGCCTGCATCAGAAGTGCAAAAAGCAGTGCGGCAAGAAACGGATAAAACAAAAACCGTCCGTCCGCAGCAGCAAGCGAGGCTGCAAGCAGGACAGGCACCGCTGCCGCAATCAAAGTCTTAGGCCTTACAGCCATCATCCATACATTGAACCTTCCAGGTTTCCCTGAGTCCATGTTATTTTTGTCTTCTTCCATTAGAGTCATTCGCAAACAAGATCAGCAAACCAATAATCAGTCACTATTTCATCACCAGTATCAAGCCTCGCCTTATACGAATGGGACTGGGGTTCTCCAAAAGCGAAACGTATCGGATATCTGAAAATCTCCCCGTCGTAACAGAATGTATGGTATTCGCCGTTTTCTCCGCACGGATCCGTATTTTCCGGAAAAGAAGCCACCAGTTCCCTGTCCAGTTCTTTTCCGAGATACTCCCTGCCGAGTATGGATGCATTCACGGCAACGATCACGGTTTTGAGTCCCGAATCCAGAAATTCACCCATTATTTCTTTCGTGGAAGGTCCCCACAGTGGTTCTACCACTTCCATATCCAAAGGGGAAAGCTGCCTTTCTCTATACTTTCTGACGTCATGCAGAAAAATATCGCCGAAAACAAAATGTGTCACCACTTCAGCCTTGAAATGCTTTACTGCCTTTTCCATAGCCTCCTCATATCCTGCAAGAACACCATCAGGCAGCAAAGGAACCACATAAAGAGGCAGCCCTATGCTTTCAGCCTGTTTTTCAAGCAGTTCAAGTGGAATACCATGCATGGAAGAACGTCCGTTGGAACTATTCACCGTAGTAAGCAGGGATACGACCTCATATCTTCTGTCCTTCATTATCTTGTACAGCGCCAATGCAGAATCCTTGCCTCCGCTCCAGTTAAATACCGCCTTATATGGAATTGATTCTGTCATATTTTTTAGTACTTTTGGAAATTGTATCACAAATATACGCAAAACAATGAGACGCATTCTTTTTTATTTTATGACAGGCCTGTTCTTTTCAGGCATTGTTTCATGCAGGGAAACCGACGAAGGTATATCCGGCGAAAAAATGAAATATGCGGAAATTATCAGAATAGAAGAAAACGCAAACTACAGCATAGCTGAAATATCCGATCCATGGAACAGTGGCAGACTGATGCAGAGATATATAATGATACCGGAGGACATTACGGGAAACGAATATTCAAGCATCTTGGAAGATATGCCGGAAGGCATCATATTGAGGACCCCGCTCAGAAAAGTAGCGGTATTCACAGGGACACACTGCAGCATAATGGAATTGCTGCAAAGTGAAAAAAGCGTTTGCGGAGTCTGTGAACCGCAGTATATCAGGTCCGAATATGTACAAAAAGGGATAAAGGACGGAACGGTTGCTGACTATGGCAATTCCCAGTACCCTTCCATAGAAAAAATAGTAGAAGACTCTCCAAATGCCGTATTCCTGTCATCATTTGCGGAAAGGAACGTTTCTGACAAACTCTCCAAAGCAGGAATTCCGGTAATCGAATGCGCGGACTACATGGAAACACATCCTCTCGCAAGAAGCGAATGGATAAAATTCTTCGGCATACTATTCGACAGGAAGGCCATGGCCGATTCAGTATTTGCAGCAAGCTGCAAAAGATACGAAGAAATATGCGCCGAAGTGGCTTCAGCCCATGAAAATCCCAGGCTTATGGTTGAAAAGAAAATCGCCTCTGCATGGTATGTTCCAGGCGGTAAAAGCTACACGGCCAAACTGTATGCAGATGCAGGAGCCGACTACCTGTGGAAGGACAATAACGAGACAGGATCAATTCCGCTGTCATTCGAGACCGTTCTGGAAAAAGCTGAGGATGCAGACATATGGCTCATAAAATACAATGATCCAGAATATCTCACAAGGGAAAACCTCAGAAGGGAATTCGACGGATATTCAAGGTTCAGACCATATGAAAAAGGAAGCATATATGCCTGCAACGCCTTCTACAACAATTATTTCGATGAAATTGTAACCCATCCTGAATACGTTCTTGAAGATCTGGCCGCACTTTTTCACCCTGAAATGTACCCGGATCACCGGTTCAGGTATTTTATCAGAATGAAATGACAAGAGAAAAAAGCATATTGTCCATTATGGCACTGCTGGTTCCAGTATTCTTCCTGCTGAATCTTGGATGGGGAGCCGTATCCATACCGCTGAAGGAAACCTTCAGCATAATTTCAGGCAACGAAGCTTCCAGGGAATCCTGGACATACATAATACTGGAATCCAGACTTCCGCAGGCAATTACAGCACTTCTTGCAGGGGCATCGCTTTCAATTTCGGGACTTATACTGCAAACCGTATTCAATAACCCGCTGGCCAGTCCGGCCATACTCGGTATAAACAACGGGGCGAGTCTCGGCACCGCAATAGTAATGCTTGCGACAGGAGGCAGCATAGGGGGCGCCTTTTCAGGAATGTCTGACTATGTATCCATAATGGCAGGCGCATTCGCCGGAGCCATGGCCGTACTGGCTGTAATCATATTGTTTTCATCAATAGTAAAAAGCAACATAATGCTGCTGATAATAGGACTCATGGTAGGATACATGACCTCGTCAGTTATTTCCCTGCTTAATTTCTTCGCTTCCGCCGAAGGAGTATTTGCCTACACCATGTGGGGAATGGGCGATTTTTCAAGCGTATCCATGAAACAGATACCTGTATTCGCATCGGTTACCCTCTGCGGACTTGCAGCATCACTTCTTATGATGAAACCGATGAATGCGCTCCTGCTCGGAGAAAGATATGCCGAAAACATAGGGGTCAACATACGCAGGACAAGAATCATGCTTTTCGCAATAACAGGACTGCTGACAGGCATCACAACAGCGTTCTGCGGACCGATAGCATTCATAGGACTGTCTGTACCGCATATAGCGAGACTGCTCCTGAGATCATCGAACCATGCGATGCTCATACCGGCATCAATACTGGCCGGGTCCATTACCGCCCTGCTATGCAACGCATGCTGCACTTTCCCTGGAATATCTACCATAATGCCACTGAACGCGATTACACCGATAATAGGAGCTCCAGTAATATTATATGTAATAATAAATCAGAAAAAGATACAATATTTCAATTGAATACCGGAAAAGAACCATGTTTTCAGCATACAATCTGTCAATAGGCTACAACAAGGGTACATCCAGAGAGAAGATCCTGCACGAAGGACTTTCTTTTTCTCTGGAAAAAGGGACTCTGACATGTCTGACAGGTCCCAACGGGGCCGGTAAATCCACTCTGCTCAGAACTCTTTCAGGCAATCAGTCCCCGTTGAAAGGGAGACTTGAATTCAACGGGAAAGACATGTCCGCAATTTCCGGAAAAGAACTTGCAAAAGAAATAGGTCTTGTTTTGACGGACAGGACATTCGCTGGAGGACTCACGGTAAAAGAGCTGGTATCCCTCGGAAGATATCCTTACACCGGCTTTTGGGGAAAGCTTGATGACAGCGACGAAAGAACGGTACACCTTGCAATGGAAAGGACAGGCATCCTGGACAAGGCATCGAGATATGTCTCTGAACTTTCGGACGGGGAGCGGCAGAAAGTAATGATAGCCAAAGCGCTTGCCCAGGAATGTCCCGTAATAATCCTCGACGAGCCGACAGCATTTCTGGATATAACAAGCAAGATGGATATCATGTATCTCCTGCACGAGATGACATCTGCCGGAAAGACCGTACTTCTGTCTACGCATGACATAGACCAGGTACTGCAGCTTGCGGACAGAATATGGATAATGGAAAAGGACAGGGGAATAACCTCGGGCACCCCCGAAGAACTCGCTTTGAACGGAGACATCGACCGGGTGTTCGGAAACGGCACTTCCAGTTTCGACATATGCAGCGGAAGATTTTTCAAACAGCCCAAATCATCCGCAAGATTCAGTATAGAAGCCGAAGAAGAAACAAAACACTGGATAGAAAACATACTCAGAAGATACGACATCGGCATTTGCGGGGAATACAGATCTGTTCCGGGAATCCATGGCAGCTCCGATGCGGATGCCTGCATAAAGGCAAAAAACGGGGAAATCAGACTTGAAAGCACAAAAGGGTCAATCTCATTTCCGGGACTGAGGGAATTCTCCGAATATATACGTAAAAATTGTAACTAAAACAATATCATGAAAAAACTATCATTCTTGAGCATCATTCTGATGATTTGCATAATTGCCATGCAGTCATGCAAAAACGAATCAACGGCTACAAGGGACAACAGCATTTATTCCCATGTGGATCCAGAAGCTTCCTTCGTGCTGGCATTCAACCCTGGCACCCTCATTACCAAGAGCGGAAGGTCAGAAGAAATAAGAACACTGCTGGCTGAAAAGGCACTATCAGTAACGGAAAAGCCTGTAGGCGCCCTCATGGAAAAACTTACGGCCAATCCTGAAGAAAGCGGTTTCAACATCAACGACGATATGATAATCTATGCTTTCGGCAAAGGAGGAGATATTTCAGTGGCGGCACTTGCCTCCGTAACAGACAGGTACAAGGCAACGGAAACCATCAGGACATTATGCACGGACGAACCTGAGATAAAAATTGAAGAAGCCGAAACGGAAACATCGGTATCTTCATCAGGATTCCGTGCGACCATAACCAATACCACAGCCATCCTGATTGCAAAAGAAGAACCCGACGGATCGACAGATGAGAAAATAGCCGGGGATCTTTCAAGAATATCCGGTATGGACAACAGTTCAAGTATTCTCACGGAAGAATTCTTCTCGAAGACTCTGGAAAAGGATGCGGATATCCGCATGTGGTTCGACATAAAAAAACTCGGTGAAACAACCGGAAACATTGAAAACAATGAACAGCTTATGTCGATGCTTGAGCTGAACGGAAACAAGTTCGCATATACGATTACGTTCGAACCAGGCAGGGCTGTCGCTGAAATAGCGGTCAAAAACGCTCCCGTACACGATCTCACCTCGGATTTCTCGACCGAATATCTGAAATATGTACCTGAGCACGCGTACATGACGGCGATAACAGGTATAAAGAACATGAAAACAGCAACCGGCATAATAATGGCAACCATGCCTGAAGAGGAAATGTCCTACGAAGCCGAAAACTTCATCGATGCAATAAACTCAATAGAAGGTACGATCCAGATAGCATTCAACGGACTTTCAGAACTTACCCCATCATTTTCGGCATTCATCGAAACTTCTGACAGAAAACTCTTTGACGAAATAATAAAATACACGTCCGAAATGCAGCCAGAAAGGCAGGACGAAAACACGTACATTTTCAGGAATCTCTACAATACCACACTCAAATACAGAGACAACAAGGTGATAATCGCAACAGAAGATGTAATGAACGTAATTGAAAAGGGATTCAAAAGCAATATACGCGACGCACGTTACGCCGATTCATTCAAATCGGGAAAAAGCGCACTGGTAATCGATGTCCGCAACATCAGGCCAGTCATATCAGGAATACTTCCGTTTACAGGCAACGGAAACATTGCTGCGGCACTCGGCAAAATTGACTATCTTGAATCCGTTTCCGCAAGCGAAAACGAAGCTACGGTAACCATGTACTTCGAAAACAGGAACAGCAATTCACTAAAGCAGATATGCGACATTATATCGCTGCTTGACAAATAGACATTTGCCGTCATTAAAGACGGCACATGTCTATTCTCTCTTTCTGTGCACTGCAGACGGTAAGTACAGCAAGTTGAATTATATCCCTTACCTCACAACCCATAGGCAATATGTTCAGAGGTTTGTCAAGACCCAGAAGCACCGGACCGATAACCGAATGATTTCCCAGTTCCTTCAAAATTGAAAGGCCTACGCTTCCGGAACTGAGGTTAGGGAATATTATAGTATTCACATCCCTGTCCCCTATCGTTGAAAAAGGATATTCCTTCATGCGAAGATCCCTGTTGAGGGCCAGATCCGCATGCATTTCACCGTCCACTATTATTTCAGGATACCTGTCATGGAGACGGGCAACAGCTTCCGCCACCTGTGACGGACTTCCGAGCCTGTACTCCCCGAAACTTGAATACGAAGTCATGGCAAGGACAGGTTCTATGTCGAACTGCTTTACGGCATCATAGGTAAGAACAGCCACATTCTCAAGAGTTTCGGCAGAAGGATGACTGTTTACCGTAGTATCCGCAAGAAAATAAGTACCTTTCTTGGTTGATGCAATATGCATGCCGGCTGCATACTTGCAGCACGGCTGGAGACCTATGACTTCTTTCGCTTTCGACAATTCATCCCTGTACGAAGAGTTTATGCCCGTAATGGCACCGTCTACATAACCTGATTCAAGCATCATCAGGGCAACATACGAATTGTCCTTCATCTTTACCCTGGAACTGCTGAGGGTGATACCCGACCGCTGCATCTTTCTGTAGAAAGCCTCGGCAAAGGAATCGAGTCTTTCCTTTTCCTTTGACGGATCGAAAATCTCGGCATCCTCCAGCACGACCTTGTGCGTTGAGATCATCTCCCTTATTTCTTCTTCAGACCCCACAAGCACCGGATATGCTATTTTTTCATTCAGAAGTTCTTCAGCAGCCTGAAGCACCTTAAGATCAGCACCTTCCGAAAACACTATTCTTTTCGGAGCAACCTTGGCCCTGTTTGTCATCTGCCTCATTAGCCTGTTGTCATGTCCGACCCTTTTCTCCAGAGAAGCAACATATTCATCCCAGTCGTCTATCCTGCGCCTTGCGACACCTGAATCGATTGCAGCCTTGGCTACAGCCGGAGCTACAACGGTTATAAGACGATGGTCAAGCGCTTTCGGAATGATATAATCCCTTCCGAATGAAACCGAATCTTCATTATACGCCATCCTTACACTTTCAGGCACCGGTTTTCTTGTAAGTTCCGCTATCGCATGGACTGCAGCCAGCTTCATTTCTTCGTTTATTGCGGTAGCCTCCACATCAAGCGCTCCCCTGAAGATGTACGGAAATCCTAGGACATTGTTTATCTGATTCGGATAATCCGACCTGCCGGTAGCAAATATTATGTCCTTCCTTGAAGCCATGGCCTTCTCATAACTTATTTCAGGGTTCGGATTCGCAAGAGCGAAAACAATAGGATCATCAGCCATGGATCTCACCATATCACCGGTAAGTATATCAGCCACTGAAAGCCCGAGAAAAACATCCGCCCCTCTCAAAGCCTCTTCCAGCGTACGGCAATCAGTTTCTACAGCAAACTCTTCCTTCTCCGCATTCAACCCCGGACGTCCCCTGTATATGACACCCTTACTGTCGCACATCATTATATTATCCCGGCCAACGCCAAGTTCCCTGTAAAGTCTTGCACATGAAATGGCGGCAGCACCGGCCCCGTTCACCACAACCCTGACATTTTCAATTTTCTTGCCGTTTATCGCCAGGGCATTCAGCAGACCCGCTCCGGATATTATGGCTGTACCATGCTGATCATCATGCATTACGGGAATATCCAGCTCTTCCTTCAGTCTTCTCTCTATCTCAAAACATTCTGGAGCCTTTATATCTTCCAGATTTATACCTCCGAATGTAGGAGAAATTAGTTTTACCGCCTTTACGAATTCATCTACGTTTTTTGTATCGACTTCTATGTCAAAAACATCTATATCGGCAAATATCTTGAAAAGAAGCCCCTTTCCTTCCATTACAGGCTTACCCGCAAGCGCCCCGATATCTCCAAGACCGAGCACTGCCGTTCCGTTGGAAATCACAGCCACGATATTCCTTTTTGCCGTATACCTGTATGCATTCGCAGGATCGTCCTTTATCGCAAGAGACGGCTGGGCAACGCCTGGAGAATAAGCAAGCGACAGGTCATGCTGCGTACTGTAAGGTTTTGTAGGAACTACCTCTATTTTACCAGGTCGTCCATCTTCATGATATTTCAAAGCTTCTGTCATGTTCATTCCATTCTATTTTTAAAACATTATTATTCAGGTATCAGGCGTTTCCACCGAAAAGAAGGTATGCCATAACCAATGTAATCACAATATTAAACAACTGTGCAATAAGAAAAGTTGATATGTTTTTCCAGTTTTCCCTTTTGAATATGAATCTGAAATCCGTTTCAAGCCCTATGCATACAAACGCCAGTGAAAACATAGCCTCCCTGAGCCCCTTTGCTGCAGAAGATAGGGTCTTGACATCACCTTCAGGTATAAGGAAGCTGAAAATAAGCGATGCGATCACAAAACCTACTACAAATTTCGGGAATCTGTCCCATATGACTCCGGGTGTAGGCTTTTCAGTATGGTTAACCCCTTTAAGCGACCAGTATATCGAAATTATGAATGCCGCCACTCCCAACAGGACATTCTGCGAAGATTTTATTATCACGCTGTAGGCTTCCGCCGTATCGCCTATGAACTTTCCGGAAGCCACTACTGCTCCCGTAGTATCTATGGTTCCTCCGAGCCATGCACCAGACACTTCTTCTGAAAGGCCTAAAAGTTTTGCGAGGGCAGGCATGAAATACATCATAGGCACCGCAACCACAAGAACTATCGATATGACGAAAGACAACTTTCTGTTGTCTCCCTTGATAGCCCCACATGTTGCTATGGCAGCCGAAACACCGCAGATAGAAACAGCGCTGGACAACATGACCCCCATTTCATTGTCCACCTTCATCTTTCTTGAAAGCCAGTAAGTGAAATTCCATACCGTGAATACCACAACCACAGACTGTACCATACCCAAAGCCCCTGCCTGCATTATTTCATTGAATATCACCGAAGTTCCCAGAAGGACAAGTCCCATTTTTATATAATACTCGCTTCTTACGGCAGGTGCAAGCCATGAAGGAAGTCCGACAGTATTCCGCACAAGCAGTCCGAGTACCACCGAAAAAAACACGGATTCGAACCCGGTCTTCTTTACAGCCGGAATCGCTGAAATGTACTGACATAAAAAGGACATAAGAAATACTGCGGCAAACGACAGAAAGAATCCTTTCATTTTCTCGCCGGTAAGCAATATGCCCGCAAACGAAAAGACCAGTGTTATAAGAAAAAGTATAACGACCGGTATCACGTCTCCGGTCGAAAACGAAGTCGGAATCCCTGGCACCACCCCTGGTACCGCAATAACCATAAACATCATCAGAAGTCCCATAATCGTGGACATCCAGTCTTCATTTCTAAAACTCGCAGGTATCTTCATAATAATTAATGTTTTCAGAATTAGGAGCGCAAATATAACTACATTTTACAATTACTTAACTATACGGAAATTAAATTTTAACGGGTATTAAACGCATAAGAAACAAAATATGGAAAATTTTGCACCCGAAATTTTCACAAACATCCACATGAAAAACACATTGATGAAAGGCGCATTGGCGCTGTTATGCACCATCATGATTCAGGGTGCATTCGCAGATAATTCGGAAACAGCCGAATTCGGTACGGTAAAAGGAAGGGTTGTCGATGAAAGTTCGCACATTCTTCCCGGGGCCTCCGTTTATATCGAAAACCTTAAAAGCGGGGCAATAAGCGACATGAACGGATTCTATACTCTTTCGAATCTGAAACCCGGTGAATATATAATAAAGGTGACATATGTAGGATACGAAAGTGCTGAATTCAAGGTAACAATAGAAGAAGGCAAAACTGTAGAACATGACATAATCCTCGACGGAGGTGTCTCACTTGGAGAAATTGTCGTGGGAGGGGCCTTCAGGGGACAGAGAAAGGCAATCAACACACAGAAAAACAGCATCGGGATCGTAAATGCCGTCTCCGCCGACCAGGTGGGGAAATTCCCGGATTCGAATATAGGCGATGCCCTGAAAAGGATAAACGGAATAAATGTACAGTATGACCAGGGTGAAGCCCGTTTCGGACAGGTCAGAGGTACATCGGCGGACATGAGTTCCGTAACCATAGACGGGAACAGGATTCCGTCTGCGGAAGGCGAAACAAGAAACGTACAGCTGGACCTTATACCTTCCGACATGATACAGATGATAGAAGTGAACAAGGTAATAACATCCGACATGGACGGGGACGCCATCGGAGGATCCATAAACCTCATAACAAAAAACACTCCTTATGAAAGGGTACTCAACGCCACACTGGGCGGAGGTTACAACATGATAAGCGACAAGATGCAGGGTAATTTCGGCATAACATACGGAGACAGGTTCTTCAAGGACAGATTAGGCGTGATGGTAGCCGTTTCATACCAGATAGCCCCAGGCGGTTCCGACAACACCGAATACGAATATGATTTCGACGACAACGACAAGGTAGTGCTTACAGATGCGGAAATCAGGCAATATTACGTTACCAGAGAAAGGCAAAGCTACTCCCTTGCCCTGGACTGGGACATAACCCCTCTCCACAGAATCTATTTCAACGGCATCTACAACCGCAGGAACGACTGGGAAAACAGATACAGGATAACATACAAGGACATAGACAAGGGCGAAAACGAGATGTCGGCCAGGATACAGACCAAAGGTGGAAAATACGACACACGCAACGCAAGGCTCGAACTGCAGCAGACATCCGATTTCTCTCTCGGTGGAGAACACCTGTTCGGTTCCGTGGATGTGGACTGGAAGGCATCATATGCATCCGCGTCCGAAGACAGACCGAATGAAAGATATTTCGAGCTGGAACAGGAAAATCTCACATTCGATTTCGTCGATATCGGGGGCAGGCAGCCGTACACGGAAAATACAGTATCCCTCAACGAAGGTTCATGGGACATAAAGGACCTGACAAACGGAGATGAGGAGATAAGGGAAAAAGAGATGAAATTCCGCCTCAACATTGAAATACCCTTAGTACGCGGTAATTTCGGCAACAAGATAAAATTCGGCGCTAAATATGTCTCCAAAACAAAAAACCTCGACAAGTTCTGGTTCCAGTACAAAAAGGAATATGAAGACCTTTACGGGTATGAATATATGGACAACCTTGCAGTCCAGATACGCAACGGATTCTATCAGGGACCCCAGTACAGACCGAACAGCTTCGTAAGCAACTCCTATATTGGCAATCTGGATTTCACGAAAATGACAGGGAAACCCGTATATGAGGAATCATCCGGAAACTACAGGGCAAAGGAGACAGTGACTTCAGGATATGTAAGGTTCGACCAGAAACTCGGAGAGAAAGTGAAACTGGTTGCCGGACTGAGAATGGAAGCGACAGGAATAGAATACAGCGGAGTGGACTGGATTGTAGATGAAAACGAAGATGAAAGCCTTAGGGAGACTCCTGAGAAGCGGAATTCATACATAAACCTGCTCCCGAGCTTTCTCATGAAATACGATATCACAGACAACATGAAACTGAGAGGTTCATATACAAGAACGCTTTCAAGACCGAAATACTCCGAGCTTGTACCTAACCACAGCATCAACAAGGCTGACGAGGAGATGTACATAGGCAATCCGGACCTTTCGCCTACATTCTCGGACAATTTCGACCTGAGCGCGGAATACTATTTCAAAAGCATAGGACTCGTATCCGCAGGTCTCTTCTACAAGAACATCACGGACTTCATCGTGGAACAGAACACTCCGGGCATTTATGAGGGATTCGAATATGACAAAATCAAACAGCCTAAAAATGCAGGAGACGCAACACTGCTCGGTACTGAAATCGCCCTCCAGAAAGATTTCGGATTCATAACTCCGGCCCTGAAATGCATAGGATTCTACGGAACATATACCTATACATACTCGAACGTAAGGAACTTCAATTTCGAAGGCCGTGAAAATGAAAAAGGACTCAGGCTTCCCGGCTCGCCTGAACATACGGCAAACGCATCGCTGTATTTTGAAAAGGCAGGCTTCAATCTGAGGATTTCATATAACTTTGCATCCGAATTCATCGACGAAGTAGGTGAAAAGGCTGCGCTTGACAGATATTACGACTCCGTCAGCTATCTGGATGCCAATGCCAGCTACTCTTTCGGAAAGAATACCAAATATACCGTATATGCGGAAGCCAACAATCTTCTCAACCAGCCGCTGCGCTACTATCAGGGTATAAAGGAACGTACCATGCAGTCGGAATACTACGGACCGAGATTCAACATAGGACTTAAAGTAAACATATTCTGAAAATAATAAACACACAATGAAAAGGATCATTATATCGGCGATACTACTGGTATCAGCATTATTTTCCCTTCAGGCACAGAATGCCGAAGCATGGAAAAGCATAGAAAAGGAAATCAATCTCTATATTGCAAACGACCTTGGCCGCAACGGATATTATGACCAGAAACCGATAGCGGAACTGATGGGAGAAATGGCTGAAACAATCGATATCGAATGCGTGCTTGCGGCAGGAGACGTACACCATTTCGAAGGTGTCCGCAGCATAAACGACCCGCTCTGGATGACAAACTACGAACTCATCTACAAACATCCTGAACTTATGATTCCATGGCATCCGGTACTCGGAAATCACGAATACAGAAGCTGCACGCAGGCCGTAATCGACTACAGCAATGTAAGCGCAAGATGGAGAATGCCTGCCAGATACTACAGCATGACCTTGGAAAACGACGGTGTCAGCATCCTCATCGTGATGATAGATACCACCCCGCTCATCTCCAAATACAGGGAAGAAAGCTACAAATATCCGGATGCAAGCAGGGAATCAGCAGAAAAACAGATGGAATGGCTTGACAAGACACTTGCCGGTTCAGACGCTGACTGGAAAATAGTGGTAGGACACCACCCTATATATGCACATACGACCAAGGACGAATGTGAACGTGAAGATATGAAAGCTTCGGTTGATCCTATACTTAAAAAACACAATGTGGACATGTACATCTGCGGCCACATACACAATTTCCAGCATCTGAGGTCAAAAGGCTGCGCCATAGACTATATAGTGAATTCATCCGGTTCTCTGAGCAGAAAGGCAGGAAAGGTAAAGGAAACTGTTTACTGCAGTTCAGAACCGGGATACTCGGTACTGTCCGCCGGTAAGGACGAACTTGCCCTGAGCATGATAGACAAAAACGGGAATATCATATATATTGTAAAAAGGCACAGATAGCCTCCGGAGCCGTCGGCTCCAATAACTTCATTTTCAAAAAGGAAAGAGGTTGTACGGAAAAGTACGGCCTCTTTCCGCATCCATCGCATTAGGATATTCGGAAAAATATTCATAAATTGTCATTTTATTGAATGTTCAATCAACACATGAAATATAAATGAAAGAGATAGAATCACTTTTTGAAGAATATACAAGAATCCGTCCCGAATCGGTTACGGAACTGCCGTCAAGCGGAAGTAACAGAAGGTATTTCAGAATAAGCGGAGGCGGCATAACCCTCATCGGTACGGCAGGGACCTCTCTTGAGGAGAACACCGCATTTGCCGAAATAGACAAGCATTTCATGCTCAGGGGGCTTCCGGTACCGAAAGTTCTGTACATGAGCAAGGACAGACTTATGTACCTGCAGGAAGACCTGGGAGACGAATCTCTGTTTCACAAAGTTTCAAAAGGCAGGGAATCCGGCAATTATTCAGCACAAGAGATAGAACTGCTTAAAAAGACGATAGGATGTCTGCCTAAGATACAGTTCGAAGGAGGTCGCGGGCTCGATTACTCCATCTGCTTCCCGCAGCCTGAGTTTGACGACAGGATGATTTCATTCGACCTGAACTATTTCAAATACTGTTTTCTTAAAGCTACAGGATTGGAATTCAGCGAAATAAAGTTACATGAAGATTTTCAAAAACTTTCATCCGACCTTCTTGAATGCTGCGGAAGCGAGACTTTCATGTACAGGGACTTTCAGGCACGAAACGTAATGCTTGTGGACAACGAACCTTTTTTCATAGATTTCCAGGGAGGACGCAAAGGCCCGATATACTATGACCTGGCATCATTCGTATGGCAGGCAAAGGCAAACTACTCCGACGAACTTAAGGAGGAACTGATAAGACATTACAAAAACAAGCTCTCCGATTATATTCAAATAGACGATGCCGAGTTCGACAGACATCTAAGAATGTTCGTGCTTTTCAGGACAATGCAGGTGCTTGGGGCATACGGATTCAGGGGTTATTTCGAAAAAAAGCCGCATTTTCTGCAAAGCGTACCGTTCGCGATAGACAATCTGAGAAAACTTATACAGAAATCACCTTTCGAAGAATATCCTTATCTGAACAGCCTGCTGCAGAGACTGACGGAGATGAGACAGTTCTCCGACCTTCGGGAAGAGAAAATACTGGAAGTCAGAATATTCAGCTTTGCTTACAAAAAAGGGATTCCGCAGGACGAAAGCGGTAACGGAGGAGGTTACGTGTTCGACTGCAGGGCAATAGAAAATCCTGGCAAATACGAACACTACAAGCACTTTACCGGACTCAACAAAGAAGTAACAGACTTTCTTGAAAAGGACGGGGGCGTGACCAGATTCCTCGACAATGTATACAGGCTCGCTGATGCACATGTTCAGAGATACATCGAAAGGAAATTCACCAACCTTATGTTTTCTTTCGGATGTACGGGTGGGCAGCACCGCTCCGTATACTGCGCTCAGCACCTGGCCGAACATATATCGAAAAAATTCAATGTAAGGGTAAAACTGTGCCACAGGGAACAGAATCTGGAACAGGAATTCTGAAAGAAATTCAGTTGAAGACCGGAATGAAAGCAATGATATTCGCAGCCGGATTAGGGACCAGGCTCAGGCCCTTGACCGACAACTTACCCAAAGCTCTTGTAGAAATCTACGGAAAACCGCTTCTCCAGCACACAATCGAAAAACTTACCGGAGAAGGCTTCAATGATATTGTAATAAACATTCATCATTTTGCAGAAAAGATAAGGGAATTCATAGCCAGTCATGATTTCGGGAAATGCAGGATCTCGATTTCGGACGAAAGCGATCTACTCAGGGACACGGGCGGAGGCATTCGACATGCCGAAGCATTCCTGAACGGGAACGGGCCGTTCCTTGTCCATAACACGGACATAATTTCCGACGTAAGTCTCAGAGAACTGTATTCCGCACATATGGAGCACGGAAAAGCACTGGCTACACTAACCGTAAGCAACAGGAAAACGGAAAGATACCTCCTTTTCAGAAAGGATATATCCGGGAAACCGGAACTTGCGGCATGGTGCAATACGAAAACAGGAGAAACAAAATCTCCGTACAGAGAACTTGTTCACAGACCTGACGGCAGGGATTTCGATATTGAAGGCTTCATATCATCGAACGGTCTGAAGAAATACGCATTTTCAGGAATACACGTGATTTCACCGGAAATTTTCTCTCTCATGTCTGACATGCCGGAAAGGTTTCCGATAATGGATTTTTATCTCGGAATTGCCGGTAAATATTCCATAACCTGCCACATAGCCAAAAACAACACCATAATTGATGTCGGCAAACCGGATTCCATTGAGAAGGCTGAAAATTTTATAAAAAAAATCGTATATTAGCATCAATTTGTTTCAACCTTAAAACTTAACGACATGATAAAAAAACACATTGTTCTGATCTCTCTGTTCGGAATATTTTCAAGCGCATCTTTCGCACAATCCGCTCCGGACGGATATCCTCCGCTGAATCCTGAAAGTTGTACCAGCATTATGGTAGGAAAAAACGCATCTGCCGACGGCTCGGTAATCACCAGTCACACATGTGACAGCAATTACCGTACATGGGTGGATGTCGTGGCTGCCATGACATATGACAGAGACACTACCACTACCATATGGTCAGGAAGGATGCATACCGAATACGTTGAAGGAAGAAGGGGCATGGAAGTAAAGGGCACTATTCCGGAAGTATCAAGCACATATCGTTTTCTTGACACATCATACCCCTGTCTGAATGAAGTGCAGCTCGGAATGGGAGAAACCACCATCACGGGAAGAAGGGCACTGGTGAACAAGAACGGAATGTTCATGATTGAGGAACTACAGAGAATAGCACTCCAGAGATGTTCCACTGCAAGACAGGCCATTACCCTTATGGGTGAACTCATTGAAAAATACGGGTACGGAGACTGGGGAGAATGCCTGACAATTGCCGACAAGAATGAAGTATGGCATTTTGAAGTTTTCGGGGAAGGTCCGGACAAAATCGGAGGCGTTTGGGCCGCAGTCAGAATACCGGACGATCACGTAGGTGTATCTGCGAACATACCTAGAATTTCCACTATTGACCTTAAGGACAAGGACAACTGCATGGCTTCAAAAAATGTATTCGAAGTTGCAAAAAAAATGGGATTCTGGGACGGTAAAAAACCTTTCCGGTTTTGGGAAGCATACGGAGGCCCGAACTATTCCGGCAAACTGAAATCATTCAGCATCAGAGAATATTTCATATTGAACAAACTTGCCCCTTCACTCAACCTTTCATATGATGCTGAAGAACTGCCTTTAAGTGTAAAACCGGAGAACAAGGTATCCGTAACTGACGTAATGGCTTTGTTGTCGGAAACTTACGAAGGAACAGAATACGATCCTCTCAAGAACCTGAAAGTGGAAGTCAAGGACAGGACAACCGGCAAAACTGACAGCATAACAAGTCCTGCTGCACATCCGTGGATGAACAGCGACCTGAAAAAACTGATAAATACCGTAAAACCGGGAACAATAGAAAACAACAGACTGGTAGCCGTACCACAGTGTGCGTATTCTACAGTTATCCAGTTAAGGAACTGGCTTCCGGATGCAGTAGGCGGCATCGTATGGCTTTCACTTGACAACCCTGCCCAAAGTCCGAGAATACCGGTATTCTGCGGAACCACCGATCTTCCTGCATGCTTCGACATATGCGGACAGCATCATTACAGAGAAGACTCTGCTCTATGGAGTTTCAGAAGGGCAAACAAACTCGCCACAATAAGATGGGGCGCCACGAAAGAAATGTTTGAAAAGGCAATAAACCATTTCACGGAAAAAGGACAGACGGAACTTCCTTTCGTAGAAAAAAGATATATGGAAATCCTTGAAAAGGATGGTGAGGAAAAGGCCCTTGAATTCCTTACAGGATATACATCAGATTTCGCGGGAGCTGCCATCCAGAAATGGGAAGAAATGGGAGACGATATTTTCTGTACATACGGAAGATCTTTCTGAAAAAATCCGAACGGACTTGAACCTAACCAACTTAAAATTATAAATCCATGAAAAAAGCAATATTGAGCTGCGCTCTTGCAATTGTTGTTACAAGCGCATTCGGACAAGGTTACAAATTCACTGAAGTTGTAAGTCTGCCTGCTACACCTGTAAAGAATCAGGCATCTACAGGTACGTGCTGGTGCTTCGCCACCACTTCATTCGTAGAATCCGAACTTCTGAGAATGGGAAAAGGCACATATGATCTGTCGGAAATGTATATTGTACGACAGAAATACCTGAACCAGATGGAAGACAACTATCTTCGCAGAGGTCGCGGCAACATAGGACAGGGAAGTCTGGCACACACCTTCATGAATGCTTACAGACAGGTAGGCATAATCCCTGAAGAAGCCTATTGCGGCATAAATTACGATTCCGAAAGGCACAGCCACGGCGAACTGACAAGATACATAAAGGCTATCGCAGGAATCGGAGTGGAAATGAAAAAACGCACTCCAGAATACTATGAAATGATAGACAACATGTTCGATACTTTCCTGGGCAAGATTCCTGAAAAGTTCACATATAACGGAAAGGAATATACGGCAGAATCTTTCACTGAATCTCTCGGCATAAATCCTGACGACTATATTGAAATAACAAGTTTCACCCATCATCCTTACTACCAGCTCATCGACGTTGAAGTTCCTGACAACTGGGAACATCAGAAAATGTACAATCTGCCTTTGGACGAACTTATTCAGGTAATGGATTATGCATTACAGAACGGTTATACCCTATGCTGGGACGGTGACGTAAGCGAAAAGGGATTCTCTCACAAGAACGGGGTTGCCATAAACCCTCAGATAGAAGAAGTCGAAGACCTTTCGGACACCGACTTCGCGAGATTCCAGAAACTTACACCTGCAGAAAGGCAGGAAGAAGCCTTCAAATTCGAATATCCTGTTCCTGAAATAGATGTTACTCCTGAAATCCGTCAGGCCGGCTACGAGGCATTCGTAACCACAGATGACCACCTGATGCATATAACCGGTATCGTAAAAGACCAGAACGGAACTAAATACTATATCACCAAAAATTCATGGGGAACTGACAGAAACAGCTTCGGAGGCTACCTGAACATGTCGGAAAGCTATGTAAAGGCAAAAACCATCTCCATAATGGTTCACAAGGATGCACTTCCAAAGGATATCAAGAAGAAACTCAACATAAAATAAAAGGATAATCACCCGATATCCGACAATAACAGGCTGTACCGCATACTGCGATGCAGCCTTAATTTTATCAGCAAGCTAAATTTATATTTTACTGAAAATCAACAAAGTACCGTAAAACTGCAAACAGACTCGACCGCGCCCGCAAAAGAAAAAATTAACTGGTTCAAGCAGAGAGTTCCCGCGGACTCGTTTAATGTATACCAGATTGTTTCAATGCATTTGAAAAATATTCGCCTCCGGAGATTTTTCTCTCCACTGTCAGGACGTTTTTTCTCATTTCTTCATATTTATCATCCGTAATACCGGAAAGCACCGACGGTAAGTCGGCCAGAGAATCCACACATATTCCGATACCGTTGTCAGCAACGAATCCGGCCATGGCCGCTCCGCTCCAGATAATAAGAGGAATTCCGCATTTTATATAAAGCGAAACCTTATGAGGAGTATTGATTGCAAGATATTCTCCGAAATCACCGCTGCATGTATCCACCGAATCCCCATCCCATACAAGGCCGTAATCACCATCAGCCCCTGATATAAGTTCTTCAGAATCAACAAAGCCCTTATATGAAAACAACTGACGGTTAGTAATTGCATTCATGTCGAAACCGCTACCGTAAAGACTTACAATGAAACGTCCGTCTATTACATTTTCCAAATCATACAGGAATGCATTTTTCCTGCGGTTGAGAGCACCTGCATAAACTATCGAAAACCTGTCCCTGCATCTGTTCCGTTGCCCGGGACACCTTTTTCCGGAAAGATAGTCAAACACTCCCAGTTCATGCATTACGACATTGCAACCGTTTTTCTTCAACCATGCACTCATTTTTTCATTTCCCGTAATGATGACATCCGCCCTGCTTATTTTTCGTATTTCCTGACCTACAGACATATGTTTAACCCTTAACGAATTCAGATCATGTATAAACACGATGCACCTGGCGCCCTTTATTCTGGAAACGGCACAAAGAAATGTAAAGAACTTGCTCAACGGATACTGGAGAACAAGATTATCTCCTTTTCCGAGTTTGAATGAAGCCTTCAGTACACCATAAAGGTTCAACAAAAAAGATTTCACTGAATTGCGGCAAAGTGTTCTCCTTATTCCTATATTAACGAATCCCAATCCGTCCATGATGGTTTCAATATCAGCACGGGCCTTGCTTCCGGCGCCGGTGAAACCTTTGTAGCATCTGGACAAATAACAATTGCGTACGCGTCCATGTACTTGCATATTATTCATTTTCACTGTAAAAAATCGTTTCAAGTTCAATTAGAAAACAAAAATAATAAAATCCGGTACTTATAATGAATTTGAATGTTTCGCCGGGAGAAAATTTTTTTAACTTTAATGAAATTTTAACCTGACACTGACTTTATGAAACAACTTGCCTGTATTATTGCAGCGGCAGCCATATTCATTATGCTCGTCATCGCCACTGCCTCAGTCCGACAGTCCTTGCCGTGAGAAACAACCTTCAAAGAAAAACAGGATGCATCCAGATATTCATTTCAGAACTTGCATAAAGTGCAATGGATAATAAGAGAATACCGTTAAAACCAGATATGATCATGAAAACAAAACTGTCAACACTCAGTGCAGTTTCAGCGCTTATGATGCTGAACTGCGGATGTTCCGGCAACAGCAACAGCATCGGAACCAACGATCCGGAAAGGGAATATGTTATTTTAGTTCACGGAGGAGCAGGGGAAATGGGCGGACTTGCAAAAGACCCTGAAAAGTCCGCGGCCTACTACACTGCACTCGATTCGGCTCTTGTAATCGGAGCGGAAATCCTTGACAAAGGAGGGAACGGAACTGATGCAGTCAGGGCAGTGATCAGATATTTCGAAGGCAATCCCCTCTTCAATGCCGGAGTCGGGGCCACAATATCGGCTGAAGGATATTTTGAGCTAGACGCGGCCATTATGGAAGGCAAAGACCTCTCTGCAGGAGCCGTTGCAGGAGTAAGACACATAAAAAATCCCATAGAAGCCGCATACGCTGTCAAGACAAAGACAGCCCACGTAATGCTAAGCGGTGAAGGTGCGGAACGTTTTGCCGAATCAGAAGGGCTCGAAATGGTGGACGACAACACTTATTTCGCTACACCGAAAACAATGAAATGGGTAGATGAATTCAAAAAGGCAAGCAAGAAAAACGGGACAGTAGGATGCGTAGTACTCGACAAAAACGGCAATCTTACTGCAGGCACCAGTACCGGAGGAATGTTCAAAAAACGTTGGGGCAGAATCGGCGACTGCCCTGTAATAGGAGCGGGGACATATGCTGACAATGAAAGTTGCGCCGTATCATGCACAGGTCATGGAGAATATTTCATACGCCATTCAGTAGCATTCAATCTGTGTGCACGCTACAAATTCCTGAAAGAAGACATCAAAACCGCTTCCGAGCATATCATATTCAACGAACTTAACAGAGAAGCAGGAAACGGAGGTCTGATAGCCGTGGATAAATACGGTAATTTTGCCATGCCTTTCAACTGCAGCGGAATGTACAGAGGATACCTATATAAGGAAAAAGCCACAGGAACAGTAAAAAAAGGCTACGGTATAGACAGTACGATGATTGAAAAATAGATATAAGTACTGAAGGACAAAAAAGGGGCTGCATCAAAAAAAATTCTGACGCAGCCCTTTTAAGGTGCGTCAGAATATGTGAGGTACCACATTATACCCACTTCACAAGAGCGAAGTCCTGCCTGTGAGGGAGCAGAGAATTCTTAGGGAAAATTCTTATGCCCAACAGAAAGGCACCCGGACTGCTCGGAGTGACTTCCAGAGAATATACGGACTTTCCTTCGGCACACGAAATCGGCTGGAACTCATGAGTGGAAACTACTTCAACCCTGTTATCCTTCTTTTGGGAAACAACAAGTTCCACACCTATGTCGTCAATCGACAACACTCCTGTATCCAGCTTTATTTCAGCCTTGTAGGATTTGCCCATTGATATGTCATGACGGGATTTGTCAGGAAGTGTAATGGTCTCCACCTTCACATCCTCCCAGCTTCTCGTAACCCTGTTCTTCCATTCAGATATTTCTATTGCCATGGCATATGAATTTTCCTTCAGTTTTGCGGATCTTCTTGCCATAGGTACGTAGAACTTGTCCTCATAATCATTCATCATTCTGTTCGACGTATAATCGCATGCTACTTTGGCAATGGTATTTTTAATATATGCCGTCCATTCAGACGAATGTCCGTTTTCGGACCTTCCGGAATAAAAAGCAGGAACTATCTCATCTTCAAGTATATTGTATATAACTTCAGCATCAAGTTCATTCTGGTAATCCTGATTTTCATACGCACGTTCCTTAGGCAATGCCCAACCTGCACCAGGTCTGTAGCCCTCAACCCACCATCCGTCAAGTACGCTGAAATGCATTACTCCGTTCATGGCAGCTTTCTGTCCGCTCGTACCGGACGCTTCCAGAGGTCTTGTAGGAGTATTCATCCACACATCCACACCCTGCACCATATGCCTGGCAAGATCCATGTCATAATTCGGAAGGAAAAGTATCTTTCCTATGAATTGAGGATACTTTGAGATTTCGACTATCCGTTTGATAAGATCCTGACCCGCTTTGTCTGCAGGATGCGCCTTGCCTGCAAATATGAACTGGACCGGTCTGTCGGGATTGTTCACTATCGCTGCAAGTCTGTCCAGATTGCTGAACAGCAAATGGGCCCTTTTATAAGTTGCAAAACGCCTTGCAAAACCGATTGTAAGAATATCATCCCTGAGCGTATCTTCAATCTGTACGATCTGACGCGGTGCAAAATACGGGATTTTTTCGTTTGAAAGCCTGTACTTGATATAATCAATCAGCTGTTTCCTCAAAAGATTTCTTATATCATGAATCCTGCGGTCAGGTATCCTGTATATACCTTCAAAACATGATTTATCGTAATGATGCGTTTTGAAATCCTCGCCGAACACTTCAGCCTCCACCCGTTTCCATTCAGGAGCCGTCCATGTAGGATGATGTACACCGTTGGTCACATAACTCACATGGAGTTCCTCCGGCATATACCCGGGCCACATGTCTTTGAATATACCACGGCTGACTTCACCATGAAGCATGCTCACGCCGTTGACTTCCTGCGAAAGACTGGCGGCAAGAAAACTCATCGAGAACTTCTCCCCACGGTCCGTCGCATTTATTTTACCGAGGGCCATAAGCTGTTCCCACGATATTTTCATACGGCCAGGCAGATATGAAAGATAACCTCTCAACATATCTTCATCGAAAGCATCATGCCCGGCAGGAACAGGTGTATGCGTAGTGAATAGAGAAGACGCCCTGACTACTTCCATCGCTTCGGGGAATGACAGATGTTCATTTTCCACATACTCCAGAAGTCTTTCGAGACCGATAAATGCCGCATGTCCCTCATTACAATGATATACGTCCGCATCTATGCCGAGTTTTCTCAATGCCTGTATGCCGCCGAATCCAAGAAGAATTTCCTGCTTAAGTCTGTTTTCCCAGTCTCCGCCATACAGGAAATGCGTAATTGACCTGTCTTCGTCACGGTTCGCTTCAAAATCCGTATCCAGAAGATAAAGCTGCGCCCTGCCGATATCCACCCTCCATACATGGGCATACAGTGTACGGCCAGGGAACGGAAGCGACAATGTAAGCCAATCGCCGTTTTCGTCCCTTACCTGAGTTACCGGAATCTTTGAAAAATCCTGAGCTTCATAATCGGCTTCCTGTGCTCCTGTTGCGGAAAACTTCTGATTGAAATACCCATATCTGTAAAGAAGTCCGACACCGGTAATATTGACACGTTTGTCGCTGGCTTCCTTCATATAGTCACCGGCAAGAACTCCCAATCCACCCGAATAAATCTTCAGAGATGAATGGAGCCCGTATTCCATACTGAAATATGCAACTGAAGGGGACTTTCCGGAAAAGTCCGCAGGCTTCATGTATTCCTTGAACTTCTCATAAACCGCATGCAGACGCGCCATAAAGTCAGGATCAGCCTCAAGTTCCCTGTAACGGTTCAGGGAAATTCCGTCAAGCATTACTATAGGGTTATTTGCAGAAACTCTCCATTGTTCGGGATCCACGCTTCTGAACAAATCCACTGCCTCTTCATTCCAGCTCCACCACAGATTCTGGGAAAGCTTTTCAAGAGCGGACAAACTTTCCGGGATGGATCTGTGGACAGTAAATCCTGTCCAGTTAGGAGTACTTGTAACATTCTTACGCTCTATTGACACCCATTCCCCGGCAGGCAATACAGGTTGCGACTCCATTCTGTCGCCTACCTTCGTCAATGCTATCCTGTAGGCCTCATTATAATAAGTGACAAGATTTTTCCACAATGCGATGGAAGAAATGCGGCCTGCATTCTCCCGTACAGCCTTGTATGATTTTTTATCGAGGGAAGCTATCCGGATAATGTTTTCGGCTATCTTCTCCGCCACTGCATCGCCGTCACTGTCCTTCCTTTCAATAACGGAAATACCGGGATGCGCCTCTGCACAATGTGTATCCACCCATCTGCCGAAACCGGCGAGAGTAGTCGTTATGGTCGGCACCTTAAATGCGAGACTCTCAAGCGGAGTATACCCCCAAGGCTCATAATATGAAGGGAATACGGTCAGATCCATTCCTATCAGAAGATCATAGTAGGTCATATTGAACACTCCGTCGTTTCCATTCAGATAACTCGGCACGAACACGACCTTCACTCTGTTGTCCTCTCCATTTACAAGCGATTTTTCAGAGAGCCGCTTCAAAACCGGATCATTCCACGGATCACAAAGTTCATGAGTTGAGTACCTGTTTTCTTCAGGATTTCGGCTGACACCCTTGATGCCTGCGGGAACCATTATGAAAGCAAGCACCTCACGTTCATTCCTGCTGTCGGAATCAAGACATGACAAAGCATCTATAAATACGTCGATTCCCTTGTTCCTGAACTCATAACGACCGCTTGTAGCAACAATCAGAGCATTATCGGAAACTTTTCTGCCCAACACATTTTCCGCTACTTCAAACATTTTAGCCCTTGCTTCCTTCCTCTTCTGCTCGAAAACATCCTTTTCAGGCACGAATCCGTTCTCGAATCCGTTAGGTGTTACCATATCGACCTGTTTGCCGAGAAAATGCGAACATTCTTCTGCCGTTATCTCGCTTACAGTAGTGAAACAGTCGGCATACTCGGCTGCCTTGCATTCCAGAGAATGCTTTGACACGACATTGAATCTGTGGGCAGCTTCGTTAGGGTTGTAATTTCCTATCTGATCATACAGGCCGAGACCGTTTCCGGCTATACAGCGTCCAAGAACCGTAGCATGCGTGGTAAACACGCAACCTGCCTGAGGAAGCGAATCTCTCAGATAAAGCAGGCCGCTTCCGGTCATCCACTCATGGAACTGGGCAAGAACACTTGATCTGGCAGTCAGATTGAACTTTACAAAACTTTCTATGACCTTGCCTGCCGCATAACCGAACAGTACAGGTTCTATATAATCCCATTGGCCGGTAAGCGAATCAAGCCTGAATTTTTCCCAAAAGGACGCCAGTATCTGATCCTTTTTAGGAATAAACACAGTGAAATCCACCAGAATCACTATAGGATTCCCGGCAATGTTCCAATGACCTGTCTTGACCCTCAGACCCTCCCTGGCAACCTTGGAACGCCATGAACTGAACAGATGCGTGTCTTCCGTAAATTCCGGATTCGGTTCATTGTAACGCCATATATCGGGGCCTATCAGTATATGATTGTTATTGAATTCTCGCATCATACTCAAAGCCTTGGTAGAGACTACGGTATGAATGCCGCCAACCTTGTTGCATACTTCCCAGCTCACTTCAAACAGATAAGCAGGGGAAACCGCCTCTTTTTCCTTTTTTACATTATCCATAAATATACTACTCCTTTATCTCCTTGTCCACTTTATCCTTTTTTACGTTTTTAGTCTTTTTTACCGTTTTTTTGCCGTTAAGCTTCTTTTCTGCGACCTGCTCCTTCCTTTCAGACTTACCGGATGACGCATTCTCCACTCGTGCGATAAAATCGCTGAGTACGTTCATATAATTTATGAACGCCTCGTAAGGAGTATCATAAGGAGAAACATAACGGTGGAAATCGCTGTCGGAAAACAATTTCGTTCTCATATAGTAAAAATGGTCGCTTGCCTGCAGACGCCTGTAATCCCTTATCAACGAATAATCATCCGTCTTCGCCACCTTGTCCTTGATCTTGAAAAGTTCTTCGAAAGCCTCGTTCTGCAATTCGTTACCAAGCCATCCGGTTATATCCTTTTCTTCATCTGACCATGACATAGGATACGGCACATGAAGAGGGGCAACAGGCTGATGCTTCTTCACAGTCTCCGAAGGGGTAAGGAATTCGAAATCCGTCATTGAAAAGACTGCCTTCGGCAGATTCCGCATGAAATCGAAAATTCCTGAAGATGCAGGCTGATACTCCCCGAAAGTTTCGTAGTTCATGAACAGATTGACAACATCGCTCTCACGCGATTCCTGATCAAGCCAATATGCAAATTTTTCAGACGTCAGAGGCCATTCATCCCAGTTTCTGTCCGAAAAGCGCAATGTTATGTCATCACTCAGGCGCGAATTCTTAAGAAGCAGTTTTAGTCTCGGATTTATGGCATTGGTATAAACATAGTCAGGACTCTTCCAGCCGAGGACATGCTTTGCCCCGTCGGTAAGCATACATTCAAAACCCATATCCGCCACCCTGCGTCCTATCTCGTCGGAATAGATAAGGGAAGAATTCCTCATGGTAACAGGGTATTTTCCGAAAAGTTCCTTCATCTTCTCGGCATGATACCTTACCTGAGATTCGAATTCATCAGAATCCGACAGTGAAGCCAGTGAATGTCCGTAAGTTTCAGCTATGAACTCTACGCATCCGGTAGCGGCAAGTTTTCTGAAACTTTCCATCACTTCCGGAGCATGCATCTCGAACTGTTCTATGGCACTCCCGGATATGGAAAAGCTCACCTTGAAGTTTTCCCCGTACTGGGAAATGAGATCCAGCAGAAGATTGTTCATTGGAAGATAACAATTCGCAGCGATTCTCTTTATCGTAGAAGCATTCACATATTCGTCAAAATAATCATGCCTCACGCCTATATCGAAAAAACGGTATTTTCTCAATCTGACAGGCTGATGTACCTGAAAATAAAAACATAGGGTCTTTTTCATATCATTCAAGTTTACTGATTACACTTTGCAGATGCTATGGCATCATTATATACATCTATTATCTTCAATGCCGCATTCTCCCACTTCAGTTTGTCCACCTCATCATATCCGTCCCTTCCGGTAACTTTTGCGAGGGCCGGATATGACAACAGAGCATATATGGCATCGGCAAGAGCATCGACATCCCAATAATCAACTTTGATGGAATGCTTGAGGACTTCCGCCACACCGGACTGCTTGGATATTATGGTAGGCACTCCTGAACGCATGGCCTCAAGTGGAGAAATACCGAAAGGTTCCGATACCGAAGGCATTACATACACATCACTGTAATTGAACATCTTCTGTACCTCATCCCCTTTAAGGAAACCGGTAAAATGGAACTTTGTAGCCATTTTAAGCTGTGCCACCCTGCGGATCGAGCGTCCGAACATGTCTCCGCTTCCCGCCATCACGAACCTCACGTCAGGATAGCGCTTAAGAACCTTGCTTGCCGCTTCGATAAAATACTCAGGACCTTTCTGATAGGTTATACGTCCAAGGAAAGTGACAATCTTTTCCTTCACCCCTCTTGTCACCGAGATATCCTTCCTGTTCTGGAAATCCACGGCATTATGCACCGTAAAAACCTTTGACGGATCGATACCGTATTTGTTTATCACGATATTCCTCGTCAGATTGCTGACGGTTATGACACGGTCGGCCACCTCCATGCCGCGCTTCTCGATATCGAAAACCTGCGTATTGACGTTTTCACCGCTCCTGTCATATTCGGTAGCATGAACATGTATGACAAGAGGTTTGCCGGAAATCTTTTTTGCAACTATTCCGGCGGTATAGGTAAGCCAGTCATGTGCATGTATGACATCGAAATGCTGACTGGAAGCTATTGTTCCTGCGACCATTGCATATCTGGCAACCTCTTCCATAAGATTGGAACCGTATTTGCCAGAGAATTCGAACTTGTTTCGATAGACAATCCTTCCCGTCCTTTCACCTTCCTTGACACTACGGTTCACTTCACGCTCAAATGTTTCCGGATCAAGATAAGGAACAAGATTGGAGCCTATCTCCATAAAATTCACGTTTTTCCAGTACTCTTCATAATCGGAGAACGTATTTACAACTTCAACGTCGCTGGCATTTATTATTCTGACAGCAGACTGATCCTCATCACCGCCCGCCTTGGGCATTACAAAAAGGACATCAACCCCATGCTTTGCCAGACCCTTTGTCAAACCATAGCATGCAGTACCAAGTCCTCCTGCAATATGCGGAGGAAATTCCCAACCGAACATCAAGACTCTTACACTCATGATTTTCTCTCCATTTTATCCACCATATCAATACTTCTCAGAATTTCCCCCACACTCCAGGCCTGCGATATGCTTCCGCCAGGCAGATATGGAGGATTACCGTCGTAAACTTCGGACACAGAACAAACACCTGCATCAGTCATGTCTTCCTCAAATCCCGAAAGCAATTCCTTTGCCACAGGGACAAACTGTTTTCCGTAAAGTTTAAGCTGGGCTTCGATATACGCCCCGAGCAGCCATGGCCATACGGTTCCCTGATGATATGCACGGTCCCTCTCATTCTGATTACCCTCATAGCGTCCCTTATACCTTTCATCCTCAGGAGAAAGAGTCCTCAAACCTTTCGGAGTTAGCAAAACGGAAGATATTACATCCAGAACGCTTTTTTTCATATCATCAGTCAGCGGCGAATAAGGAAGGGAACATGCAAATACCTGATTTGGTCTTACACTCATGTCCCGTTCTCCTTCACCGGCACAGTCCGCAAGATAGCCGGCAGCATCATCCCAGAAAACTTCCGTAAAAGACCTGCCTATAATTTCCGGCAGATGCTTCCAGTTTTCGACGAAAACCTTGTCGCCTGCCTTTTCGGCCAATTCCAGCGTCCAGCATACTGCATTGTACCATAACGCATTTATTTCTACTGCATAACCTGCACGTGGAGTTACAGGCATTCCTTCCACAACGGCATCCATCCATGTCAGGGCCTTTCCCGGGACATATGACCAAATAAGGCCGTTTCCCTTCATAACACCTTCCGGATTGATTCCTTTCCTGTAGGCTTCAAGTACAGACTTCATCTTTACGGAATAGTCCTTCCATAATTTACAGTCGTCATCAAGCGCCATCGCATACTGCTGCAAAGCAAAGAAGAACCACAGGGGAGCATCCACCGAATTATATGCCGCATTCTCACCCTTTCCTATATTCGGAAACAATCCGTTACGCATTTGCCTGCACATTGTATCAATAACAGCCTTGCATGTTTTCAGATCTTTCCCTGCAGAAAGCGTTATACCCGGCAGCGCGATGAAAGTATCGCGACCCCATCTTCCGAACCATGGATAACCTGCCACTACTTCAGTATCCTTGCCTTCCTTCACGATAAACTGGGAAGCCGAATATTCAAGGCATTTTCTGAAACTGTCACGCGATTTCCTCTTTTTAAGGGTGGTTTCGAATTTCCTTTTCAGACCGGAAACCGCTGCAGGAGCAAGGGAAGCGGAAAACACCACACTTTCCCCTTTTCTGATAGGAAATTCGAAATAGCCCGGAACATAAAGATCTTCAGTATAATCATACCCTCTTTCCTTTTCTTCCAGGTATTCGACGTTCCTGTACCAGTCCGGAGATCCGATAAAATCATTTTCCTTACTGAGCTGCATGTTGAGTGCAGGATATCCGGCATACAACCTCGAACTTATCCCGTTTTCAACCTTCTCGTACCTGACATTTGCATACATGTTCTCATGACACAATTCATGACGGCTTCTGAAAGCAAGATACGGTTTGAGTCTCAGAACCGTGTCCGAATGAGCATCTACAAGGGTGTATCTGATAAGCAGCTGCGGTTCATTATGCACCAGAAGAAACTCTTTCTTAAGAACGACACCCCCTACCCTGTAGACTATGAAAAAATGCGGATCGTACTCAAGGTCCACGATATACTTGTGTCCCCTCGGTTCATAGACGCCCGGATATTTGTGTATCCCGAGATTGAATGGCTGACCGTGCTGTATCACGGTTTCATCAAGAGATGAAAGCAGCACATGATTCTCGCCTCCGAACTGATCGATGGGAACAACCAGCAGCCCGTGATATTTTCTGGTATTGCAACATACCACGGTGGTTGAAAGATACCCGCCTGCCCTGTTTGTGGCAAGCACTTCTCTCTTGAGCGCATACTCAAGATTGACAAGTTTTTCCTTATTGAATTTAAGATATCCCATATATATATTGTTTTTACTTTGTTTCCACTCATTTACGCTCATATACGATTCCCGACCTCGACGGCAGATACAGGGAAATCCGTCCTCTTCCAGGAGAAACATACCTGCTGAAATGTTCTGCAGACGCCGAATTTCTTCCGAATCCTGCATAACGCATGTCATCGGTATCCAGAACAGCCGTATATTTTCCCGAAGGTGCATCGAATTCATAATCCGGGAAAGATCTGTCAGGACTGAAATTGAATGCAAACAGATAGTTTCCCCTCATGAAAATCAGTATCTGATTTTCATTATCCCTGACAAGAGGCCCAGGAGAGTATGACAAAATGTCAGAAGAGACCGCGAAATGTATCATATCCTTGTCGAAAAGATTAAGAAAGCGAAACTTAAGGTTCCTGTCATCGACCAGGCTCCACAATCTCCTGGCATGGTCATAACTCCATCCGTTGCCCTCTCTTGGAAAATCTATCCATTCCGGATGCCCCCATTCGTTTCCCATGAATGTCAGATAGCCGTCCCCTGCCGTTCCAAGCGTAAGAAGCCTTATCATCTTGTGCAGGGCCATTCCCCTCTCTATGACAACATTTCCTTCAGAAACGCCCATGGAATCATATATTTCCTTGTCCACCAGTCTGAAAAAGATCGTCTTGTCCCCGACAAGAGCCTGATCATGGCTTTCGGCATAGCTTATGGTATGCTCGTCAGCCCTTTTGTTCGTAAGTTCATAAAATATATCACCCACGTGCCATTCCTCGTCCTTTTTTTCCTTTATGATCTTTATCCAGTAATCAGGAACGCCCATACTCATCCTGAAATCAAACCCCATGCCGCCGTCTTCAATCGGGGATGCAAGCCCGGGCATGCCGCTCACATCTTCGGCTATGGTAACGGCTTCACTGTTCACACTGTGGATAAGACGGTTGGCAAGAGCCAGATACACTATTGCATTTTCATCCTGATTACCGTCATAGTACATATTGTAATCCGTAAAACTGCGTTCTATTCCATGATCGAGATATATCATGCTCGTTATGCCGTCGAAACGGAAACCGTCAAACCTGAACTCTTCAAGCCAATATTTACAATTGGAGAGCAGGAAATTCACGACCTCCGGTCTGCCGTAGTCGAAACATCTCGAATTCCAGAGAGGATGCCATCCCCTTTCTCCAGGATAAAAATACTGATGATCTGAGCCGTCGAACCGTCCGAGTCCTTCAAGCTCGTTGCTGACGGAATGGGAATGCACTATATCCATTATGACACTTATTCCGAGACCGTGCGCCTCGTCGATAAGTTCCCTGAGTTCGTCAGGAGTACCGAACCTCGAACTTACCGCAAAGAAATTGGCCACCTGATAGCCGAAAGAGCCATAGTAAGGGTGTTCCTGTATGGCCATAAGCTGGATGGTATTGTACCCCAGCTCAGCAATTCTCGGGAGCACATACACACGAAACTCAGTAAATGTGGACACCTTCCTTCTTTCGGTGGACATACCGATATGCGCCTCATAGATAAGCGGATGATCCTTCCTTTTCGGAACAGGATGCTTCATTACATACGGTTTGTCGGGATTCCATACCTGTGCACTGAACACCTTGGTATACTCATCCTGCACCATCCTGTTGCCATGCGACGGAAGACGTTCTCCGCACCCTCCGTCCCATTCCACCATCAGCCTGTACAGATCGCCGTGTGACAGTACGTTTTCCGGCAGATATATCTCCCAGTTTCCGTTACCTACGTTGTCCAGTCTGAAATCAGGATGGACACGCCAGCCGTCAAATTCCCCGAGAAGATATATTGCCGTGGCTCCAGGAGCCCATTCCCTGAAAACCCAGCCGCTGTCAGTCTTGTGTAATCCGTAATACAGATAAGAATCACAGGCTCCGTCTCCGCCCAAAAAACAGTTCGCGGCATCCGCAATCATCCTGTGTCTGCGTTCTATCGTTGACCCGTAATCCTTAAGCATCGGATCATGTTCCAATAATCTCAATGACATATTCCGTTCCCTCCCTATATCTTTTTCCGGCAAAAGAAAACATTATTTGAATAACATTACAAGATATACATCAAATTTAACAAAAAATTCAGACAAAGAGACATATAAAATATAAAACATTATATTTGCATCACAACCAAAAACATCCTGAAATGAAAAAACTTGCAGTTCTATTCATTCTCTCGGCTGCAACAGTGCTGATATCGGCATGCAGTCATGAAAAAATCAAGGTCGGAGTATTTCGGGGAGACGGAGGGGCAGCTACATGCATACGCGAAACCATGGCGGCTCTCAGCGTGGATTCAGGCATTGAAGCAATGATAATAACATCATCCGACATATCCGGAGGCATACTGGACGGACTGGATGCGATAGTCATACCCGGAGGAGGAGGCACCAGGCAATACCTGAACCTCGGGGAAGCCAACCGCAACCGGATAAAGGAATTTATTGGAAAGGGCGGAGGTGCCGTAGGGATATGCGCCGGAGCATATCTCTTCTCAGAAACACCAGGGTATGCATCCATGTCATTGAACGGTGCAAAAGCCATTGACATAGAACATGACAACCGGGGACACGGAATGGCAAAATTCACCCTTAACGGGGAAGGCAGAAAGATATTCCCGGAACTCGCAGACAAAGACACTTGCTTCGTCATATACTATGAAGGTCCCGTATTCGTAAAAAACGAATCATCCGAAATACAATACGACACATTTGCCATAATGGAAAGCGATGTACATGAAGAAGGTAATGCCCCTTCAGGCATGACCGACGGCAAACCGTTCTTTATTGGAAACGACTACGGCAAAGGAAGGGTGTTCAGTTCGATAGCCCATCCTGAAGCAACACCGGGAATGATATGGATGATCCCGAGAATGGTGAGATGGACATTGAAGGCCGAATTAAAGAAATACCCTGAAAATGTAACACGACCAGCTGTAGAACCATATGAAATACTGATGAGTCAGGAAGATCTGAGATATGAGGCTTCCCTTTACAAGGTTTTTCTCTATGGAAAGGAGCAGGAAAAATTGCTTGCACTTGACTGGCTGCAGGCCCATTATTCATGGGATGCGAAAAACTGGCTTCAGGGCCTGCTTTACGATGCATCCCCGAAAGTAAGGGCCAGGGCGGCGCAATATCTCGCATCTACACATTACCTGTCGTTTCTGGAGGATGTCCGGGCCGCATATTCGAACGAAAACGACACTGACGCAAGGAAATCCATAGGGAAATCCCTTGATATTCTCGAAAAACTCAAATCGAAATGAAATACAATAATATAACAGCCCTGTACTTCAGTCCCACCCTCACGACTGCAAAGATCGTGAGGGTAATTTCATATTCAGCCGGAAAGGAACTCGGAATCCCCGTAAAAGAAAAGGATATAACATCAGCGGCACAAAGAAAAGAAAAAATACGGTTCCGCCATGGAGATATAGTGATATTCGGCTCCCCGGTATATATCGGAAGAATGCCGAATCTCATATCACCATATTACAGAACAATAAATGGGTACGGTGCAATCGGTATACCTGTAGTACTTTACGGAAACAGGAACTACGACGATGGACTCATCGAACTCAGAGATATCATGGCCGGAAATGGATTCAGTATCCCAGCCGCCGCGGCATTTGTCGGGGAACACTCATTTTCACGGAAACTGGCGGCAGGAAGGCCGGATACAGGAGACATGAAAAAGGCGGAAGAGTTCGGAAAGACAATCGCACGCACTCTTGACGAAAATGCAGAAACATATGAGACACCACATATTGTCGATGTTCCGGGAACCCCTTACCCTTACGGAGGATTCTACAGAGCCACGGACATGCAGGGAAAACCCGTAGATATCCGCAAGGTAAAACCGGTAACAGACAATATTCTGTGCAATGAATGCGGTCTGTGTGCTGAAATATGCCCGATGGGGGCAATAGACAGGAATGATTTCTCGCAAACACCGGGAATATGCATAAAATGCGGAGCCTGCATAAAAAGATGTCCTGCCGGAGCGAAAAGCATTGCGGACTCCATATACATGAGCCATCTTGCAGTTCTTGAAGAAAAGTTCGGCGGCATCAGGCGAGAGCCGGAAATATTTATCGCCGATAGGAACTTCTTATCCACGCCTTGATATAGAAAGGCACGGATGACGGTCTTTTAATAAGATTATGCAGAAGGAAATAGAGCTTTACGAGAAAATACTCGAATGAAGAAAAGTATTTTCTGAAAAACAGTCTGTTGGATTTCTGCACTACTATTTCACGTTCAAGTGCGTTCCATCTGTTGCTGCTGCTTCCTCCTCCGAGATGATAAATTTCGGAAGAAAGGCTTCTTATCGGAATGGAAGCGAGCCACAATCTGTAAAAGAAATCAAGATCTTCGGCATACAGGAAATAATCCTCGCACCAACCGCCCAGTTTTTCGAAATTGCCGCGCGATATTATGACTGAGGCCCCCTTGTACCAGAACCTTGCCTTTTTCCTTCTGAAATTCCAGAAGAATATGTCCCTGAGCGAAGGAATCGGCATCATGTCGTTTTCATGCGAACCGTCAGCATTTATAAGTGGGTTAACATATACATACGACGGTTCGGCCACAGCCTTTTCATAATCGGACTCCATAGCGGAGGTAATTTCAGTATCCGGATTCAGAAAATGCAGTATTTCCCCGGATGAAATTCCGGCAGCCATATTGTTTGCCCTGGAAAAGCCCAGATTGGCACCGGTCCTGAGAAGAATAAAACGCCTGTCGCTCCAGAAGGAAGAGCAAAGGGAAACAGATTCATCTTGAGAAGCATTGTCGGCCACAATCACTTCGTACTCGCATGCAAGCGACCTCCTTATACTGTCCAGAGCATTGAAAAGCAATTTTCCCGTATTATAGTTGACAATTATTATGGAAATCATTTTCGGCCTCCGAATTTTGACAATGCCTTAAGCAGAATATTACGGATATCATAATATTCTTCGCATCTGTAGACTTTCTCATACATGAATATCACTATCGCCGCTCCAGCGGCAACCTGGACCGCAAGTTCCAGCCAGTACGGCAGACCGGCAAGCGACACCGGCCATACGGCGCACATCATGACAAGAGATATTGCAAGAACAGGAAGCACATCCCTCATATGATCGGCAAAGGAGTATTCCATCACCTTGGATACTGAAATTCCCGTAATGACGAAGACTATGAAATGCACACCTACCATACCCCAGAGCAGTGCATCTATGCTTATATAGATACCAAGCAGTACAGGCACCACGGCCAGAACCGTTTTCAGAATTTCAAGATAAAGGGTAAGATCCGAACGCCCGTTGGCGTTTATCATGTTGCCCCCGCACATTATGACAGGGACAAACAGGCCCGAAAGGCACAATATCCTGAGATAGTGTACTGCGGGAATCCACTGGTCTCCGAACAGGGTAAGGATGGCAGCGTCAGCTACGGCTATCAGCCCGGCTACGGAAGTAAATGAAATGAGAACCGTAGTCCTGAGGACCTTCCTGTAGGCCCGTACCTGCCTTTCCTTCTCGTCCTGAATAGATGCCAGAACCGGAAAACTCACTCTCTGCATCACCAGAGCCACATTTTGAGTAACCATATTTCTGAATTTGTCAGCTCTTGAATACTGTCCCAGCACGGAAGCGGTATATACCTTTCCTATGATTATCGAATATATCTCGTTCCACACTATGCCTATTATGGAAGCCAGCTGCAGCCTTCCTCCGAATGCGAACATCTCCTTGAGACTGCTCCAGGAAAAACGAAGAGAAGGTTTCCATTCCGAGAACAACCAGAGCAAAAGTGCCGTTATTCCGGCTCTGGATATCTGCAGGGCTACCAGGCTCCACACACCGAAACCAGCGTAAGCCATCCATATGCTGACAACCCCGCTTACAAAAGAAGAAAGCAGAGAAATTACAGCCTGTGTCCTGAAATCTATTTTTTTTATGAATATTGCCTTCTGGACAATGGCAGCGGCAGATATAAGAATGGAAAGTCCGAGAACCCTGACCATCGGAACCAGAACCGGCTGATTGAAAAACGAAGCTATATACGGAGATGAAAAATAAAGCACTCCATAAAGCAGAAGGGCCGTAGCGAAATTGAAATAAAAGACAGTATCCAGATCACCCCCGGAAAGATTTTTCTTTCTTGTAAGAGCAGCCGTAAAGCCGCTGTCAACCAAGGAAGTCGACAGTGTAATGAATATTGCGGTCATACCGACCAATCCGAATTCGGACGGAGTAAGCAGGCGTGCAAGTACAAGATTGACAAGTGCGAGAAGTCCGGTACCAGCGACATTCTCCACGAATCCCCAGCTTACTCCCTTGGCCGTCTTATGCTTAAGTTCTCCTTCCATGTTGATTTACAATCATTTTTCAAGTATTTTGAGGTATTCCGAAACCATGGTTCCGACGTTGTCTTTCCACCCGTAATGTTCTTCCACCCGCAATCTCGCCGCAACGGAAAATTCCCTGCGTAAATTTCCGTCAGCAGCAAGTTTCTTCATTGCGGCTGCAGCCGCATCCGGATCTTCAGAGGGGACGATAATACCTGTAACCCCATCTTCAATCACCTCAGTAAAACCTTTTGCCGACGACGCGATCACAGGAATACCGCACGACATAGCCTCGACGACAGATACCCCGAAACTCTCTTCTCTCGAAAGGAAAACAGCCACATCGAAACCCGAATATACATCAGGAAGCAAAGAATTGTCCACGTACCCGTAAAACGTTATTTCATCTCCGTAACCTGTATCGGAAGCAAGCCTTTCAAGCGATTTCCTGTCGGGTCCGTCACCGACGATTGCAAGCGATGCTTCCATCTCGGGTGCAGATTTTCTCATTGAGGAATATGCCTTGATCAGCGTATCTATTCCGTATTTGCGCGAAAGCGTTTTTACAGTACCGAATACGATTCTGCTTTCATGACTGCAGGAATCGTTTACGCGACACCTTCTGTTTCTGAAATGCGAAGTATCAACCCCGAACGGGGTTATACCTATGTCCGCATGAAGGTACCTTTGCGTCTCTTCTGCCATAACCTGGCTTGTGGAAAGAACCCTGTCGGCCCTGCCCAGCACAAATTCCACAGCCTTTCTGTTTATCGGCGACTTTTTCGGAAACTCATAGATATCGCTTCCCCATACCGAAACGACAAATGGGTGGAACCCTGAAAGCGCAGCTATAAAAGCATAGCTGGTCACATAATGTGCATGCAGAATATCCGGTTTTTCGAACCTTATTATCCGTCTGAGTTCCGAAACGGCATGCATATGTGCATGGAGTGAAAAAAAAGCGGAAACAATCCTGTTTTTCCTTCTCCTGTAACCGAAAAGATCATAGCTGTACACACTTACATCTGACGGATATGAAAATTTTTCGACCGGTGTAATGGAATACAATACCATGCCGAGTCCTCTTTCCGCAAGGGAAGTGACCCATCTGTATGTATGTATGCTGTTTGCATCGGAAACGATCAGTACTTTCATCTCAAAAACAAATATGAATTGTAAAAATAGCCAATATTGGCAAAGAACGAACATTTTTTTTACATTCGCATAGGGGTTTTTGCGAAGTGATGCGTTATATCGGTGAAAGCGCCCCGGCCGGGACACGTAAACGAATAACGAAAATATTTAAACTGAAAAAAAATGAAAGCGAAAATCATAACATTGTCATTGGGCATCCTTGCAAGCATCAATATTCTATCCGCACAGGAAACTTCCAGAAACTTCACTCCGTCAGAGAACAGACACGAGATAAGGCTCTCCATGAGTGACGGACTCACCCTGTCTTCATCGAATATCCTTGGAACCGGCATTTCGGATGCAATTCTTGGAACAAAAAGAAGCAAGCAGAAAAACACCGGAGTATTCGGTCTGGGTTACAGGTATTCGATAAAGAGATTCAGAGTAGGCGCCGACCTCGGATTTGCCAGAATGACGGCGGAAACCGCCCTTAACGGAGAAGAAAAGGCCTCAATAAAGGAAAACGATCTCAACTTCCTCGTACTCCCAGCAGGCGAATATACATATTTCAGAAGAGGACTGGTAGAACTTTACGGTTCGGCTGCGGCTGGAGTGAACATCTCAAGACACTCTGAAAGTCCGATAGGAAAAACAGCAGGCAAAAACGAACTTGCCAAACCGTACACGTCAGTAAACTTCGCATATCAGGTAAATCCGATTGCAATAAGAGTGGGGAACGACAGAATAGGAGGATTCGTAGAAGCGGGACTCGGACACAAAGGATTCGTTACCGCAGGTCTGAGCCTTAAATTCTAAATGCGAAACAGGATTATGAAACCAACCAGAAAAGAGCGGTTCAGATATATATTCCAGAAACATTATCCATGGCTATGTCAGATAGCCTATGGATATGTTCGCAATGAAAAGGAAAGCGAAGACATAGTACAGGAAGTCTTTATCAGCATGTGGAACAAAGGTAAAGACAACATGCCTGAAAAAGAATTCGCAGCATATGCAACCGTATGCGTAAAAAACAGCTGTATTTCCCATATCAGGAAAAACAGGTCTGTCACAGTGCAGATCGACAAATCCCCTGAAGCGCACAACATTCATAATCCTGAACGCAGTGAAGATTCCGCACTGATGCTGAAAAAAGCGGAAGAAGCCGTCGGGATACTGCCCGAAAAATGCAGGGAAATATTCCTGATGAACAAAGTGGAAAAATTCAAATACAGGGAAATCTCGGCAAAACTCGGAATCTCCGAAAAAACCGTTGAGAACCAGATGGGAAAAGCCATCAGACTCATACGGGAATACATAGCCGCAAACCCGCTGGCAATAATACTGATTACCACACTAACCTTTTTCATAAACTGCATGTAACATGAATTCACCGGACAAGATAGATATACTGCTCGCAAAACACCTGTCGGGAGAAAAAATCACCCGGAAAGAAAGGGAAGAAATAGAAAAATGGATTTCAGAACACAGGGAAGAATACGACAATCTGGAAAAACTGACAGGCAAAAGCGCAAATGAATGCAGGAAGGAAACCGGATTTCCGATGTTCGATCCGGGGCAGGCATGGAACAGGATTGAAAAAAGACTTCGCCCGCAAAGGAAAGGCATATACCTTACATTTACCGTTTCGGCAGCCGCATGCATATTGCTGCTGTTCACTATGGGTCTGTTTCTTAAATCTGGAACAGAGACTGAACAACACGAATACTTTGCATCCGCGACTGACGGAAATACAGAAGAAACTCTGCCGGACGGTTCAAGGATAGTACTTGCACGGAATTCGGAAATATACTACATCACTGACAAAAAGGACGGATCAAGAAAAGCCCGACTTAAAGGGAAAGCATTTTTCGAAGTTGCAGCATCCGAAGGAAGGACATTCTCCGTAAGCACAGGAGACATGAAGGTTACCGTTCTCGGCACATCTTTCATCATCGATGCTTCAACTGAATCAGAAAAGTCAGTACTTGTAAAAAGCGGAAAAGTCAAGGTCGAGGCCAAAGACGGAACCCTCATACTGCAACGCAACGAAAAAGCCGAAATCTCCGACAAAGGAATTTCAAAAACTCTCATAGACGACCCTGAAACGGTCTTTATTATGGACACGGCAGACAGGATACTTCCATTCAACGACACTACGATTGCAGAAATGGCCGAAATACTGAAAAAGGAAGCCGGTCTGACAATTGAATTCGATGCAAAAATAGGGAACAGGAGAATAAGCACTAAAGCAGACCCGGACAAGCCTGAAGAAATCGTAAGGGAAATTGCATATATTTGCGGAGCAGATTATAAAAAACTGGCAGAGCGGCACTACAGACTGTCTTACTGATGAAATATAGAATCCTTACCATAGTTCTGATATTTTTATTATCAACATATGTAGCGCAGGCATATGTTCATGAAGCGGACGGTTCAAATCCTCTTGACAGAAAAATAGAACTGCCGGGAGGACTTCCGTCGCTTTTGGAATGGTTCGGACATATTGAAAGAGAAGGGAAGATAATAATATCGTATGACCCGGCGCAGATGGATCTTGCCAAACGTACCGGCATTTCAGGACAAGAAAAAAAATCAGGACACAAGAGAAAGACAAAGAAGGTAATGACAGTCAGGGATATTCTTAAAATTCTCCTGAAAGAATACCGTTATGAAACTGCCGTAACCGCTCATGACAGGATAGCATTACGTATAATCGGAAAACGCGGCATCCATGACGGCGACGACTTGAGAAAGAAAGAAGAAAACGAGGAAAAGATTCTGGACGAAATAACGATAAATCCTTCATCCGGGAAAAACGAGCTTGACAGGAAATCGGCGTCATCTTCAATGTCTGTCAGTTCTTCAGATCCGATGTACCAGTTGAATTTCATGCCTGGAATAACAGGTTCTCCTGTAAGCGGCAACTTTCATGTAAACGGTGGAGGAAACGATGAAAACCTCATTCTTGTCGACGGCATTCCGGTATACCACCCTGGACATATAAACTCCCTGCGCTCGGCATTCAACGGAGATGCCATAAGGAGAATCACTTTCCATAAAGACTATTTTCCGACAAAATACGAAGGCAGGCTGTCCTCAATAACCGAAATAGAGCTGAAAGAAGGGGACAGAAAAGAAGAGACGAGCATACTTTCCATCGATATGCCGTCAGCATCGGTAAATCTTGACGGGCCTTTGATAATGGACAGGCTGACATATTCTGTCGGGGCGCGCAGGAGCTGGCTTGACTTTTTCGACGAACTGTTGTCCGAAAGCGAAAGACTCAACCACTCGTTTTATGACTTCAACGCAAAAATCACATATCATATTACAAAGAAAACGAAAGCCAATGCCTTCGTATATTCTTCAGAAAACAGATATATCCTACCCGTCGAGAATAATGTCAGAAAAGAAGTACTCAAATGGGAAAACCGGATATACAGTCTGCAATTGAAAAGCCGTCTGAACGACAAACTTTCTGTCAACGGCTACGCTTCACTTACCGACTATTCGAACAGCGCCTATGCCAGGGAACTGAATCTCGAAACCTATGGATACCTGAAAAGCGGAATAAAGCATCTCAATCTCGGAACCGAATTCAAATTCATGCAGGATAACAGTTTCAACGCTGGATGGGGAGTAAAAATATCCAGGGAACTGTATAATCTGGCGGTATTCGGAAAAGAAAACGGAAACAGGACGGAACCGGTTACACAGATTTCGCTGTTTTACGACAATACCATAAGGATAACCGGCAGTCTTCGTTCCGAAATAGGTATAAACCTTGTCTCATATAACCCCGACAATCACAGAAAATACATAAGTCTGCAGCCGAGACTGACCTTGAAATGGACAGTGACGGACAAAGATCTGCTGTTCATCAACTTCTCAAGAATGGAACAGTTCTACCATTATCTGAAATTTGAGGTTCTCAATCTTCCTACCGACTTCATGATGCCGAGCATAGACAACTACAGGCCGAGTTCATCATGGTTCGGAGTATCAGGATGGAAACATTTTTTCAAGGCCGGCACACTTGAAACATCCATATATTACAAAAGCCGGGAAAACATAATGGCTCTGAGACCTGAAGAATATCCGTCAGACAACGGATGGGAAAAATATATAATGACAGGAAACGGAAAATGTTTCGGCTTTTCTGCACATCTAAACCTTAAATACAGGAAATTATCCACCCAGATTTCATATACATTTTCCAGGAGCCTGGAATCGTTCGGAAACGACGGATACCCTGATAATCTGCCGTCTCTCCAGGATATACCGCATCTGTTCACATGCGCCGCGCGGCTCAGGCTGACGCAACATTCTTCGTTGTTTGCCGGAGGCATTGTAAAATCTGGAAAAGTAATCGATGTAAACGACATATACTACCAGATGTCAGCTGAAGATTTCAGAAGGAAAAGAGAAGCTTTCAACTATCGTCTTGATGCAGGCTATTCTTTCGAAAAAGAACTTAAAAAATGCACCATATCTATGAAAGCAGGCCTGTTCAACATAATAGGGAATCCTCCTGACGAGGAAATCCTCGATTTCTATTCAGTAACCATACAACGCAACTGCCTGCCGTACGGATCATTCAGTCTCAGTTTCTGATCCGCATTCCGGAACTCCGGCATGATTATCTGAAAACAAGTGTAAAGACCGTCTTTCCTGGATTGCTCGAAGTAAGGCGCAGCGTACCGTTGTGCAGCCTCATTATCTGCCTGGAAATACTCAGTCCCAGTCCGGTACCTGAAGATTTGGTAGTGTAAAAAGGCACGAATATCTCGCTGAGGCTCTCTTCCGAGACAGGTTCCCCGTTGTTCGCCACATTCAGGATCACACTCTCGGATGCATCTATACAGGCCGTCAGCTCTATCCTGTCAGCACCTGCCTGCATCGCGTTCTTGAGAAGGTTGACAAGTATCTGGGATATCTGGTCCTCATCGACATAGAGTATTATGTCATCCGACTTTTCGTTGAAAACCATTGCCGTACCCGAGGCGTTCGCCTGCTCCTCCACAAGCTTGAACACCCTTGCCACTATATCCCTGAGATACACCACCTTTCTTACAGGGGCCGGTATATGCGTAAGATTGCGGTACGATGCCACGAATTTCATAAGCCCCCTCGAAGAGGAAAGTATTGTCTCAAGCCCCTCTTTCACATCAATATCGGAACGCGTGTCTCCCGAATACTTCAGCAGCGCCTCGCTGAGCGACGCAATCGGAGTAACAGTATTCATTATCTCGTGAGTAAGCACACGTACAAGCTTTGTCCACGATACCGATTCATTTTCATCTATTTCACCGCTTATATCGTTGAATGCTATGATCCTGACATCCCTCTCAGCTATCCTCGCGGAAGAAGACCTGACAAGCACTACACGTCTGGAGATCTCGTTCATGAAGTCCGCCCTCTCCTCATGACCGTTCCTAACCCTGCTGAAGGCCTCCATGATCGAAGGAGAAACACGCTCAAGCTGCCTTATGTTTGAAACAGAAGATATGCCCAGTATAGCGAGAGCCGAGGAGTTGGAATATACAACATGGCCGTCGGCATCATCTACCACCATCACACCGGTACTTACATTGTCCAGCATCGCCCCGTAATATTTCTCTCGTTCTGATATGGTTCTGCGTTTCTTTTCGAAAAGCAGCCTCATCCTGTTCAGTATACGGTTGAACCTGCGCGTAAGAAACCTGTCCTCCCTGAAGGAAAAGTTGAGTTCCTCATCCTCCATGGCATCGAGCAGATAAGATATCCGCCTGTTCATTCTGGAAGAACTGAACCTCATCCCCAGCAGGAAAAACAGGACGCATACCGCGGCAACCGGGATAAAAAAAGAAGAGAAGTCCATAAATCAGCGACAATATATCAACCTGTATATCAGATATTGTATTTTTTCAGTTTGCTGTACAGCGTAGGACGGCTTATGTCCAGGGCCTTTGCCACAAGGGAGAGATTGCCGTTGTATTTCGCCACCGCCGCACGTATGGTCTTTTCCTCAACCATATCGAGAGTCTGGTCTTCCTCCTCACTGCCACCTGATATCCATGCTGTATGGCTGCCTGCATCGGAATGTACGGAGGACTGGCCTGATATTACGGAGAACGAAAGGTCATCCGCAGTTATCAGTTTCCCTTCGGATATTATGACAGCCTTCTCGATGCAGTTGCGGAGCTCCCTTATGTTTCCGCTCCATCTGTTGGAGAGCAGAAGTTCCATTGCCTTCTCGTCCATACCTGAAGCCTTCCTCCCGTATTTTGCAGCAAAAATATCTGTAAACCTGCATGCCAAAGGGATGATTTCATCCTTTCTGTCCCTCAGCGGAGGCAGTTTCACCTGCATGGTGTTGATACGGTAATAAAGGTCCTCCCTGAATCTTCCTTCACGGACCATCTGTTCCAGATCCATGTTTGTAGCACATACAAGTCTTATATCCACAGGCACCGGAACAGAACCTCCTACCGGAACCACAGCCCTGCTCTGGAGCACCCTCAGAAGTTTGGACTGCAAATGAAGCGGTATATTCCCTATTTCATCAAGGAAGAGTGTTCCTCCGTCAGCCTGTCCGAACTTGCCCTTGTGGTCGGATCTGGCATCCGTAAACGCCCCCTTCACATGACCGAAAAGCTCACTTTCAAAAAGTGTTTCCGTAATCGCTCCCATATCCACACATACCATAGGGCCGGCACTGCGGCGCGAGAATCTGTGTATCTCCCTGGCCATAAGGTCCTTGCCTGTACCGTTCTCTCCTGTTATAAGCACGGTGGCATCCGTAGGGGCTATCTTTTCTACAAACCTCCTCACAGCAGTCATCGCAGGACCTTTCCCCCAGTGCATTGTGTCTTCCCCGGTATCAGGACCTTTTCCACACGAGGAGTGGCTGCCCGATGTCCTCCCTCCCTGCACATGTCTGTTTTCCCTGCCCTGCCAGGAGGAAACACATGCATCTGAAAGGACTTTTAGGAGCTTGTCGTTGTCCCACGGTTTCACTATGAAGTCGAATGCACCCCGCTTCATTCCCTCGACGGCCAGAGCTATATCGGCATACGCAGTGAAAAGCACCACCTGAATCTCAGGAAACCTGCGCTTCATTTCGGAAAGCCAGAAGAGCCCCTCGTTTCCGGTATTTATATCCCTTTCGAAATTCATGTCCAGAAGCACCGCATCAGGATTGAACTCCGTTATCCCGGATACAAGTCCTGAAGGGGAAGAGAGCAGCCTTACCTGCTCGAAATGCAGAGGCAACAGGAGCTTCAGGGCCGAACGTATTCCGGCATTATCATCAACAACCAGTATTTTACCTTTCTTCATACATACAAAGGTAATGAAAGTTGACAAGAAGACATCATCATACCCTATTCATTTCCGAGCACCTGGGCAGGATTGGTTCCGGCAGCAGCCAGAATACGCACACTCACCACTGCACCTACAAGAAGCGGCACGGCAACCAGCACGGTTGCGAAAACCCAGAATGAAGGTCCTGTCCTGACAGCGAAATTGGACAGCCAGAAAGATACGGCGATCCATCCTGCCGGAGCCCCCGCCAGCACGCTGAGAATAGAAACGGACATATATGAACGGTTGCCATATGCGACAACATCCGCCGATGAAGCACCGAAAACCCTTCTTAGAGCCGTATCCCTGCGTCTTGACTGTATGTCGAACATCACCATCGAAAAGACGCCGAAAAGTGAAAGAAGCACTGCCACCAGCGAAAAGAGCATGACCGTTTTACGGAAAGACCGCTCCTTGCCGTACAGCTCCGCCAAAATGTCATCGTAGAAAAGCACATCCGCAGGCAGTACAGGATCTATGCCCTTTACAGCCGATGTCACTATTGAGGCTACCTTCCTTCTGTCGGCATTTTCGGAAAAACGGACATAGGCAACAGGTGTAAAGCCGGCTTTTTCAGGGACACAGGTGAAACATACGGGAACAGAACCTCCCCTCAGGGAGTTGAGTCTTACATCTTTGCAGAATCCGCGTACCTCTGTTCCCATGGAAGCGAGAGGCCCGGTCTCCAGCCCGTAGGCATCACGCACCGACTTGTTGAAGATCACCCCGTACGGGGAAGTAGAAGAGAAACTGGTGCCGTCGACGACCTGGATTCCCAGAACTTCCGGTAACTCCGGCGTACACCATATCTGAAAGCACTGGAAACTTCCGTCCCTCCACTCCACTTCCTGAGTATTGTAAACATCCTGACCGCCGACCGTTTCCATCGCATAGGCGACACCCTCTATCTCGGGATTGCCGAGCAGGATATCACGGAACCTTGCCCCGGAACTCTTCACCATATCAGAAGTGAGATTCACGACCGCAATCCTGTCCTTGTCGAAACCGCAGTCATATACATTCATAAGACGGTTCTGGAGCCAGACATGCGACACGAATACAAGCAGCGCAGAAGAGATGGACAGTTGTACGAAAAGCAGGATATTCCTCATACGGCGCCCCTGCACAGGCATGCCGCAGCGTCCCTTAAGCACCATCGCAGGCTGCAGCGATGTGGCATAAAACGCTGGATACAATCCGGACAGCAGGCCTGAGACGGCGACTGCACCAAGAGAGACGGCAATTACCGCAGGATCTGCCCCGATACCGGCAAACAAATAAACGGGCACCGCCGAAACCGCCCACGCCGCAATACTCAGCAGCAGGGTCTCGGCCATTATGGACAAGCGTAACGAAACAAGCGAGGCGCCGAACACCTTTTCGGTATTGATGCCGCGCAGCATGGAGGGTATCAGGGACGTATAGAAATTAGTATAGTTGAAAGTTCCGGCAAGGAGTATGAGAAGGGCCACAACCACAAGTATCGCCGTCCTTGAACGGCTTCCGCTGCGGAAAACCCTTCCGTCACTGCCTTCCTCAAGATAATACAGGCCCTCAAGCGGAACAAGCTCTATCTTTCCGAGTCTCGGCGCAGAAGAAAAGTCGAAACTTCTGTTGAAATCATCTGCGGCAGGACCTGCATTGCTGCAGTCGTCAAGCCTGAGATAGCAGATGAAGTTGCTAGCAGAAAATTTGTCCATGAATCCATCCGGAACAGGAAACAGGATATTGTTGCGTATCTGGGAATTTTCCGGCAAATCTTCGAACACGGCACCTACGGTCCAGTCCGTACCCTTTATGAAACCTGATCCGGAACGTATCTCGATATGCTTGCCCACGGCATGCACATTACCGAACATTTTTTCCGCAAGGCTTCTCGGCAGCGCAAGTGTAGCCGGATCGGCAAGAGCATCCCTGCTGCCTTCTATCAGCTTTATGCCGAAAACGTCGAAAAAACCCGCAGTGACATTGTTGGCCTCCTGTATGAAACCATGTTCCTGTCCGGAACTGTCCCTTACCACGACATACTGTTCACCCAAAAAAGGACAATACAGGGTTCCGGCCACTACATGTGACGAGCCGTTTATCACCGCATCCGCAAATCCGGGAGGAAGGACTGAGCGGAAAACGCCGTCAACTTCCTTCTGGTCAACCCTGAAGATATCTTCATGATGCGGATGGAAAGTATCGAAACTCTCCTCATACCGAACATATCCCATGATTACCGCAAAGGCGCAGAAAGCGACCGACAATCCCGCCAGGTTCAACACCATCGCAACAGGATAACGGCGCAAAAGCTGCATTATATTCCTTAATGTCCTTTTCATAATATGTTGTTTTATTCGTTCTTGAGATTCTCTACCGGATTACGCATCGCCGCCCTGAGGCACTGGCCACTGACAGCGGAAACTATCACAAGAGACAGGAGGACGGCAGCAGGGAACAGTGTCCACCACGGATGCTGCACCCTCTCCGCAAACTGTCCCAGCCAGCGCGACATGAAGTAGAGCGAAACAGGTGTAGAGAGCAGCATACAAACAAGCAGAAGCATCATGTAATAGCGGTTGAACATCATGACTATATCGGAGGTGGCAGCACCCATGACCTTCCTTACAGCTATCTCCTTGCGTCTCGACTCGCTGTCGAACATGACTATCCCGAATACCCCTACAAGGCTTATAAGAACCGCAACAAGACTGAATACGGCGACAAGAAGAGAGATATTCCTCTCCCTTGAATATGTAGATGCAAAGACATCCTCCGCCGATTTCACTTCAAAAGGATAGTCCGGCACGAATGAATCAAGGACCTCCGCTATCCTTTTCTTCGCCATGGAGATATCGCTTCCGTCCCTTACCCTAACATACATTACGTCGCCTTCCACACTATGGAAAGAACCTTTTCTGTCAAGCATGAATCCCATCGGTTCGATTGACATTTTCATCGAACCGACCCTGACATCATCAACAAAACCTACTATGTTTTCATTTCCTACCTTCTCCCCGAGTTCAAGTCCGAATACCTTCCTTGCACTTTCGTTGAAGATCCAGCAGGCACCGTTTCCTTCCCTGAAATCCCTGCCTTCCGTAATTTCAGCACCTATGGTACCGATAAACTCCGGAGAAACATGCACTACCTGAAATGATTCGTTCTCTCCCTTTATATCCCTGCCCCATTTGGATATGTTCTCTGCTCCGGAAAGGACAGCACTGGCATATGAAATCCGCTCCACTTCGGCCATGTTCAGCAGCATGGCATCCATCGCATCCCATCTTCCGGAATCAACCATACCGTCAAGCGATACGGAAAGGAGATTGCTCTTCCTGTATCCCGTATCCATGTTCTGCATATAGCGGCTTTGGAGATAGATTGCACCTATGCACGCGATGAGCGCGAACGCCACGACAAATTGGAATCCTACCAGAAGCGTACGTATCATGCGGCCTTTGGGACTCAGCGCGAAGTTGCCCTTGAGCGCAAGGGCCGATGGAAACGATGTTATGTAAAGACCGGGATAAATACCCGAAAGCATACCGGCTACTGCTGCAACTGCAAATGTGACAATAAAGGCCTGGTACTGTCCCGTCAGAGATATCTCCGGATCTATGAGAACTGCAGCCGGACTCTCCTTTACAAGGGAGACGATGATGATGGAAAGACCCCATGCTATGGCAGCTACAGCAACAGACTCGAACGCTATGCCGGAAGAGAGACTTCCGCGCGGACTTCCAAGCACCTTCATCGTATTCACGCTCTTTAGCCTCAAAGGGGCAAGCGCCATGTTGAAATTCACCATATTCACACAGGCCACGGCAACAAGCAGCAACGCTACCGTTATGAACAGCAGCAGTTGCGCACGGCTTGCTTTAGGAAAAGTGTCAAACAGGGCCTTGCCACTGAAATGGAGATCGTCCAAAGACACAAGTTCCGGCATCAGCTCTGTTCCTCCACCATCCGTATTTACTTCATTCTCTTCAAGTTTTCTGATAATGGCTTCCTCCACGCTTTTCCTGTCCGCCCCGTCTTCAAGCCGGACCATCATGTTGTAGTTGAAATTCCCCCATTTGTCATAATCCCTTTTCCGGTTCATGACCGCAAACACATGGTTGTCAAGAGTGGAATTGGGTGAAAAGTCACGGTAAACGCCGGTAACCGTATATTCCTTTCCCCCGTCGGGCGACTTGAGCACCTTTCCGACAGCGCCGTCCGGACCAGATATCTTGCGGGCCATGCTCTCCGGTATTATAACTGAATTCTCTGTAGCAAGAAGCCCGTCAGATGTCTCTGAGAAGTCGAAGTCGAAGACATCCGCAAAATTCTCCGAAACCATGCGGAATTTTTCGTTCAGCCTGACAGGGAGACCGTCATCATTCACGGTTTCCGGGAACACCGAAACAGGGAAAGGTTCCATAAGACAACTTGCCCTTACTCCAGGCACCTCCGATACAAGACGTTCCATAGGCTTGGGTGAAACGGCGATTACCCCTTCATCACCATAATCCAGTGTAAAAAGACATATCCTGTCCCTGGCCGGCTGTTCCGGATCAAACGTCAGGTCATAGCGTACCTGCATGAAGACAAGCGCCGCAATTGCAAGAGAAACGCCGAGGCCGAGCAGATTCATCAGAAACGCCACCTTGTAACGCCGTACAACACTCAGAAAATTCTTGAACACTATCATAATCACTCACTTTTTATACTATCCACCGGATTCTCGTTCGCGGCTTTCCAGCTCTGGAATGAGACGGCACACAATGATACCGTCAGGTAAAAGATTCCAACGGAAATGAAAATCCACGGCGAAAGCGAAATCCTGTACGAATAGGATGACAGCCACAATTTCATTATATACCACACGAGAGGTACAGCTATTACGAACGCAAGCAGCACATATCTGAGGAAAGAGCCTGCAAGCAGTCTGAATACCCCGTAATTGTCGGATCCGAACAATTTTCTCAGCGACATTTCCTGTTTACGCTGCCTTATAAAGTATATTGACATTGCGATAAGGCCCAATATGGAAATCAGTATGGCCACACAGGCGAATATCACGATTATTTTAGCCATTCTCAACTGGGAATCGAAATTTCTGCGTATTATCTGATCTATATACTCTCCCTCGAATGGAACTCCTGACACTTCCTCAAAGACCTTGCGGACATCGTCGAATGCATCCCTTGCGTTGCCCTGAACTTCAATCAAATAATGTCCAGGCTTCCATGCCGTATGGGGGTTCCCTATATAAAGCATGACCGGTGAATTGTTCCTTGTCACATTCCATAACTGGAAATCGTAAACTACACCTAAAACAGGAACATTATATTCATTGCTTTTGAAATACGGGGAATCCTCCGGGATATCCATCTCCCTGAAAGCAAGTTCATTCAGATACCATCCTATTTCGGACGAATGATTGTCTCTTTTGATTCTGAATCCCAAAATATCGAAAGCCGTACTGTCGACAACCACCTGCTGGAAACTCAATGAACGCCCTTCGTATGTACCGCTTAAATTATTCGTGCCGCTTGCCGGACTGCCGTCTCCGTATCCTACATTCCTGACGCTGGACAACGAATGCAGCCTGTCCGCAACATAAAACATGTCGTTCTTGGATGTAAAAACATTGGGAACCTGAATGATATTGGAAGTATTATACCCCAGCGGAGCATGTATCATATGGTTTATCTGCAGATACATTACTAAGGAGGCCGTAATCATCATTATGGTTATCACGCTCTGGAAAGTTATCAGCACCTTGCTGAATACCATTTTCGTCTTCCTTCGGAAAGAGCCTTTCACGACTTCTACAGGTTCGCACGACGATATCATTACAGCAGGAAACAGTCCCGAGAGCAGACCCACAAAAAAGATTATCAAGAGTATACCTGCCATCCACAAAGGAGAAAGCAGAATATCAAGAGAAAAATCCGTCTGGAGCAGATCACGGGCATAAGGAAGGGCGATGAATGCAAACAGCAAGGCAATCAGGAACGAAAAGACCGTAAGCAGGGTGGTTTCCGTCATCAGACTCAGGAACAGCTCCCTTCTGGAAGAACCGAGCAGACGCCGCATGGCCATCTCCTTTGCCCTCTGGCTCGACTGGGCCATGGTAAGATTTACATAATTTATTACGGCGAATATCAGAATCAGTATACCTACCGACAAAAGAATCAGCGAAAAGCTCCTGTCACCGCTGTTCAGTCCGCATTTGGATATTTCGCCGAAATAGATTTCATCAAGAGAGAGAACATGAAGTTCATTGCTGAATCCCATTTTATATGTCCATAGGGAAGCCTTCAGAAAATCAAGAATATCATTTTCCCTTGCCCTCAGATCTGCACCTTCATAAGTTTTGAAAAACGCCACACACGAACCTGCATTGCCAGCACTTGTCATTGAAAGGGAACTGTTGAATTCGGTCACCCTCTCTATTCTGCAGACAATGTCGGAATAAGGTATTACAGAACGGTCTATGTCCTCCATCACTCCCGTAACGGTAACGGCGGTGGAATCACTCAACATGATGCTTTTCCCCACCGGTTCCTCATTGTGGAACAGCTTGCGTGCGAAAGTACTTGATATCACCGCATCATACGTACCGCTCATGAGCGACCTTCTGTCTCCTCCGGATACTTTGAATGAAAATATGCTGAAAAAGGAAGAGTCCGCAAATGCCAGATCCGCCGAATACGTTTCCCCGCCATACTCTACAGTCGCGTTCCTGCCGGCATCAAAGACCACAGGACATACCTTTTCTATTTCAGGGAACTCGTTTTTCATGGCATAACCCACAGGTATGGCCGTGCCCAAATGGTCTTCACTTGCTATCGTATATATATCATCATAAAATTCCTGCTGACGGTCTATACTCAATTCCCGCTCCACATATGCGGCTATAAGAATCACGAACATAAGAGATACAGAGAACCCCAATATGTCTATAGTGGTATAGAACCTGTTCTTGCTCAGGAACTTGAAAAATGATTTCGGATCAAACAACATGATTTTCCCCTTTTACTGCATCAAAGTTCGTTCTTCACGTCACTGACAATGCGGCCGTCGAACAGGTCGATTGTCCTCTGCGCCACAGCCGCATCCTTCTGCGAGTGTGTAACCATGACAATGGTTGTACCTTCCCTGTTGAGTTCGGAAAGGAGATCCATCACCTCCTTGCCGTTCTTGGAGTCCAGATTTCCTGTAGGCTCGTCGGCAAGTATCAGTTTCGGGGATGAAACCACAGCCCTGGCTATAGCGACCCTCTGCTGCTGACCGCCGGAGAGCTGCTGCGGGAAATGCTGCGCCCTGTGGCTAATGTTCATTCTCTTGAGTATCTCGGTCACTTTCCTCTTCCTTTCAGATGCGCTTATGTTGAGATAGCGCAACGGCAGTTCCACATTCTCGAACACGTTGAGTTCATCGATGAGGTTGAAGCTCTGGAAAACGAAACCGATGTTTCCCTTACGGAACTTTGTACGGTCCTTTTCCTTCAGGTTAGCCACCTCGTGTCCAAGCAGTTCGTAACTTCCTCCGGTAGGATTGTCCAGGAGTCCGAGAATGTTCAGAAGTGTCGATTTGCCGCAGCCGGACGGACCCATTATCGCGACAAATTCGCCGTCATTGATTTCGAATGAAACATTGTTGAGAGCCGTAGTCTCGATCTCTTCAGTGCGGAAAACCTTGCACAGATCATTAACCTTTATCATAACCTTTGTTTTTAAATTGTTTATCAATCGTTCTTTATCTTGTCGGCAGGATTTGCCGCCGATATTCCTCTACTTTCAATTATTACGGTCACAGCCACTATTGCCGCAACCATAATGTCCGCAAATATGAAATACCCGGGACCGAGAGTAATCTTTTCCGCAAACATGTCCAGATATGCCGATGCGGCAATCCATATCAGCACATCACCGGCAACTATGGCTGCAAGTACCATCTTCATGCTGTCAAACACGAACATGAGAACCATGTCGGATGTCTTCGCCCCGTTTATCTTCCTGATGGCTATCTCCTTGCTTCTTCGTGAAGATTCGTTTCTCAGATACCCTACCAGCCCGAATACGGAGATGAACAGTGCGATAACACATCCTGCGGCAAGGGTATCCCTCACTTTCCTGTTGGCGCTGTAAAGACGGTTCATCTGTTCCTCATACGAGAACACTTCCGCATCGGAAGAGACAGGATTAACATCCCCGACTGTCCTGGCTATCGTCTCCCTTATCTCCGGAGACATTCTGTCCACCTTGACCATGATGTAATTGTAGTATGCGTCATTGCCCCCGGAAAACCTTATGCTCGGTCTGCCGTCACTGGAATTGAGAGAACCTATCAGATAATCCTCATATACGCCGCATATTGAAAATGCATCTTCTGAATCAAGAGTCTGCGAATGTTCGGTCACGAATATGTATTTTCCCAAGGCCCCGTCGCTCCAGTCGGCAAAATTCTTCATCTTCTCCACAAAACTGCGGCTGACAGCCACTTCATTCCCGTTCTGCGGTTCCCGGCCTTCAATTACGGGTATATTGAAGAATTCAAAGAAGCCCTTGCTCCCGTAATACTGGTCCGCAACATTGAACAGCTCTTTGTCAGAAGCTGGAAGCATGATATTGTTGCCCGACGAAAGATCATACGGCAGATACGATATCATGATGACATCCTTTACGCCTCCTATGGCGGAAATCCTGTCGCAGCAGCTTTTCTGAAGTTCGGAAGCCCATCCTCCCACATAAGTGTAAAGGATATTTTCCGTCTCGTATCCCGGATTATGGTCAAGTATCCTGCTATAATGCGACACCACTACGGCCAGCATACCGAACAGGAAGACATTTATGGTGAACTGCGATACGAGAAGGGCATGTTTCCATCTGCGGCGGCTGTCGCTGAAGTTTCTCAAGGCTACCGTAACAGGAACCTTCGCATATATGTATCCCGGTATGGCCGCGGTAAAGAATATCAGGAGAAGTACTACAATACCGATCACCAGATATGTCACCGGCAGCATCATGTCCATCAATGACAGGTCCATGATGTTCTCTATCAGACCCCTTGCCGCGAACAGCATGACGAACGAGAATAAAAGAGACACAAGTACCGTCACGGAAGACTCCTTGAGAAGCATGAGGAAGACGGCTTTCCTGCCGGCACCGAAACACTTGTATGTCGCGAATGTCCTTGAACGTTCTGTAATGGAAGATATCGAATCAAGAAGGAAGTTCAGCACTGATATGACAAGCAGAAGCAATGTCACCACTGAAAGAAGTATGATTACCGACCTTACATACTTGTCACCCGTATGCTGCTTGCTCAGAGGTTTCAGACGATACCACAGTTTCAGTCCGTTCTTTTCCAGCTGGTCGAGAGGCTGGTTCTTTTCCTGCATCGCATGGATCGCATCCGACAGAGATGACGGGTCCACCCCTTTTGCCAGTTTCACGAACCCCCTGTACCTGTCATTGCCCACCCAGTTTTCCGTGGACCATCTGTTGTATGAAGCCATCGAGACGATGACATCGAAATCCAATGAACCGTTTTTCGGGAAATCCTCATACACCCCCTCCACAGTAAAGCGGAGTTCCGGCGCTTCATCACTCGCAATCTGCTGTCCTACCGCCTTGTCGACTCCGCCCAGTTTTTCGGCAAATGATTCCGACACCATCACTTTCCCCGGCATGGCAAGTATTTCCGCAGGATTTCCAGCAAGTATTTTCCTGTCGAAAATCCTGAATAGAGATGTATCGGCACATACGTTGGAACCGTCAGCCTTTATGATTTTCCTGTCAGAGGTAATATACCTGCCGCTCTCAAAGACCGAAGTGACTCTCGTGGCTTCCTCAACGCCCGGGACAAACTGCCTGAATCCGGGCGCTACGGCCCCGCTTATTCCGGAATAGTCCGTCTGTTCACCGTTTCTTAGCAGGACGGATTCTATGGCATATATCCTGTCTATGCCGGAATAGAAGCTGTCGTATGAAAGCTCGAAGCAGGTCTTTGCGACAAGCACGATACTCAATGCAAGCCCGAGGGAAAGCGGAAATGCCCTGACCGATATTTTAAGCAGTTTTTTCATGAGCTATTCTTCTTTTAACGATTCAACAGGATTAGTTACGGCGGCACTGTAGCTTCTCAATGAAACCGTAACAGCAGTGACGGCAAGCATGGAAACCAAGACCGTCAGGAATATCCATAACGGCACGGGTGCCTGGTACGGGAAATCCCTCACCCACATCTTCATGGCGAGACATGATACAGGAACGGAAAATGCGAAACTTACGGATGCTGTAAACAGATAATGCCTGTTCAGCATAATGAGAATATCCTTTACGGATGCCCCGTATACCTTTTTCAGAGCTATCTCCTTTTTTCTGAAGCGTGTTTCGGAATAGACAAGTCCGAGAATGCCTACAAGCGATATCAGAAAAGACAGGGCCGCCGCTACGGTTATCATCATGTTCAGCCTCTCCTCCTTTTGGTAAAGGCTGCCTATACTTTCATCCAGAAACTGTATTTCAAGATCTTCCGGATATATGTCCGGATCAAATTCCTTCATGGCCTGCCTGATGTACTCCATCGTTTCCGGTATATCCTGAGGCAGGACCTTTATGTACGACATATAAAGCGGCCACCACGGATAAGCTCCGAAATTGTATAGAGCAAACGGCTCCACTGCATATTGCATTGGCTTGAAGTTGAAATTTTCAGTCACTCCTACAATTTCCGCAGGGACCTTGTCGTTGTGTCCGTTGAATCTTGTGCCTAAAGACAGGAACGGGAATTCATCCATAGCCTTTCTGTTCATGATGAATGTACCTCCTTCGGACATATTGTCGGAAAGCCTGAATCCACGTCCTTCATATACCTTTATACCGAAGAAATCTATAAAGTTTGAGGAAACCGGCAGAACCTGGAACTGAAGTCTGTTTCCGTTGCAGTTGCGCCCCCATCCCATCTTGGAAGAAGAGACAAGACTGTTGCCGGCAAAAGTCACATCGGTTATGTTCGGGGTCTGAAGAAGCCTTGCCTTGAACCCCTCTGTGTCTTTACCTATCCTGTTGCCCGTTTTCGCCACAAGAATATGGTCTGACCTGAATCCCATATCATATGTTTTCATGTAATTCACCTGGACGAATATATAAAGGGCAAGGGCGGCAAATGAAAACGATATTACATACTGGAAACAGACAAGGGCGTTCCTGAGTCTCCTTCCCTTTGCAGAAAGGGAAAACGAACCTTTAAGGACAAGGGCAGGCCGGAACGAAGTACTGTACAACGCAGGATAGAGACCGGCTGCGAAAGTACATGCAAGAACGGCAACCAGACCGGCAAGCATGACCGGTATATTTGCGGACGGGAGTATCGTGCATGAAACATATGACGCCACAAATGTCCCTGAAAGTACATATACGAGTAATACAGCGGCAAGATAAGATATGGACAATATTGCAAAAGTATCGGCAAGCTGCCTGATTACAAGCGACATTCTGGATGCCCCCATGACTCTCCTTGTATTCATGGACTTTATGAAGAACGATACGGATGCCATGGAAAAATTGATGAAGTTGACTACCGCAATGAAGAGAATCAGGATACATGCTGCAAAAAGCGCATTTGTTGTCGTACGGTTTCCTTTAGGAAGCGAATCCTGCACATCCTTCTGATAATATATGTCGTGGATTCCGCTCAACCTTCCCCCTTTTTCCAGAAGTTCCAGTTCCTCTGCGGAAAAATCTTTACCGTAGTTGTCTTTCAGTATATTCTGTACCGTAGTCTTTACAGCCTGCAGCGATGCACCTTCAGCAAGTCTGAAATAGCACATGGTATTCCACTCGCTCCAGTCATCTATCATATCCCTTCCTATCTGCAATACTATATCAGGTACGGATGAATTACAAGGAAAGTCCCTGTAAACGGCCGAAACCGCAATATTGTCACCGACATCCCTGGAATTCAATATTTTACCGACGGCTTTCTCATCACCGAAAAGTCTTCCGGCTGCAGATTCACTTATGATGCATGTACCTTCCGCCTCAAAACCGTCCGGATTCCCGTCAATGAACTCAAACGGGAAAACATCCAGCATGTCACTGTCGCACAATGCGACCTTGAAATTGAATTCAGTATTTTCATCATCCTGTATGGAAAACGCGGTATATGATTCTCCGCCATGTCTGAAACTGCCCAATGCCTCTACCCCCGGAATATGGTTTTTGAAAGATTCTATCATAGGCCTGCATATATGGGCCGTAAATCTCTTCAATGAAGTATCTTCCGAGATTTCCAGGCGGTATATCCTTTCGCTTTCAGGATAACTCCTGTCAAAAGTCCAGTCATATCTCACCTGAATCATCAGGCTCATGAATGCGGCAATCGCCACAGTCATGCCGAGAAGATTCAGCAATGTAGAGAAAAGACGTTTTCCGTTAAACAGTTCTTTCATTTTACTGTACTTTTAAAGTATCCCTGATATCATTGAATCAAAACACAAGCACTTCGTTGTCCCCGAAGCTGTCGTAACCGGAGACAATGACCTTTTCACCGGCATCAAGCCCTTCCAGAACCTCATAGTACTGAGGATTCTGCCTGCCTATGCGTATCTCCCTTTTCACAGCCCTGTTGCCGTCCGCGGTCACGACATATATCCATCTTCCGCCGGTATACTGGTAAAACGATCCCCGCGGTATTATTATCGCCTCCTCCGACTGGCCGAGCTGCAGGTTGAGATAATATGTCTGACCTGTCCTTATATTGTCGGGCTGCTTGCCCGTAAACTTGAAATCCGCCTTGAACTTGCCGTCCCTTACCTCGGGATAGACCTTCCTTATGACAGCTGCGAAAGTGTCGTTCTGCCTTTCGAAAGCGGCCTCAAGACCAGGAGTCACCCTGTCTATATAATGTTCGTCAATCTGGGCCTCTATCTTGTAACTTCCAGTTTCGTTTATCTGGCCTATCTTCGCTCCTGAGGAGATCGACTGTCCCAGGACGGCATCCAGAAGGCCGAGCTCTCCGTCAATCGGGGCCTTGATGGTAAGATTCTCCTTTCTTTTGCGGATCATCTGCATGTTCAGACGCATGTTGTCGAGGCTCTCTTCCATCTGCTCTATTTCCACGCTCCTGTAAAGACTGTCCTGCCTCTCCCTGTCCTTTACCAGCTGCAGCTTGCTTTCGACAAGACGGTATTCCTCTTCCGCCTGCAGCCACACCTCCCTTGCGATCAGTTTTTCCTCATAGAGGGTCTTCTGCTGTTCGTAAGCCCTCCTGCTGCGTCCGGCCTCCATCTCAAGCTGGAGTCTCTCCTGCCTTACGCTGAGTTTCTGCTGCTCCATGGAAATCATCGTATTGCGGAGTATATTCTCCTTTTCCGCCAGCTCGGCTTCTGAATTAAGAATCTGCAGATCAAGATTTTCATTGGTAAGACGCAGTATCTCGTCCCCTTTTCTGACCGTACTTCCCTCTTCCCTGATTATCTCCTGCACCACTCCTCCCTCAAGCGGGCTTATCTGCACCGTGGTCATGGGCTGTACCTGACCGCTTACCCTTATGTAATCGTTGAACTGACTTCTCTGCACATCTGCCATGACAAGCGTGTCTCCGTTCACCCTCAGTGTAGAGGAATGGTCCTTGAAGACAAGCCATATCACCAGAATGACAAACACACCTGCGCCCCAGTACGGCAGGGCCTTTTTTGTAAATGCCCTCGCAAAACCTTTTTTCTTTTCTATTATTCTGTCCATGATACTGTATTTTTCCGATTGTATTATAGTTCCTGTTCAAGATAAGGTATCCCCCTGTAATAGTCCACCACGCTTTTCTTGATATAATATTTAAGAAGAGCATTCATTTTCTCCGTCCTCGATTTCAGATATTCATCCGATGCCGCCTTGTACTCTATGGTGGATATGAGCCCCTGTTCAAGTTTTTTTCCGTTGAGCCTGAAAGCCTCTTCCTGGACTTCCGCCCTGCGTTCCGCCTGGACATACGCGGCCATAGCCCCGTCCCTGTCCTGTACGGCCCTCCTCACTTCCGATTCAAGCGTCCTCAACGTCCTGTCATACTCGGCCTCGCTGCGTTTCAGCTGGTTCTTCCTTTTTGAAATCTCAGAATGCCTGGCAAGCCCGTTGTATATCGGAATACTGAGCGCCAGCTGTACATATTCCCCTCCGTTGTTTGAAAACTGGCTCCAGAACGGAGCTGCAGTATATCCTTTCTGCCCCGGGTATGTGTAATAGCTCGTCGACCAACCGCCGTTAATTGAAAGCGAAGGCATCAGCTGCCACTTTGCAGTCCTCAGTCCGAGGCGGGCTGTCTCCACATTCGCCCTTGCTATCGAGACTTCCGGTACAAACTCTCCGGCGGTTTCAATTATTTCTGAAACTTCAGCACCGCCACCGCCGGAAACTGGCGCTGCGGCCTGATTTTTTATATTCCCGGAGACAGCTGCTATCGTCAGGGTATCGTCAACCGGCCAGAACATGATGTCCTTCAATGTCATGTATGCATCGTTCAGACTGTTTTCAGCATTGATGTACTGATATTTCCTGTCAGCGAGGTCAGCCTCCATCTGGACAACATCCGCATAGCTTTTCTGTCCCAGCTGCTCCTGTCTTTTTGCAAGGTGCAGGGACTCTTCGGAAGTCTCGACTTCATCTGAAAGTATTTCGGAAAGTTCCATATAATAAAGCACATTGGCATATGCTTCCATCACTGCCAGACATATACGGTCCTCCTCCTGTCTCTTTTCGTCCAGACCCATCAGCTGTGCGGTTTTCGCTATTTTCAGATTGTTTACCGCCTTGAATCCGTTGAAAAGATATATTCCTGCAGAAACTCCGTATGAATTGTTAAGTGAAGTGGTTGAAAGATATGTGTTCGTCTCCGGGTCTATCGCCCTTCCGAAACTGGATGAAAGGTTGGACTGGGCAGAAACGGAAGGCGTAAATGCGGAAAGTATGGCATCCCTCCTTGCAATCCTGTCATCACTTATGTCCGCATCCTTGAGCACAATATCCGCAGAATGCTCCAGCGCATACCGCATGCACTCCTTCAATGTCAGTACACGGACATTTTCCACCGTAGCGCTATCCTGTGCCGCAACAAGCAGCGGCACAGCAGCCAGAATACCCAAAATAAAATATCGTCTCATATACATTCTTTTATGGTACATTCTCCTGCCCCTATATGCATCACCATCCGTGCCATCACAAGCAAACACATGATTGTATGCACATTAAGAATGTAGAGCAATATCCGTAGTGTAAAGAATCTTTACACCGTCTGTAAAAAATCTTTACAGATATGCTATATTTGTCCGCTACGCGTCCGCTTATAGCTCAAAATTTGAAAAGACTATGAAAAAATCACTGCACGGCATATATCTGCTGTTTTCTGCGGCATCTTTGCTGATAGTCTATGCACTTGCCGTCACACCTGTACATCTGCAGGCTGCAGAACCAGGCCAAGGCAATACAAGATTCAGTATAACAAGTACAGGTACGGGATATTCCGCAACTGTTGCCGACAGGAACTTCTATACCGGAAGAAGCCTTTTCGACGTCATATCGGTACTTCCCGAGATAACTTTCGAAAACGGGTCTTTCTGCATAAACGGATCCAGAGCGGCAGGGATATATCTCAACGGCAACAAGATTACGGACCATAACATGCTCAAATACATTCCGGCATTGTCGGCAATATCCTTTACCGTAACTTATGCCGCAGCCGGAGACAGCAGCGCAGGCAGTGACGGAGGAAAGATCCGGGCCAATACGGACAACGGCAGGTTGGGAGGAATAGTGGCTGCAGGAAACAGGATTCGTCCAGGGAATCCGGCCGACGGCATGTATGTCATATCATCTGTTTCGGCGGAAAACGGAGCAAACTCGTTTTCCAATCATCTGACATACTCAGGCCACAGGAATACTGTATCTTCGAGGGAAGAAAAGAGATTTGAAAACGCGGAATACCAACCTGGACCTCACATTACGGAAAACACTGCAATGAACAGGGAAACCCATATCGATGAAAAATTCGCTTACGGACGCACCATAAACGAGAAACATGAAATAGGTTTTTCCGCAGGTTTCAAATACAGTCTTTCGGATCCTTCCGTATTTTCCGGATATTCGGCCACTGACAATCCTGAACAGAACAGAAGTTCCGTAACATCCAACAGGTTAGCGCATACTGAATACAGTACGGAAGCCGGATATTCCACATCTGCGTTACCTGAGGGAGTAACTGCATCAATGTCCGTTTCATACACCGGAAAGGACGAAAAGAGAAAAAACAGTTATGAGCAGAAAGAGGAAGGGACTTCTTCAGGGGACGAAAATTCAATACACACCGATGAGGCCGGCTGCGCTTTCTCCTTTTCCGTACCTCTCCTTAAGAAGGAAGACAGTGAAATCAGTCTGGCTACAGGAGCGGAACTGGATGCCGTATTCTCCAGATACCGCCTCATCGACTCCTATGGAGAGACTTCATTCGACGCCAACGTAGAAAGCGCGTCTACGGCAGGCTACACATCAAGGATATATGCTCTTGTTTCCGGCAAAAACGGTGAGCTGGAATACAGGGCCGGGGTTAATCTTCAGGCAAACATCGTATCGTACAGGGACCATACTTACGGATACGGAGCCAGGAATACCCAGACAGGAGCCAATCCTACCTTCAAGATATTCCGTCCGCTTGACAGTCAGAAACGTTTTACAGTAAGTTTCACATACAGGCATATGCTCGGTTCAATACCGTACAGGGCCATATCCCCGTACAGATACTGGACTGACGAATTCAACTATGTCACAGGCAACACATCCCTCAAATCCCCGCAGTCCGACCTGGCCATGCTCGTATTCACGCTGTTTTCTTCAAAGCTCAACGTAGGACTGTCGTACAGATATGACAGGAACAGCATATACTTTAAAAAGTCAGAAGATCCGGAACTTGAAAATGTCATGTTCACCAGCCCTGTCAATCTTGAAGGAAGCCATACCGCATCTGTAAATACAGGTGTGAATTTCGGCATATCCGAGTTCTTTAAATCCAGACTCTTCATAAGAGGCGACCTTGTCAGGGAAAACAGTGTACTCGACGGAATAAAATATGACAATTTGAGAACCAGGACTATATTTTCCATTAACAACTCCATCAGCTTCGGCCATGGATTCAGCATGGAACTCAACGGAAGCTGGATACCTGCCTACAGACTTTATGAGAAATATTTTCCCAACGCATATTCGGTGTACGGTTCAATATCCAAATCAGCCTTTTCCGACAGACTGAGGATAGCGGTTGACTTTACCGCATTCGCCAACAGCCCGGGCTACATAAGCAGAAACGGAGACTACACGATATACTACAACGACATGAGCGATGTCAGACATATCGGAATCTCCGTAAGCTGGATACTTTAGCACAACAGTTCCTGTCACAGTCTCTGCAGGTCCACCTCGATTGCCGCAGGATATACTCTTCTCGGATCACAGAAGCGGCAGCAACTGTTTACCATATTCTCAACCAGTCTTTTGACCTTTCCCCTGAAATACTCCTTCCCGTTTACGACAAGGGTGACTTCCCTGTCCAGATCGACAAGTTCGTCACAAAGGTACAATATGAAACTTCCGTCTTCAGCCGGAACAAGTTCCTTTTCGAACACAAGTTCTATACCCCAGTGCGGATCTGTCTTCACAGTTTTCCAGACAACGGTCGATACATTCATGTTTATAGTATTGCCGTCTATTTTCATGTCATAGAAAGCCCTGCTTCCAGTTTTGTCTTCATCAGGCCTTTTCAGGACGAATATATTGTAGAAGCCGTCCCTGTACCTGCCGTCCATATCGAAATTCTCCCAGACCACCCTTTTCGGATACGGATTCCGGACATGGTCTTTAAGCCATATGGTTGTAGAAGAATAGTCTATGGCATGGCCCATGCCCGGCACAAGTTCCACCTTGTGCGTAAAAAGTCCGGGATATTCCGATGCCATCCTTGCGAATGACTCCTTGACTACCGAACTGAGGAAATTCCTGTAGAATCCGGAATCCTCGGCTCCGGTCCTCAACGAAAACGCTATGTTGGCGCAATTCTCCACAGGAGCGTTCTTCAGAGGCTCACCTCCGGCCATAGGACCTGCACCGGCCAGGTAATCCGCATAATACGATGCAAGCCTCTGACTGCCGTAACCGCCTTCCGATATACCGAACATATATATGCGGTCAGGATCCACATCCCCTGAAACCATAGCCAGCCTTATCAGTTTTTCCCATGCATACTGTTTTGACTGCAACCACCACCTGTAATATCCCTGTTCATTTGGAATCTGAGGTATAAAATATATTGACGGAGCATCATCAAAGCGTCTGCACAATTTCAGTCCGGTAGCCCATTCCATATCCTTTGGACCGGATCCGTGCATATAGATAAACAGCGGACGTCCTGCCTCCGGTTTCTCTTCACCCTTGTAACCGTAATAATAAGGCATCACAGCCGCCGGCTCCAGAAAGTCCGGGAGAGTCCATTTCCCGGAAATACTGTCGGAAAGCGGAACAAGAGGTATAAGTTTTTCTTCCATAAAAACCTTGTTGGCCTCAACCCATGCATTCCATATCTCAAGCCCGGTATTTTTCAGTTTTTTGGGCCTGACAATCCTGCTGTCGGCATATACTGTCGTATCACCTTCAAGTTTTCCGAGAAAATAATCCTTAAGTACGATTGTTTCGGAAGCAGTTGCCGCAGAAAAAGAAAATACAGTCATAAAAACCGATACGGCTGTACGGAAAAATCTTTTCATTATATAAAGTCGCTTATAAATTATCTGTTCTTGAATCGTCTTGTATATCGGAATAGCCCTTTATCGTAAAGCTTCCAGCAGGCCAGTACACCCGGCCAGTATATCCCTGTAGGACCTTTCAAAATCCCTGGTATACCACGGATCCGCCACATCTGGACAATGCCCGCCCGCAGATGTATATTCCATCAGCTTATGCACCTTTCCTGATTCGTACACGGCACTGCGGCCAACTGTTCCCGAAAGGAGGCGCAGATTCGAATCATCCATAACTATCACCAGATCGGCATTTTTAAATTCTTCAGATGTTATCCTGTGCGCGCGATGTCCGTCGGTACATATTCCCTTGCCTTCAAGCAATACCTTTACCGGCGGATAGACCGGATTCCCTTTCTCATCATCCGTCACTGCTGCCGACGTTATTTCAAAATCATTTTCCCTTCCCGCCATGCGGACAAGATCCTTCATCACAAACTCCGCCATGGGACTTCGGCATATGTTGCCGTGACATAAAAACAATATTTTTCTGACTATCCCCATCCTTTATTCCTCATACATGATTCAGGCAGTATTAACCTTCTACGGTTTTCGGGGTCCAGCTGTTGAAAAAGCGCAACACCTTCTTCTGATTATATCCGCTGCCCTCTTCAAGAAATACGGAATCCTGTATATGCATCACATTCCCTTCAGAATCGAGCACCACAAGTACAGGATATCCGAAGCGTCCAGGGTTGCCGAGTCTCTGCATAAGAGCGGCATCTTTCTCCGCATCACCTGCTCCGGCAGACCTGCGCGGACTGTAGTTCACATGTATATACACATAATTGTCTTCTATTACTTTGCTTATGGTACTGTCGGATGTGATGAAATCCGCAAAACGGAGACACCATGAGCACCAGTTGCCTCCAACCTGGCAGATGACGAACTTGCCTTCCTGTCCGGCCCTGACAACAGCCTTGTCTATCTGCTCCATCGGGTCAATACTTTCGTCATACACCTTCTTGCTGTTTACCTGTGCGTTTGCCGACATGGCTATCATTGCGGCAAACATGGCAATTAAAAACTTTTTCATAATAATCCTAAATCAATATTTATGCAAATATAGCGATAAGCTGGAGCAGAGACAAAATTTAACAAAAAAGAGGGTGACCCAAAAGCCAAGAGACTTTGAGGTCATCCTCTTTTTGTTGTATAGATCTCACAGGCTGCACTGCCGTATGTGGGAGAGTTTTTT
>CASFPH010000006.1 GCA_949296645.1 uncultured Bacteroidales bacterium
AAAAAAATCGGCTGCAACCTGAAATATTGCAACCGAATATCATTCTGCATTACACAAAAGAAGCCGACCTCAAAAATCCTCTTTTGGGTCGGCCTCTTCGTCTTTTTAAGGATTCCAGCCTTCAATCCGCACATGAAGACTGAAGGACAACCGGTTACCGTAAGAAGATACTATTTGTACATGCCGAATACTTTTTTCGCGCCGAACCGGCACGAAAAAAATGTCGCTGACATTACTGCCAGCGACATGATTTCCAAATAAGCTTTTACATATTCAAATATCTCATTTGTAATCTTCCCAACCGGTGCCGTTGAATGTACCCCCTTCTATGATGATATTTGGATTTGCTTCATCATAGTATGCAGGGGTAACGACAAGGTTTCCGTTGAATATACCACCCTTGATGACAAGTTTGCCGTTTTTCTTACCGTTATCACCTCCAAATTCAACTCTTCCGGTTATATGGCTGTCACCTTCCACGGTTACTGTAACACCTTCGTAAGAAGCGTATGAAAATACGTCAAATGCAAATGCATCATTCGTTTTGGCAATAAGTTTTGTATCCCTGATCACTACATTGCCGTTGTTGTTTGACATCAGATAAGGAATATCTTTTGAACCGTCCTCACTGAAGCTGTAAATTGACATATTGTCCAGAGTCAGATTACTGTAGTTCTGGAAAAGCATTGAGGCATTACAGTCGCTACCAGGTCTTATCACACCGTTCCTGAATGTTATGTTCGCCCCTTTCTCCAGATGGAAATTCTGGCTTACAGTACCGGCAGAGCCATGAAGTGTATTGTCAAGAATCCATTTGTGTCCGCCCAAATCTATATCCAGTGCAGACTGGGAACCGTTACCGTTGTTATAGATACCGACACCGGCACCTTCGAAATCCCTCTCCATAACCACCTTGACATCGGCATGAGGTGCAAGGCAAGAAAGTGGCGTAGGATCCGAGAATGTTCCAGCGGAAACGAGAATCTTACTGTCTGATGCATATTTGGCGCTTGTATTGAACACAAGAACATCCTTGACGGTGCTTACTCTACCGCCGTTTATATTCACTGTACATTTTCCATATGAAGGATCTACCATTATACCCGAATTACCCTGGTTGCCGGTACCATCACCCCAATCTCCGGTATCACCGTCATTTCTGCTGTACAGATTAGCATTCCCGGATATATTGAGTTCACCTCTCCTTATTGAGACAGCACCAGCTGCTCCGTTTACGGTACCTCCAGTAATGTTTGCCACTCCGGAATGAGGAAGATAAATCGCATAGTCTGAAACTGATATAAGCTCTCCCCCTTCAATGTTTATCACTCCGTTTGTCAGCACATCGGTACCGTTACCTGAGACTGCATACCAACCGGCTTCAATACGTCCTCCTTTCATTGTGAATTTACCTCCGTCGGAAAGTCCTACTCCGAACTGGCCGTTATTGACAGGATCATTACGTACAGCATATATGTTACCGCTCTCCATTACAAGATGTCCGTCTCCTATCACTTCTACAAGGCAATAACCGCATGTGCTGCTATAATCTTCCGTAGCCACAATAGAACCCTCGCCGGTTTCATCCGAAATAGTAAGTTCACCGTAAACCTTGATATTTCTTCCGGTTGAATTGGAGGAATTTATCTTCTTGCCATTGAGATCGATTTTTGCTGACACACCCGCCGGTATGCTCAATCCGTTATCCAGTACGATATCCTGCTCAAGCGTATATGGAGTTCCATTGTTCAACGCATTCTGGAGCTCCGCTACGACAACTGCATTTTCCCTTATAACGTTTTCAGGCTCATCGAAACGGTCTTCCACAATCACTTGGATTTCTGCGGAATTGGTAAAGAAAATACCTATTACGGTCGTAAGTTTGTTTTTCTGTACCGGAACATCAGAGATCGAACGTACCCCTATCTGTACAGTGGCAGCATCATCGCTGTAAACGGTTACATCAAACGCATAGGAAGGAACTGCATCGGATGCAAAGATATAGTCGTAACCGAGAACATATGCTCCGGTTTTTGTTTCTGTTCCGACTTTCACGTCTTCCGTTTCGGCAGTGAACATATATTCTCCAGCCGGCGTATCTCCGGTTGCCTTCTCAGTCAAGGCATTGAATGTATCAGGCACGTTGTATGCAGCTCCGTAAACTACTTTACTCTGTTTAGGCATCTCTCCGTTCTGAAGATTTCCGCTCAACTTGTCAGTTGCAACAAGCCTGATTTTACCGAACGGACGCTTAAGTACGACATCCGAAATCTGCTGATCTGCTTGTGTAAGATCTACTTCCTTGACCGCATAATAAGCATCGGCCAAATCCTCTCCTGCATGCCTGTCCGCAGCATCTGCATAAGTAACGGCTGTCAGTTCATCCGCATTGTAAACCAGATTGTCCTTACTGCCCTGATTGACGAAATCCGCCCAGAACACGAATTTGTATTTCTTCGCAAGCAGTCTGGCCTCAAAGGTAGTACCGCTGAAATCATCTTCAGTAATCACATTCCTGTAGGCCAGGCGTGGAGTTTCACCTTCGTCATCAGTCCACACTTCAAGAATATATCTCAAATCATACAGTGCTTTGTCAAGATTATTGTATCCTCCAAGATGAGACTGAAGTTCAGGCTGTGCATAAGTTGACAACACGTACGGAATTTCAGCTCTGATGCTGAAATCCACTTCTCCGTTTAACGCGGGACCATGCTCCTCGAGCTGGCACGAACCAAATGTCATCGCCACCAAGGCAAACGACATCATTCCCAAATAATGTTTCTTCATATTCAAGTATATTATATATTGTTGAAAATCATCTAAAGATCAGCACAATGCAAGGTTTTATATTTAATATGTAAATTTACGGATACCGCACCGGACTCATTTTACGATATCAGGACAAACTTTTTCGATAAAGCAACACTAGAAGAAGAATGGGAGAACGGAAAAATCCGCCCTCCCATCACAACGCTATTAATATAATTGGAGTTTTAATCTTTAACTATTTCATAAGGATATGTAGCATCTCCTGTTTCAACGAACTTGTAACCATCTTCCGCACACCAGTCGCTTCCGTCATAATTCTTCGGCATTGAGCTGTATTTACCGCCCTTAAGGATAAATGCTCCGTAAGGATTCCCTGTTATATCATCGTCTGAAGCATAACAGCAAGGTATTCTGTCCGAATAGAATTCACCGCTGATTACCTCTATAACTCCAAGGCTTGCTGCGTAGAGGGAATAAAATGCATCCTGCCTGCCAGGCTCGGAATTCCTAGCATAAATACTTACGTTTTCGAGGATCACATGCGCCCCCTCAATCGAAGCAACTCCACCCTGGACACCTTCCACAACAGCATCCCTTATGGTCATGCTTCCTCCACCGCTTGCTCTTACACAATATGCCCATGCCCCGTATTTATTTGAGGAATATGATTTTATTGTTCCTCCGGTTATATCGATCCGGCCATTGCCTGCAACTGCGAAATTATATGACGATACATTCACATCATTCAAAGTCATCACCGCATTTTCATCATAATTGGCAAAAACGGTTCCTCCGCCTATGAAGTCAGCGTTCCAGGTACCCCCATTTACAACCAAGTTACCGTAATTCTGGATAAAATTCCTTTTTATATTCACCTCTCCTTTACCGTCCAAAGTCAGAGTACTTCTATTCTCTATCTTGAAACTTTCTTCTTCGGAAGTTATTTTTCCGTCAACAGTTATGGATGCTGGTTTTTCAAACACCAGACTTTCTATTCCGGAAAGTTTCAGTTCCGTACCCTCATTCACGATTATGGCACCACCTTTTTCGGCGACTTCGTTTATCGCTGAAGAAAATTCAGTCTCACTTTCCACATAATGCATTCTGAAAACTTCATAAACCGCCGGATCATCACTTACTTTGGATGAATAGTATCCGTCAGCCAAGAAATTATCATCTACTCCGGTAGGTTCGGTTCCGGTTTTGGCCGGGTCACAGTTTTCGAAACTTCCGCCCTTGACAATAATCTTATTAGGCTGGTTATCCTGCAGGTTAATAACAAAATACACTCCGTTGTACGGGGCAGCCACCCGGTAATAACCTCCGTTTATCTCTATTTCAGCATTGTCCTTTGCCTGAATGCAGGCACCGCGTCCGAAATAAGTTCCTCCATTCAACTCCACTTTGGAATTGCCTGTTGCCCATACTGCATAATTGGAGCCGTCGGCTGTTGCCTTGATTTCACCTTCACCGTTTATTATAAGAGTACCACCGTCAACTCTTATCGCATCCTGATTAGGCACCTGGCTTTCTATAGTCTTGCCATTAAGATTTACAGTCAGAGTCTTGCCCGGAGACACCACAAGAGCAGGCATGTCCGAAGTGAAAATACAATCCTGGTCAAGAGTGACTTCCCCTCCGTTTTTCGCTGCATCAAGAAGAGCCTGGTTTATATAAATCTCCGGTTCATCGAATTCATCTTCCACCATGACATCCAGGGAACCTTCATTCGTATAGAAATTACCTATCACCGTCGTAAGTTTGTTCTTATGTACAGGTATATTCGTCACATTGCGTACACCGTAATCATCTACCTGTACATCGAACGAATATGCCGGACTACCATCGGAAGCAAAAACATAATCCACTCCTAGAATATAAAGCTTGCCCTTGGACTCACCACCTACCGTTACTTCTTCTTCATACGGCTCGAACTGATATGACCCGGCTTCAATCTCATCTGCCAGAACTTCCCCTGACAAAACATTATATCCGGACGGTACTTTAAGTCCTCCGGCATATGTCACTTTTGTCATTGCAGGCGCACCAACCATGTTCTCCGCTGCATCCGTGGAAACCAGTCGGATCTTGCCGAACGGACGCTTCAGCGTAACCTGCTCCGACAAACCTACCTCGCTCAGATTGAAAACCCTGACTTCACAGTATGCATCCGCATATTCGTTTCCGGCTTTCCTGTCTGAAGATATCTTCACTTCATCAAGCCCCGACGATGTATTATACAAATTGTCTGACGTCTGACCGTTCTCCGTAAAATCCGCCCAGAACGCGAATCGGTATTCCTTTGCCAACAGTCTTACATCGAATGTAGCCGGTTCGCCAACTTCCACCGTCTTGGCCTCTCGGTAAACTACTTCTTCTCCATCATAGACTTCAAGTATATATCTCTGATCATATACACTCCTGTCTACATTGCTTACCCCGCCTTCACCGGAAGTATACGTCGACAGTACTCCGGGGATTCCAGCCGTTACGGTAAATTCCACTTCTCCGTCTACTGCCGCACCGCGCTCCTCGAGCTGGCACGAACCAAATGCCATCGCCACCAAAGCGAACGACATCATATTAAGATTGATGAATTTCATATGTTTTTGGTTTTAAAATATTTATTCCAAAGAGTCAAACGGTAAACCGTAAAATTCGAAAATGCAGCAATTTTCCCTCAAGGATGCCGGAAACGAATTGTTCCCGTCCAATACCGACTTTACAAATAGTCTTGCTTCTTCAGTCAAATCGGAAATACTACCATTTTCCAGGCTTTCAGGTGCAAACGCGCTGTCAGCCCATACCTTTACAGCCCCCCTATTGTCACCGTTTTCCAGTCCCCAGGACTCAAATACATTTCCGGATATCATATACTCACCAGGTGTAGTAACGGAAGAACCGTCGCCGCAACCCTGTATTACAAGTGCATGACTCCCGATATTCTTCAGAGTATTTCCAGTCACGCTCAACCTATATCCAGTCACATTCGGAACTATATATATCCCGTATTTTTGCGGAGTAGTAGCTGCCAAAGAAGCATCAATAATATTATCAGATATGTCTATATCCGATGTATATGAATTGTCATCCGTCAAGCCGTAAGTCTTGACTGTTAGCTGGGCGGCAGTGTTCCCTTGAGCCACCAGTTTTCCACAGGCTGACAATTTAAGTTCTCCTTTTATTGTAAATCCCTTTATCAAAGTAGACTCCGGTATACTTCTTTCATAATTCGAATGCGTACCAAATGCAACACTCCCATTTATTACTACCTTTCCATCAGCAATCAGAGAAACTCCTGTTTTGCTATATGTATATAGGGAGAATGGAGCATATTCCCCCTCCTGAATATAAAATGTAGTATTTGAAGCAATTTTCAATTTGTTCAAATCAGAACCGCTCTCTACAAAAAATATACTTTCCAATGTATTATTTCCGTTCCTGACATTGCTCTCATCAAGCTCGCCATTATCAAGAATGCGACCCAGAATTGTTTCTGCATTGGAATCTTTCGTACCATAATAACCGGTTTTCTGATCTACGGTTATCTGTACATTCTTTGCAGTATTATCATGAAGAGCAGCGGCATTTGCAGCTCCGGCTATGCCTCCAAGATCCCTGTATCCTCTTATTTTAATGTCTGTTACCGTATTTCCACTTATTTTTCCACCGTTGTCAGGTGCTGAATATCCAACAATACCGCCTGCCTTGTCACCGTTATCGTAATTTCCGGACAAGTGATCCGGTACGGCAGTGATAATGGTATTTTCAACACTGCAACCGGTCACAGTACCATAAATATATCCTGCAATACCGCCAACCCATCTGTTGCCTTCGACTTCAGCATTCCTTACAGTTACATTTTCAATACTTTCACTCGGAAATATGGAACCTGCAACTACACCTGTACCACCATTGTTACCATCTACCTGATGGATGATTTTCACATTTTCTATTACCAGATTCCTGACTGTTCCGTTTAATGCACCGAAGAATCCGCCGGCCTCAGTTACATCAAGTTCCGATATCAACAGATTGCTTATGGTTTTCCCGTCACCGTCAAACGTACCCTTGAATCTTTTCCCTGCTGTACCTACACCTACGGGTTTCCATTCTACTCCTCCCAAATCAATGTCATTTGAGAGTTTTATAAAAACACCATTGAATTCATTACCGGCCCTTACCAGTTGCGAAAGTGTCTGCAGTTCATCAATATTGCCAATCAATTTCGGGTCCGACTCCGAACCTGCCCCTGTATAAGGGAAACCTTTTCCGAACAATGTCATACCTTTCATTTCGATACTTCCCCACCCTTCTGGTGCATTGACAGTCCACGGCTCATCACAGTCAACCCACACCTTGTTCGACTCTTCAAAAACGCATGTCCCATCAAAGGCAAACTCCGGTGTCTCCATAACTCCTGACCCCTTGCCTACATTGACTGCTCCCCATGCGTTGCCGTAGGTTCTGAGACCTGTTGCGCTTACTTCAGAACCGTTTACTATAATTGCAGCCTTCCGGCAATCATGGATTGTAACATCAGTTATCTTTACGCTTTTTGCACGATACACCGAAATACCGTTGCTTGAAACTCCTTCTGATGGTTGTGTTACCGTCAGATTCCTCAATTCCACACCGTCGCCTCCAACAACAATTACGTTCTGTTCAGAATTCCCGCTAATCGAATGTCCGTTTCCGTCAAACAAATAATCGTTATGGTTGATACGGAAACAGGCTCCGTCCGTACCCGTAGCTCCTGTAATATCGGACGTAAGTATCACACCATGATTTTTTGACGCATCATACGACAGAACCTCCTGAAGCCTTGGTGCGTCTCCGGCACCCCAGTAGATTCTGCTGTCTGATCCTTCTGATATGCTTATATTTTCAGGTGAAACCCTTCCGAATATCTTAACATTGCCGGCCCGCACTGTCAGAGCGTTCAATTCAGCCTCTTCGGCCACTGTAAAAGTATTTTCTCTGGTCGTTACATCCAAGGAGCCGAATGAACCGCTCACCTCTGCATCCCCGGCAGGAAGATTAATAATCATCGTACCTTTGCTTCCGCCTGTATTATTAAGTTTAAGTACGCCTGAAAAACTGTCGGAATACACACCCAAAGTACCGTCTTCAGCTTCATAGCCATTGAGTTCAAGTGTAATCTCGGAAGATAACCCGAACAGGTTTATACCTGTCCCACTTTGAAATACGGTTTCATCCTGCAATCTGAACCCGATTTTTTCAGGTACTGATGACATGCCTGAATATTCTTCCAGCTTTCTGTTTACTTCCTCTATTGATGATATTGTTATATAATTGGGATTGTCATTTTCAAAAGGATCCTCCACAACAATCGTTATATCGCCTTCATTAGAATAGAAGTTGCCGACAACGGTTGTAAGCCTGTTTGCATAAACCGGTATCCCGGACAAGGAACGTCTGCCTATGTTCTGTATTCTGTCCTTATCGGCATAGACGGTAACATCCATTCCATAAGCTGTTTCTGGTTTTGAAGCAAATACATAGAAATTCGCAAGCAGGTAACCTTCAGTCTCTGCCTTGTTCACCGAAGCATTTTCATGTACTGCATCAAAATATAATTTTGAGGATTTGTCGGCGGAAAGCGATCCGCTTGATTCTCCGGTAAGTACATTATAGTTTGACGGGAATATGGCACCGTCAAATTCCACCTTCACCGAAACGGGCCTTTCGGTCTGCGAATCAAGAACCTTGTCTGTTGCCAGCATACGTATTTTCCCGAACGGCCTCTTCATACTAATTTTACACGTTTGGCCGGCTTCGGAAAGATCAATTTCCTCAACATGACAATATGCATCGGCAGCATCTGATGCAAGTTGCTGCAAATCCGCCGCATCGCTATACGATATATCATCAAGACCGGAAGACGTATTATAAAGATTATCGGATTTCTGACCTTCCTTTACAAAATCCGCCCAAAATGCAAACCTGTATTTTTTCGCAATCAGCCTCACCTTGAAATCCACACCGGCACTGAACCCGTCAGCTATGAATTTTTCATCCCTGCAAACAAGATTATCGCCATCATATACCTCCATTATATATCTGAGGTCATATTCAGAAGAGTTTACATTTCCTGCCCCTCCGAAATGGGAGAAAGCATCTTGTGCTGCATAGGTAATCACACCCGCAGGAATTTCCGCGGAAACCACAAAATCGGTTTCTCTTTCACTGGCCGACTCTCTGTCTTCTAACTTGCATGATACCAGTGTCATAAGAAATACAGCCGGTAACAATAGTATTAAATTACGATATTTCATCACAATAAGTATAAAAACTGTTTAAAGTTAGCAAGAGATCCTGAAGCCGCCTTTACGATTTTTTTACTTATTTTTACAAAAAGACAATGGTTATCAATGTTCCATACGGAGTTCGCTCGGTGTTTTGTGCCAGTTCTTTTTGCAGAACGTGGTGAAATATGCTGAAGACGAAAAACCGTATTTAAAGGCAAGCTCCGTAAAACTCATTTCGGTAAGCTTTATATCACGCAGGATAAGATCCTTGCGACGCTCCTTAAGCCAAGTGGAAGCAGAAACCCCGAAAGTACGCAGAAAATGCCTGTTGAAAGTCACGGTCGTCATTCCTTTCTTTTCAGCCAGTTCGCTGACCTTGTCTGTCTTTCTGTAATTGGCAAACACGAAACTCTTGAATTCAAAATCACCCCCCAGCAAAGGCCGGAAAAAAGAAGACAGAACATTTTTCGAATAATATTCGTTAAGGTAAATGAACATTTCCTCGACTTTAAGATCATAGTAATGCGAACAGTATTTCCTTGATCCTATCAGTTCCGGAAGCAGCGCCAGCTGACGGTATAACTTGTCCGACATCCTCAGGAAAGAATGCCCTTCCGCATTGCTTTCCGGAGATTCTCCGGATCCGTCGAGGCCGTTCAGAAAATGGCGTATGCAATACAACGCATCAGGATTAAACTTGTAAAGCAGAAGTCTGGTAGAATCGGAAGTCACGGTAACCGTATTTTCCTTGCCCATGGGCAAAAGAAAAAACATATATTTTCCGAATTGCTGACCGGTTTCCTCACATGACGGAGAAAGACCTGTACTTCCCTCCAATATAAAAATCAGGGCAGACATATCTTCGGAACAGAATCTGAAACTATCCCCCTTATTTCCGTCATAAACAATTATATATGACGGAAATACGGATCTGCATGCAATGCAGACCCTTCCCATATCATCATTCATGACTCGTCAGTTTATGACATGGGACAATACTCTGTTTTCTTCTTTTCCGATAATGAAATTAATCCGCATGGGGAACCTGTAAATCCTCTTTTACACATAATTGATCTGATTTGTGCGTAAACTATATGTCGGGATTGCGGCAGGTTTCCCGGAACAAAAAGCGCAGACGAAACATTGTCTACGCCTTAGGTCCTAGGAAAACCCACCAATACAGACAAGTTCCGCCCACGCATCAGCGCAGGCATTTACTCGCTTATTCGTGTATTGGTTTTGAAATTTCCTAGGTTTCAGGCCATTCCGAATAATAGCAAACGCTGGTTAAAAAATTATATTATAAATCTTGTTTTCACATATCCCGGATGCATGAACATTTTGTTCATGCTACAAATATATAAATTTTATCTTTTGTACATAAAAACATAAAAAAGGGGATTGCAGATTTAGCAGCCCCCTCACCGGACATAAAGTCTTCGACCACGCCGAATCAATTTTCCACTTTTTCATCGTTGTCAAATGCATCATCGACTATTACGTTTACAGTACCTGAATTTGAATAGAAATCACCTATAACTGTCGTAAGTTTACCCGAAACGACAGGTATTCCAGAGAGATTCTTTGTACCAAGGGCAAAAGACCTGTCTTCATCGCCGTATACGGTAACATCCATAGAATATGAAGGAATCTGGTCAGCCACGAAAAAATAGTCGAATCCTAGCAGATACACATTATCGTAAATGTTTTTCCCGACCAGTGCGTTTTCCTTTATGACCTTGAAATCGAATTTGCCTGCCGATCTGGTATCTCCGCTCATTCCCGCTCTGTCCGTAAGCACATTATACGTATTTGCAAACTGTATGTTCTTGAAATCTATTGTCGCCCATTTCGGTTCCGCAGGTTCAAGTTCACCGGAATCGACAATATCCGTTGCCAGCAGTCGCAATTTCCCGAAAGGTCTTTTTAAAACTATTTTCCTCTTGCTTTGTAAAGAAACTGATTCTACCAGTTCCACCGCACAATAGGCGTCCATATCATCGGAAGCAAGGTCACCGGCTGAACTTATATCATCTGAATATCTGATATTCTGCAGATTGCCCTCTGTAACATAATGAAGATCCTCTGACATGTCCTCTCTCACGAAATCCGCCCAGAATACAAGATAACAAGGCAGTTGTTCCAGCCTCAACCCGAATGACACCGGAGTTACAGCAAAATCTCCGTCCACCGTCTTTATTTCTCTGTAAAGAAGTTCCGGAGAATCGTCCTTGGACCATACTTCAACTATATATCTCAGATCGAATTCGGCAGGATCAACGTTCAAAGCACCTCCGAGATGTGAAAATGCATCTGATGCGGAAGCTTTTGAATAGTTGTCCATCGGATCAGGTATACCTACGGTCACGTTGTATTCTTCTCCGCGGCTTGCAGGATTTTCCGATTCGCATGACGATACCGTCAATACGGCAATCATGGCCATCAACAGAAAATTTATATTTTTCATCATCTTCTTTTTTATAGTTTGACACCTCAATTATCCTATAGGCACCACTATCTCATCATCGAAACCGGGATCTATGCCTATCTCCCCGTCATCTATGTTTCTTGTAAGGAAATCTCCCCTTATTATGGTCAGTCTGTTACGCTGAAGATTCACTTTCAGGTCCTTTACTGTAGTTATTGTCTTACCGTCCGCAGTTTTCACGCTGAAATTGAGGTAATAGAATGTATCTTTGTCATCTATGAAAACATAGTCCGATGCAATAATTGCTTCTTCACCTTCGACCGTCTCCACTACCTGATAATCATATGAAACATTTGCCTTGAAATCATCAGGGACGCCGTAATACACATTGTATCCCATAGGAAAATACAATCCGTAGACAGCCTGGGATATCGAAGGCGCGACGGAAGGATATATATCCTGGGCATAATCGGCCTTGTATTTTGCAACATCCGTAGTAACCACCTGATAAACCGCGAACGGACGTTTTACGGGAATTTCCATATTGTATTCCGCAAAACGTTCGTTTGCATAAGGGATAAGATCCATGTTCTTCTGTGCGGAGAATGCGTCCTTCGTTGCATCATATCCTTTATATGAACCGTCCACAAGATTCACACGTATTTCATGCAGATTGGAAGTATCGTAATAATAGTCACCATCCGTTCCTTTCTTAACAAAATCCACCCACACCATCACGCTGTACATCCCGGCATGAAGGGAAATTTCCTCATCTATCCTGTAGATACCGTTCTCTATTATCGTTTCTTCCGTCTTCACTATTCTTTTTACAAGATTACCCACTGTTTCCGCGTATGAATCGGACACCTTGTATATCTCCACTATATATCTTATGTCGAAACGTGAGGACAACATATCCTTATAAGTCTGTATTATAGGGTCCTCATCATTCAAATCCATATCTATGGACAATGAAAGGTTGACATCTATTAGTGACGGGTCAACCCCTGGTCCCTCCGTATACTCGTGAACAAATTTGCAGGACGACATGAAAAGCAGGATTCCAGCAAGCATGAATAATATTTTTTTCATATCAGTACCTCCTATTTTCTGAAATTGAAAGTATACACCACACTTATTCCGGCCTTGGTAATACCCCAATAGCCCTTCACTCCGGAATCATAACATATCCCGTCCTTTACATTATAAAAGACATCATAATGTATGTTTGCATATCCTGCACCGACTGTGAACTCCAGAGACAGAGACGGCAGAAGCTTCCATGAGTACCCGTAGCTGATTCCGGCACCCATAAGAGGCCTGTTCTCGGTATCCTGATAACGGTTGTCATTCGACAGAGCCACATTGAACCATGCAAAATTTCCATTCAGTCCTACAAAATGTCCTTTCGAGAAAGAACCGAACCAATACCTAAATTCAGGCTGGAACCCCAATGCCCTGAGGCGATAATTGTTTTTAATTGTATAAGGACTGTATATTACAGGAAAATCAAATGAAAACCTGTCCGTTATCCTTGCCTCTACCCCTGCATTTGCAACGCCAGCGCCAAGAAGAAGCACGTTTGTCTTTACGGCAAACATCGGAGAATCCTTTTTCACGGACGGCTGCCTGTCATGAACATTTTCTACTGATGATCCGGCTGTTTTTTCCGGTACAGTTTCGGGTACATATATTACTGTATCCTTGGGAGTCTGCGGCAATGTATCTGATATCACCCGCTCCATCCCGGTCTTTGCTTCCGACGAATCCCTTGTAATCTCAACCATCAAGGCAGCTTCCTTTTCCGTACCCTCGTCTGCAACCGCATCTTCCAGAACATCCTTTTCATACTTGCCGTAATTTTTTACATTCCCGGAATAGACTATACTTATCCTGGTATAGCGGAAAGCCGGGAAAAAAGTTTTTCTCATATAATTATAAGGGCGGCCTCCGCGAAGATCCATCAAATGCTTGTTTCTGCTGTCAACAAGCACACCGTGTTCCCAAGTCTCTTCCGGTTCGTTATCCAGTATATACAAGACCTCTTCCTTATACTGCATACCCGACGTATCCACTGCATTTCTCAATTCTTCCCATGCAACACCCCCGTCCACACATTGTATAAGTGAATCAGGTATGTCCGACATTTTCTTCAATACACTCTTTACCGTCTCATTTCGGAGCATGTTCAACTTTCTGTTACTTGTCACATCCCCTTCCATCGATGCTGAAGAGAAAATCTCAACCCTCCTGATCGAAGCATCGGGAGATGCATTGAGACTGTCAAAGAAATTCTTAAGCTTGCGGGCCGATGACAGATTATTGAATAATGACGTATCTATAGAGCTTGCGCCGATGGCATAACGGAACATGTCATTGCTCTTCCGTTCCTGTGCCTGCAAAGGCAGCAGGAAATGCAGGAACAGAATGGCAGACATGTATTTATGAAATCTGTTCATAATTGATTATATGACATTATACATTACACTTCTTACTAATATCCAAAATTAATCATACATTCAGAGGGAACCTTTACACTTTTATTGCATTTTATTACACTTGAAATACAAGCGGAATACGACATGGGTTCATTCAAGATTGTCCATGAAAAACCCTGTCTTCCTGTAATCCTCATTAAGCACAGAAAATTGAGGCTGCATTATATATACCGTCAATCCGCTATGATAATTTATCCTGAACGAATAAGGGTAACCTGACATGAACGAAGGCGTAGCAGCTGCATATAGCACTACTTCCTTCATAAGTTCATCAAATGTTTCCAGTGAAGCGATATTTCCTCCGGTTACCGCAAGCAGATATTCACGCAGGTCGAAAAACATGTGAATCATATTCCTGTCAAAATGCTGTATTCCATCGGGGTCTGAAATCAGATACTTCCCGTTTTTCACGATATTTCCCGTTTCTCTGGCAAGCAATCCTATCTTATCAAGGTCCAATACGGAAACCGTTGCCGATCTCCGTGCGCCAGACTGCCCGTCACAATGTGCAAAATAAGCTTCTGCAAATCCCTTGAGATCGAAAATATCACTGAAAAGTCTGTAGAGTTCGTCTTCATAGATTTCGACAAACCCTGGTGAAACTATCTCAGCTGATGAGGCTATCATGTTTCTGGAGACATTTCTAAGGCTATACGCTACTTCTATACCGGCCATATGGCACATCTCGAAAATCATAAAATCATATTTAGAACCGTCAGGAAGTCTCACAGCTTCTGAAAAATCAGCAAATTCCATTTCATCCGACCCGTCCATAAAAAGAGATCTTGTCGAAGCCGCATAACCTTCAGGATCGGAAAATGCACCTGGAGGAAGCCACCCCGTGGCATGAGAGAAGCATAGAAACCCATAAGAATCAGACTTGTACATACTGAATATTTCCCCAATGACGTCTTTAAGCACATCAGGATCCGACGAATTCAAATCCCCGTATTTCTTCAGCGTTACAATCCCGTCAGAGGTAATTTCCAGGAGCTCGGATTCGGCACTGCTGTAATCGGCAAACACAACCAGTCTGTTTCTTTCATAATCCGATTTCACGAAACCTGCATGCAATGCCGAAATCTTAGACTTGACTTCATGTGAAAGATTGTTGTCTCCTGCAAGGTAAACTATCAGAGTGCGGCAAATATTTCCGGAAAAGTCATCCGCACCTGGCCTTTTCACGCAAGAAAAAAGGTAAAGAACAGATATAATATGCAGAAAACAAAAACGGCAGTTTCTCATATACCTGAAATAACTGAAACAATCGATATAACCGTTAAAGTTAAGGTATCTTAAACTGCACGTTTTATGATTTATTTACTTTTTTTTATGATTTATCTACAATAAAGTCAAAATAATATTCAGATTACATATTAGAAATTGTATCCGACTGAAACAATGAATGATCCGTTTTTCATCTTCCGATCTCCTTCAGTATAATTTTTCGGTAAATTAATAAAACTCAGATCATATCCGATTCCAAAATATATACGCTTTACCAATGCTCCAACTGCGATTTTCAATCCAATATCTCCGCGTTTAAGTGCTCCGTTCGAACCGAACAGATCATAACTCTGAGTCTGCCCCATGTAAGACTGCTTGACGGTTCCGGTAATTCCGAATGCGAAATAAGGGCCTAAAGAAGGCTGAACAGCCCATGCATCATTAAGTTGGATACGATAAGCGAAGACTGCCGGAACTTCCACATAGGCCAGGTTAAGCGTAGATGATACACCTGACTGGGAAAGCTTTCCTCCTTTGAATTGCAACATTAATCCAGGTTCGAAAAAAAATGGCGTATTGGATAAAATCTGCAGACGATACATACCGCCTGCATGAAATCCGACTTTGGAATTATAATTGGTCATGCTGGCTATGTTCACACCGGCACGCACGCCGAAACCATTATCTTGAGCATAGACATTCAACCCAAGAAAAACCATAACAATAAAAAAATAAATCTTTTTCATAATTCGGAGAATTAAAAGGTGAATATGATATGTTTTTAATATGAAAAACACAGGTTATGTGCACAGACTTCCGTTATTTCCATATCAACCATGATAAACTTGTCTTCTTCAACTCAGTTCAGAGTTCAGTCAGAAAAAGTTCCTTTTCACACCTTGAACGGTATCCTGTATGCAGGCAGGAACGAAGTGGTTTATTTACGCGCCAACGGTAATTATTCCAATATGGTACTGACAGAAGGCGAAGAAATCGTATTGGAAAGGTTAGGTATCATCGAAAGCAAACTGGACAAGAGAGACTTCATCCGTGCAGGACGAAATCTTCTTCTCAACTGCAACTTCATATATAAGGTAAACCGGAAACACAGGTATTGCATATTACGCAGTCCAACCGGACGGGAATACAAAGTGGAACTGTCATCAGGAGGACTGGAAGCAGTGGAAAATTATATAAAGCCTTAGATATGCGGATGCAGCTCCATGCCTATACTGTGACCGCTTGTTATCCATACATTCTTCAGTGTTACGTTCTTCACCGTGCCGTCTTCGCCAATATATCCAAACAGGCCCCCATATTGATTACTTCCATTATCGGTCAGAAGCGTGATAGTATGGTTGCCACCGTCGAATGTGCCTTTATATGGGTTGGAAGCGCAGTATTTTCTACCTGCAAGGGAACAATTTAAAACAGGAGTTATGACCTCACCGGCTGCACTTTCCTTGCACTTAAAGTCAGTGAAAAGTACCGTACTCTATACATGAAAGAACTTTCTGCCGCACTTCCTACACCTGTAATTGGCATTCAGATGCCTGCAGGCAATCATCATGACAAATGACGACAACAGGAGCGCCAGCGCGACATAGTCGGCAGCCGGTGATTTGATGCCCCAATCATTCGAAACTTCAGACAATATGGACCCACATACTGCGTATTGTTTCCGGTAACCGGTTCAACCAGTGCCGCAGCCATTTCATGATCCTTGTCAAAAACATAGATTGCGATGCCCGGTACGGATCCGTAAGTTCCGGGACGCATATCCGCCGTTTCGTCATGCAGGCGGAAGGCGATACCGTTCGTTTCCAGTATGTCCGTCACTCTGTTTGCGACTATATGGTCGGCACAGGTGCACAATAACCTTTCTTTCATGGCACAGGTGTTTGATATTCAGAATTTCGATGCAGCCTCATCTATTTCAGCGAATGCAGCAGCCATGATTTTCTCGACATCATTGCCTATTATGTCAAGATTCTCCGCCTTGAAAAGCATGGTCTCCCTTATACCGTAAAAATTCCTGCACAATGCATCAATATAGTCGTGGCCGAAATTCATGACTGCAGGTCCGCCTGAAGTCATTACATAAATCATACGGCGCGCCCTGCACATGCCGACCGGAATTCCCTCTTCAGAATATCTGAACGTCACTCCTGATACTGTCACATGCTCCATATAAACCTTAAGCATTGCAGGAAAAGCCAGATCCCAGTAAGGTGCGGCAATTACGATTGTATCCGCAGAAGCGAACCGGCATGCATGGGCAAGCTCAGGCGCGTCCGTCCTACCGGCTTGCAACAGAGACTCACGGTTCAGGACAACATTCCAGTCGTCAATGACCGGTATCTTTTCTTCAGCCAGATTCACCTCCTCCATATCACCTTCCAGCTTCGACAACAGATGTCTGGCCAGTCGCATTGTCCTTGATTCATCCCTGACACATGCGTTTATAAAGAGTATTTTTCCCATGACAGCCCGATTTATCTTATGAATGTCAAATACAAAGATAAAAATTTTGGCTCTGTTCACAGCGACGACAACAATGAATACATATATATGAACCACATCATCGTGTGCTGCAAAGACACCGTTTTCATCAATTTGACAGCAATATTCACGACAGGCAAATCCGTAACGACATGGTAAACAATTTTCTTTTTTCTCCGATATTTCATTATATTTACTGCAACAAATCAAATCCTTGACAGAAATGCCTATGACATATTTATAGAACGTAACACAAGAATAGAAGCGTTCGTTTTTCTCGACTTACTAAACTTAAACTTTTTCATGATTCCACAAATGCAGGCAGTTTAAGGCATCGATAAGCAGATAAATGTACTGTTCCACGCTTTTTATCATGTATAACTCCGCCGGGGAACGGGCGAAAACAACTTTATCTATGAAACACAAATTTTTTATTTTAGGAGCGGTTGCAATGATCGTCCTGGTTTCTTGCAATAACCGGCAAAAGATTGAAAACTGGGAACCTGCTCTGTTCGAATCTGTCGGAGCTCCTTTTTTGAGACCACCCACAAATTTAATTGAATTCCAAGGGCCTTATGCCGATGGAGAGAATAATGACGGTATATTTTTCACGTTCGAGACAAAAAATCACAAACAAAGCCGCAAGTATCTGGAGAAAACCATAAAAGACCTTGTTAAGTACGCAGACAACATTTATGACCTGTCTGAATACACTCGCAGTGACAGTAAACTTACCCTTGGGAAATTACAGGAATATGCCATAGACAAAGATGAAATTCAGCTAAAAGGTTCTCAATGGGGAGGAGCGTATTACTGTCGTATAGGATACTCAAAGGATGGGAAATATTTTAAATTCACGGGAGGTTATCAGGTGTATAACAACCACGCCGAAGCCAACTGCACGATCGGAATCTATCCTCTATCTCATTTATAGGCAAACATACCCGAACTTAAACAAATCTATATACAAATGAATTTGAAGCAGATTATTGGAATACTCCTGCTCATCGGAGGTGTAGGAGCATTCATTTATGGTCTTTCCATTCAGGAGACTGCAGAATACCAGTTCGTATCCGAATTCGGAGGCGATACTTCTCGCGTGGCGCTGTTGATGATAGGAGGTATAATCGCATCAATTGCCGGATTATTGTTATTGATTCTTGGACGAAGCAAAAAAACGTCGAATCCGACATATTCTCACCCTGATGCAGGGAAACAATTCGAAGACTCGACAGATATTCAGCATTTCGACGAACGAAAACTCACACAGATTATAGATAATTCCGGTCTTTATCGTCCTGAAGTGGTGGAAGCAAGCCAACGCGAACTTCTGATACGACAGAAATCCGAAGAACTGCTTCCGCAGGTACGGGAGAAAAATGATTCTGAACTGCGCGAGATTGTAGGCAAGCCCGCACTTTATACCGAAGAATTGATCCGTGCAGCCGGTATCATAATGGAGGAACGGCGCCGGCTATGGCAGGAAGAACAGGAGCGTGCAGAACAAGAGGCACGTCTCGAACGCGAAAAACAGGCGGAAGAGCAACGTTTGCAACGTATCGCGGCCCGCAAAAAACGTCGTCCGTATATATTGGCTTTTCTGGCAGTTCTTGTGCTTGCAGCAGCCGGAACAGGATATTATGTCTATCAACAGAAGCAGGAACGTTTGGAAATGGAACGTCGTGCAGCGGAAGAACGTCGTGCAGCAGAACTGAAACGGGCAGAAGAGGAAAGGGCAGCACAGGAACGTTTGGCTGAAGAGCGTCGTCTTGCTGAAGAGAAACAGAAACAGGCAGAAGCGCAGGCACAGGCAGAACGAAAAAGACAAGCTGAAGCAAAGGCCAAAGCCGACCAGGAACGCCGGGAGGCTGGATTTTATCGGATCGGAGAACTGTACGAGAAAAATGGATTGAGGGGAATAGTTTTCAGCATCGATGAAACCGGCGCACATGGAAAGTTCATTTCTTTGAAAAAGGAAAAACTTACATATATCGCAGCTAAAAGTAAAATTTATTACGCAGACAAAACTTTTCGGCTGCCTTCTAAAGAAGAAATGGAAATCATCAATGTCAATCTCGCAACACTGAATAAAGGATTGAAAAGTGCAGGCGGCGATGTGTTCAATACAAAGGATGAATATTGGCTGGATTATGAAGAAGGATACCACGCTCACTTCTTTAACCCTGGAAGTGACAGAATGTATAAAAGTCTAACGATCAGCGATACGCCGAATGTATATTATGCGCGTTGGGTGTATGAATTTTGAAAAAATACGGTATGCACACGGAGACTGGGCGCACCGTGTCACTGCAAGAAAGGATGGCCGGTGAGCGCAGCGTGTCAGGAAGATATAAAGGAAAATATATTCCCTATCTGATGCCGTGGAATGAGAACGGTATCAATGAGAATATCACTATTGATCACTTTAATCCCGCAGCCGACTGTTGAATAGAAATAAGTATTTTAGTAATCAAACCATAATAGAGAATGATATGAAAAAGTCATGTACATCTTTTTTATTCCTTGTGGTGTTGGTACTGATGACGGCCTGTCAGTCATCCGACCACATGATGTTTTGGGGTACAGCAATAGATGGTCCGAAACAAAAATTTATCCAGAAGATACAGAAGAAGCAGTCCAATGCCAAAGTGCTGACCGAGGTTAGTAATAAAACATTGATAGGTCCTTTTAAACAGGACGGTGTGACCGGTTATTTCGTGCTTGTCGCTTCGAAACCTGACGCAGACGTCGTGAACCAGGTGTCGCTGTTATATCCGACATTAAATAGCTGGCGTGACTGCGAGACGAAATACAATGAACTGAAAGAGGAATTAACAAAGAAGTACGGTGAACCTGTCGGAAGTGTTGAGCAATTCCAGAATCCGAATGTTCCGGACAATCAGAAATTAAGTAAGTTTTTTCTTGATGAAGCTCAGTATTCAACACTTTATTACGATGAAAAAGGATCCGTAGAACTTGCGGTGAAGGGATATGGTTACCCGCCGTTATATAGTGTTCGAATAACGGTAACTTATATCGACGGAATTAATAATGAAAGTTACGAAGATGTTGGTGACGAATGTTGGGACAAGGAATAACGATGACCGCAACCTCAGAGCAACCGTATAAATTTATTCATTTTCATCGTGGCCTACATCTGTAGGCCACCTGCCAAAACAACCGGAATCCAGACCGGAGACCGCTCCACTCATTATTCGAGTCGAGGGTACAGGCTATACTATACTTGAATTCAAAACGTGTTCAAGGAATTTGAATTCCAAGGAGAAGCAATATCCGGAATATGTGCGGGATGTTTTCCTGTTCTGCTGTTTTACAAGTACGACCATATAGAAGTTACTACAGTTAAAACGGCAGACAGTCTGAGTATAGAACTGAACAAGTACATTCATCTGTAATGTGCTGGCTCTCGGCATTCCTGCACAGGTTGTTATGAAATGGACAGGGCACAGCGATTATAAAGCCATGATACCTTAGATTGACATAGCCGATGATATTAAGGCTAATGCTGTGCATTCCCTTCCTCCTCGCCGGAGGGGCCCTTGCAAAGTATCTGTGACAAACTTTCGCTTTTTTATTGCCCTGACGCGCATATAGATCCTGGTCCATACTTGATTTACAGATGCAGGCATCTGCATCAATCCCGAACCAGGAGCTGTTTTAGGCTACGCCTAAACAAAAAAAAGCGAATGTTTTCACATTCGCTTTGCGGAGAGGGAGGGATTCGAACCCCCGGAACCTCTCAGTTCAACGGTTTTCAAGACCGCCGCAATCGACCACTCTGCCACCTCTCCTTTCCCTTTTGGGATTGCAAAGATAGATATAATTTCCAATTATGCAAAATAAATTTATTTAATTAATCTTTTACGACCGTAATTTTTTCTGGCTCGCTATTTGCATAATTGAATATATAATAAATAATAAAAATTCTAATTTTATAAGAATTTTAAATTAACTCAAGATGAACAAAAATAACAATTCATTCGGAAGAAGGCTGGCGGAAATGGAACAGACTCTTACCAGTTACGCACTTTCACTGACCAGCAATCTGGATGATGCAAAGGATCTTGTACAGGAATCATATTACAAGGCACTTAGCAACAGCGATAAATTCAACATGGAAACCAATCTCCAGGCTTGGATGTATACCATATTAAAAAATACGTTTATCAACAATTACAGACGCAACAACAGGAGGAATTCCATGTTTCCTCAAGACATACACGAATATGTGATAAACAACAGACAGTCATCCTGCAATCCGGAGTCAGACTTTTCCTGCAGGGAAATGGAAGAAAAAATATCGGCACTGGCACCTGAATTCAGGATTCCTTTCATGATGCACAACAACGGATACAAATATCAGGAAATTGCGGAAGAACTGAATCTGAAACTCGGAACTGTAAAAAGCAGAATACACTTCTCAAAAGAAAAAATAAAAGAAAGACTGGAATATTAATGATTCCAGTCTTTAGCCAAAAATTTTCTATGGAAAATCAGAAGATACAGGACGCCGACCGTTATGCATGAATCCGCTATGTTGAATATCGGTCTGAAGAAAATGAACTCCTCTCCTCCCCATATCGGCACCCAATCCGGCAATGTCGTTTCGATCAACGGAAAATAAAGCATATCCACTACCCTTCCCATCATGAACGGTGCATATCCTCCACTCTCAGGAAGGAACTCTGCAACTGCCGAAGGAGTCGACGCACTGAATACCATACCGTAAAAAAGACTGTCCACAATATTTCCCAATGCTCCTACCAATACTAGAGATATCCCCACAAGGACACCTGTTTTGGCATTCGACAATATGAGTTTCCTCAAATATACTATCACGAAACCGGCAAAAATCAGTCTGAATGAAGTCAACAGGAATTTTCCGACATCTCCTCCGAACTGCATGCCGAATGCCATACCCCTGTTTTCAATGAATAATATCTTGAACCAGTCCCCCAGAACAGGTATTTCCTCGCCTATTACCATATTGGTCTTTACGAGGAACTTTGTCACCTGATCCAGAACAAGCAACGCTATAATCAGAATACAAACGATTTTCCCTTTCGATGTCTTCATAAAATTCTAATCTCTCTTGTTCTTTGCCTCAACACTCAGGGTTGCATGAGGAACAAGCATCAACCTTTCTTTCGGGATAAGCTTTCCTGTCTCCCTGCATATTCCGTAAGTCTTGTTCTCTATACGTACAAGTGCGGCCTCAAGGTTCCTTATAAACTTGTACTGCCTCTGTGCCAGCTGACCGGCTTCTTCCTTGGACAAGGCGGACGCACCTTCCTCCAGAACCTTAAATGTTGGCGAAGTATCTTCAGTATCATTGCTGGTACTATGCGTAATGGCAGACTTAAGCTGCTCATAATCTTCCTTCGCCTGCTCCAGTTTTTCAAGAATCAATTCCTTGAACATCTGCAATTCCTCATCACTGTAACGAACCTTTTCCATAACTATGTTTTTTTGGGTATTATATTATATATGTAAAGATAGTAAAAAATGGTTTAATACTCAATTTTATTCTGATTTACTATCCACATGTCAAATGGCTTCTTTCCCTCTTCCTGCATAACTCTTTCTACCGGCAGGTTTCTTTCGGACACAGGTAAGGCAAGCTCCCTGTATATGTACGAATCGTCGAATCCTGCTTCCGCCGCGTCATTCTGGTCAGCAGCATAGAATATTCTCTCTATTCTGGCCCAGTAAGCGGCTGAAAGACACATAGGACAAGGTTCGCAACTTGTATAAAGATGACATCCTTCCAGAGAAAAATTTCCAATAAAGCTGCAAGCCTTCCTGATGGCATTGACTTCTGCATGTGCGGTCGGATCGTTATCGACTGTAACGGAATTGGCCGATTCTGCTATGATTCTGCCATCCTTGACTATAACTGCACCGAAAGGCCCTCCGGTTACGGAGCCTGCATTTTTAACAGCCAGTTCGATGGCTCTTTTCATAAATGCCGGATTATATCCACTGTTTCCGTTTTCCGTCATGATTCAGGCTTTTGTGATTTCAATTTTCAACATACCGTCATTCCATTCCACTTCGGAGGCATTTTCCAACTTGTCGGCAAGTTCTATGGACTGGGAAAGAGTCTGAGATGCCACATAATCCTTGAATTCAGACATGGAGTCAGCTATCTCGTCCATTTTCTCGATTTTCACGTTAACCTTGTCCGTAACGTCAAAACCGCTGTCCTTTCTCAGATTCTGTATTCTGTTTACAAGTTCCCTGGCAACACCTTCCCTCCTCAATGAATCGTTAATAGTTATGTCAAGAGCGAGAGTAAGCTTTCCTTCCGAAGCTACAAGCCACCCCGGCATATCTTCAGAAGTTATTTCATAATCATCCGTAGAAAGATCCACATCACCTGAAGGCAGGGAAAGTGAATAACTGCCTGCTATCTCTATTTCGGCTATCTGTTGCTGGGTAAAGGTTCCGAATGCCGATGATATTTCCTTCATTTGTTTTCCGTACTTCTTACCCAAAGTCTTGAAATTAGGTTTTATTTTCTTTGTTATCAAACCGGTTGTATCATATATGAATTCCGCTTCCTTTACATTCACTTCATTCAGCACAAGTTGTCTTACCTTTTCGAACTGAGCTTTCAGATGTTCGTCAAGCACGGGAATCATTATCTTTGCAAGAGGCTGCCTTACCTTGATATTAACCTTTCTCCTGAGAGCCAGTATCATGGATGAACTCTTCTGTGCCAGTTCCATTCTCTCTTCCAAATCCTTGTCTATCATTGATCCGTCAAATGCCGGCATGTGTACCATGTGTACAGACTTCTCGGCATGACGTCCAGACACAGAATTCAAATCAAGGAAAAGGCGCTCCATGAAGAACGGTGCTATAGGTGCGGACAACAAGGCTACGGTTTCGAGACATGAATAGAGCGTCTGATATGCGGCTAGCTTGTCCTCATCCATACATCCGCCCCAGAAACGTTTTCTGTTGAGACGCACATACCAGTTGCTCAGATGGTCACATACGAAGTCGTATATCATACGGCCCGCATTGGTAACATCGTAATTGTCATAGGCAGCCGTTACATCCTTTATAAGCGTATTCATAAGGGATATTATCCATCTGTCTATTTCCGGTCTTCTATCCACAGGAGCTTCATCTGCTTTCGCATCGAAACCGTCGACATTGGCATATAATGCAAAGAAAGAATATGTATTGTACAGCGTTCCGAAGAATTTTCTCCTCACTTCGTCCACTCCTGCAAAATCGAACTTGAGATTGTCCCAAGGCTGGGCATTTGTCAACATATACCATCTAAGGGCATCTGCACCGTATTTGTCAAGAGCATCGAACGGATCGACGGCATTGCCGAGACGTTTGCTCATCTTGTTTCCGTCCTTGTCGAGGACAAGACCATTTGAAAGTACGGTTTTGAAGGCAATCTTGTCGCTCACCATTGTCGATATGGCATGCAGTGTAAAGAACCATCCCCTGGTCTGGTCAACACCTTCAGCTATGAAGTCGGCTGTCTGTCCGAAACATTCCTTGCCCAGATTAGCAAGTCCTTCTTGTGCAAACGGCATCGCCCCGGAATCGAACCATACGTCAATCAGATCAGTTTCCCTCTTCATAGGCTTTCCTGAAGCGGAAACAAGTATTATATCATCGACATAAGGTCTGTGCAGGTCAATCTTTTCATAATTTTCCTTAGACATGTCGTCCGGATTGAAGCCGGCATCCCTGAATGGATTCGATTTCATGAATCCGGCAGCCACAGACCTGTCTATCTCAGCATACAGTTCCCTTACGGAACCTATGCATATTTCCTCTGCATTGTCCTCAGTCCTCCATATCGGCAGCGGGGTTCCCCAGTAACGGCTTCTGGACAGATTCCAGTCCTGAAGATTTTCAAGCCACTTCCCGAAACGCCCCGAACCCGTAGATTCAGGCTTCCAGTTAATTGTTTTGTTCAGCTCTATAAGTCTGTCCTGGACAGCGGTAGTCTTTATAAACCACGAATCAAGAGGATAATAGAGTACAGGCTTGTCCGTCCTCCAGCAATGAGGGTACGAGTGGACATGTTTTTCTATCTTGAATGCAAGTCCCTGCTGTTTCAACATAACGCACAGGTCAATATCAAGAGTGGCATCGGCATCGGTAAGTTTCGGGTCATATGCATTCTTCACGAATCTTCCAGCATACTCTCCGTAAAGATTCCTGTCCACCCTTTCTTTCACGAAGACGGGATCCATATCCTCTATCCTGTAAAGCTTTCCGGTTCTGTCGACAAGAGCCTGTTTCACGCCATCCGTATCGACTATCATGAACGGTGCTATGTTGTTCGCCTTCGCAACCTTGTCGTCATCGGCACCGAATGTAGGGGCGATATGCACTATACCCGTACCGTCGGATGTAGTGACGAAATCACCGGTTATTACTTTCATGGTATTGGATTCAGGCTTTATCCATGGAATCAGCTGTTCATACGATATGCCGGCAAGTTCAGGTCCTTTGACAGCTTCCGGATACACCTCGAAAGGAATCAGTTTGTCTCCCGGCCTGTAATCCCCGAATGCGGTTTCTTCGGCCTTTTTATTGAAATGGCTGTACAACAAGTCCTTTGCAAGTATATATATGGCCGGTTTTCCGGAATACGGATTGTAAGACTTGACCTTTATGTATTCTATGTTCGGACCTACACAAAGGGCTACATTTGAAGGTAGTGTCCATGGGGTAGTCGTCCATGCAAGGAAATACACAGGAAGTCCGGATTCGTCGAACAGGAATTCCGAAACGCTGTCCCTTATCACCTTGAACTGCACAACCGCCGTGGTATCCTTAACATCTTTGTAACATCCCGGCTGATTTAGTTCGTGCGAACTCAATCCCGTTCCGGCTGCAGGAGAAAACGGCTGTATGGTATACCCTTTATAAAGCAGTCCTTTATTGTATATATCCTTCAAAAGATACCACAATGTTTCAATATACCTGTTGTCATATGTGATATACGGATCGTTCATGTCCACCCAGTAGCCGATACGTTCCGTAAGGTTCACCCATTCTTTTGTATATTTCATCACCTCCCTGCGGCAGGCTGCATTGTAATCCTTAATGGAGATGGTTTTGCCGATATCTTCCTTTGTGATTCCCAACATCTTTTCCACACCAAGTTCCACCGGAAGACCGTGAGTGTCCCATCCGGCCTTTCTGTGAACGAGATACCCCTGCTGCGTCTTGTATCTGCAGAAAGCGTCCTTGATTGCCCTTGCCATGACATGGTGAATACCAGGCATTCCATTGGCTGAAGGAGGACCTTCAAAAAACACGAACTTTTTAGCACCCTCCCTTGCCTTCAGGGTATTCTCGAAACAGGATTCCCTGCGCCATTTGTCAAGCACGGCGCGGTTTATCTCCACCAAATCTAAATTCTTGTACTCAGCAAACTTCATCTGTCATTAATTTTAGAATTTGCAAATATAATATTTATGAAGTACTTTTGAAAATAAAAATCCATCATGAATATTGTCGACATAGTTATCTTATGTTGCTTTATACCTGCAATATATACAGGAATCACCAATGGGTTCATCAGACAGCTATTCTCTCTTGTCGCCCTTTTTGCCGGCGGATATGTTGCCTGCAGATTCTCGTCTCTGGCAGCAATCCATATGGAAAGATGGCTCTCGACTGATCCGAAAATAATGCAAGTCCTGGCATTCCTCATAATATTCATCATAATAATACTTGTTGTCAACCTTATCGGACGTGGCATACAGAGCATACTCAAGGTATCCCTCCTCGGCTGGCTTGACAGAAGTCTGGGAGTGCTTTTCTCCCTTATTAAAAGCGGAATAATAATAAGCATACTGATAGTGGCGGCAGAAGCACTTGACAAATCGTGGAAATTCCTACCAGACAAGGAGATATCGGAATCAGTATTGTACACTCCGCTGAAAAACACCGCTACGTCCATATTTCCGTATGTAAAAAGGCTTCTGTAGCATTCGCACATCCCGTAAATTTGTCATTCGATATTTTTACGTTTTGACATACATTATCTCTGGAAACCTGTTATTTTGCGTCTGCAAAAGAAAGCAGGGAAAACATGAGGGGGAGATTTTCTGAAGAGTGTCTTGCGAAAAAAAGGCTTGCAGAGAAAGCAATCTGCATTATTGTTTTTATAGCAACCAGACTATCCGTTCTTTACGGGCAATACGGAGAAACAGGAATATGGGACATTGACAGGTGCATTTCCCATGCATTGTCTGGGAATCCGGCTGTAGCAAAAGCAGAACTGGGCATAAAGATAAGTCAAGGCAACCTGATTTCAGAAATATCAGGTTTTTTACCATCTTTTTCTGTCTCTTATGAAAGCATGCCATTTCTGAAAACGTATACAGGAGACGAATATCTTTCTATTGATGCATCCCTGCCCCTTTTTCATGGAGGAAGCAGAATCGCCGGCATAGCCTTGGCCAGAAACGACATAACGATAAAAAAAGCCGGGAAGAAGGAAACCGAAAACGGCATAGCAATAGATATAATACGTTCTTTCATGCAGGTCATATTGTCCGTAAAACTTGAAGAAACATGTATGGAAAGCGCAAAAAGAATAAGGCTCCAATATGAAAAGACACAGAAACTCGTATCAGCAGGCATGCTCGCATCGGCAGAACTCATAGACATGGAAGCGGAAATGGCTTCCGCGGCAGCAGAGCTCGTCAGGGCATCCAACAATATCAGGAACAGCGAAAGAGAACTCAACTATCTTATGAACAATATGGACAGGGACAGACTGCATGCGGAAAGTCTTCTTATTCCCGCCAGAGAAGAACTTTTCAGACTCAAACCGCTTCACTCCGAATACAGTGGGAGCATGTCGGAAAACGGAACCGTGAAAGGCATTATATCTTCTCTTCCCGAGATTGCAGCCGCGAAGGCAGTAATAGAAAAAAGAAAAACGGAATACAGAGCTGCCATAGGCAACATACTTCCTAAAGTCAGGATTTCAGCATCATACAGACTGCTTCCACATGTTCCCGACAGACAGGACCGGCTCGGCATTTCACTTGCAGTCAACATACCGATTTTCAACTCCATGCAGAACAGCATGGCAATTTTCAATGCCGAAAAACGCATAAAGGAAGCGGAATACGACTATGGAATATTGGAAAAGTCGAGAATAGTGGAAATGGAAAAGATGATTGACGAAGCCGCCTACTATTACAGTGTCTACATCGCCTCCGGCAACAGATACAGACGTGCAGAAGAATCCATGCGTTCCGCCGAAAAAAGGTTTGACATGGGAATAATAAACGCAAACGACTATATCTCAGCCCATTCTTCGATGCAGAGTGCAGTTTCCGAACATCTTGCTGATGCCGTGCAATATCTTTTTCATATAAAGGTAATCGAATATTACATCAGAAACTGTAAATTCGCGAAAAAAAAAGGGAAAGTATGAATAAAGACATGATATTGTCAATAGAAACAAGCACTGGAGCATGTTCAGCCGCATTGTCCAAAGGAAAGGATGTCATTGGAAGCATTTGCATTACTGAACCGAAAGCACACGCATCCAAACTTGCGCCGATGATAGACCGCCTCATGAAGGAAAACGGCATGGAATACGGCGAACTTGCAGCTGTGGCGGTAAGCGAAGGGCCAGGTTCATACACAGGGCTGAGGGTCGGTGTTTCCACGGCCAAGGGAATATGCTACGGTTCCGGAGCGAAACTCATAGGGATAAACACGCTGGATATACTCGCAGCCGCAGCCGGGAAAACGGAAGAAGACAGCATCATAATACCGATGATAGATGCCAGAAGGATGGAAGTGTACTGTGCGGTATACGACTCACACGGGAAACGTATCAGCGAAACCGAAGCGAAAGTTCTGGACGCCACTTCTTTTTCGGAAGAATTCGGAAAATATGGAAAAATCACATTCATAGGAGACGGATGTTCCAAATTCAGGGAAATCATCAGCAATCCCAAGGCCGAGTTCATATGTACATCACCTTCTGCGGAGCATATGGCCGCTTCCGCAGCCAAAGCATTGGCAGAAAAGGACTTTCAGGACATAGCCTATTTCGAACCGAGATATCTCAAGGAGTTCGTGGCCGGCATAAGCAAAAAGAAGATAATCTGATATATAAAAAAGACTCCGTTCGTCAGAACAGAGTCTTTATTATTTTTTCAGGATTTTCGAATTCATCTTTCGCCTTGATGTCTCCGTCCGCCGCAATATAGAATATGGAAGGTACCTTTCCTATATTATAGCTTTTGGCTGCAGGTGACGATATTCCGAGTCCGTCACATACGTTTATCCAAGGCAGTTCCTGCGTTCTTACCGTATTCGCCCATGCCGTCTTGTCCATATCAAGACATACCTGGTATATCTGCAGTCCGGCATCCTTGTATTTTTCGTATACGGCTTTCAATTTCTGGTTGAACATCTTCTGGTTTACATCAGTTATAGTCCAGAAATACAACACAATAGGCTTTCCTTCCAAAGAAGAGAGCGATTTGTATTCCGCATTTATGTCAGGCAGGACTATATCAGGGAAGCTGGATGTCTCTATATTGGAAAATCTGTCGGAAAGATTCAGTATGTTCTGGCGTCTTTCATACTCGGACAAAAGCGAAACCACATATTTAGATGTAGGATATTCTACAGAAAGCGAATCATACAGTCTTTTAAAGAAGAGGCCGTCCTTCGCATCTGCAAAAACAGGCAGATTTCCGTTTATATTGCCGTATATTACCGGGATGGAGCTGAATGACCTTATATTCTTGAATATGTATTTTATGGCATTCTGCTTTGCCTTTACATATGCGGCACCCAGCTTGTACTGCAAATCTTCGGCTGTCTTGCCGTCATTCTTTTCAATTGCTTCAGCATACTCCGCGGCAAGACTGTTGAAACCTGACAGCACGGCTGCATATTCCTTTTCATATTCGGTAAGCTTTACACTCTCTTCAGAGCCTTTCACCATATATGAAGTTCCGGCATAACCCAGTGTATCCGTCTTAACCGAGATACGGTCGCCAGGCATTATGATAAAAGAACCGAGTCTTCTGTTTCCGTAGTACAGATAGATGAACTCAGGATTTCTGTCCGAAAAGGAATACCTGTACGAAACATTGCCTTTGGCATCCGCCCTGATGGTATCCAGAACAATTTCCCTGTTAACTTCTAGTTTTTTTATTACCACATCCTTGTCCTGCGCCCCTGCTATACCGGCATCTATCAGTGCAGTATCCGAGCTGCATGATACTCCGGCCATGGCAATACATGAAACGAGGAGAATATTGAATAATCTTTTCATATGCACTAATTGTTACTGTTCACAGTTTGATAAATTCATCAGATATCCTTTTTGCCACAGCGGCAAACTGTTCCGGAGTCATAGTTTTTTTAGGAGCCTTGAAATCCATATCCGATTCCCTGTTCAAAGGAACAAGATGTATATGTGCATGAGGCACTTCCATTCCAAGAACTGCGACACCTATCCTTTTACAGTCAACTGCCTTTTTCAAGGCCGCTGCCACCTTTCTGGCAAAATGCATGAGCCCTTCATATGTCTTTTCGTCAAGATCGAAAACATAGTCGACTTCCTTCTTTGGTATCACGAGAGTATGGCCCTCCACCATTGGTGCTATATCGAGAAAGGCATAGAAATCATCGGATTCCGCCACCTTATATGACGGTATCTCGCCTTTTATTATTTTAGTAAATACTGAACTCATGGCTGTCAGATGGAAATATCAAGGATTTCAAACTGTATTATTCCGGAAGGGACCTTCGCTTCCACGATTTCTCCCTTTTTCTTTCCGATAAGCGCCTTTCCTATAGGTGTCGCTGCTGCCAGTTTGCCTTCGGCTATGTTCGCTTCGCTTTCACCCACGAGAGTATACTCCATGACCGCGCCGGTCTTGACATTTCTTATCTTGACCTTGTTGAGCATCTGCACATGATCCGTATTTATTTTTGACTCGTCTATTACACGGGCATTGGCAATAGTGTTCTCGAGTTTGGAAATTTTCAGTTCAAGCAAGCCCTGAGCTTCCTTTGCAGCATCATATTCCGCATTTTCCGACAAATCACCCTTGTCTCTCGCCTCCGCTATCTGAGCGGAAATAACAGGCCTTTCGGCAATCAGTTTAGCCAGCTCCGCCTTCAGATTTTCCAGGCCTTCAGCTGTCACATAATGGATGTTGGACATAATTATAATTTTTATTGTATATTACATAAAAAACCAAAAAGAGGCATGCTGCCTTTTAGCAGACGCCACTTTCCATATCTTTTCCTTATTTATGCAAAGATATATAAAATATTATTATTATCAAATTTCTTTATACTTCGGATTCATCAGTTCATAAGATATGACCATATTCCTGATTCCTACTTTTTTTACAAAGTTTTCATCCTTGTCACAGGTATCCGGAGAGGTATCCGGAACAACTTCCATAACAGCCGGAGAAGTGACGCATGACTGGACATTATCCGATACACTGTTACCAGTGGAGACAGATACAGCAGCTTCCACCGCAGTCTCATTTTCTGCAATTTTTTCATGGGCATCCGAATCCTCGTCTATTGACATGAAAGCCGCACCTGTATCGGCAGAGGAACCGAAAATAATATCGAAAATATTACCGGCAGGAACGTCTGATGCACCTGTTTCGCCAGTCTGCCCGTTCAGCAAAGCGCTGCCGTCCGTATCCTTTTCGCCGGCATACCTGCGTTCCCCGCGCTTCTTCTTTTTTCTTACGGAAGCTATCATCGTAAAGACGACAGGAATGGCGAGTATCAGAATATCATAAAGAAAGTCCTTGATTCCATCCATTTTGCAACCCGATTACCTAAGTTTTATTTCAGAGGGTGAAGTTAAGAAATTTTCCGCTCTTTTCCTGTCATTTTCCAACTGCAATCTGAGATGATCCTCGGTAGGGAACCTTACCGTATCCCTGAGTCTTTCCACGAATTCCATCTTCAGATCCAGACCGTAAATATCATCATTGAAATCCAGAATATGCGTTTCTATGGTTCTGGAAGGACTGCTGTCTACTGTCGGTCTTGTACCTATATTGCAGATTCCCTTATATGTCCTGCCCATGACCTCCACCCATACAAAATATACTCCGCTTCCAGGAACGAGTTTTCTCGGATCGGAAAGTTCAATATTAGCTGTCGGAAATCCGATTTTCCTGCCTATTTTCTTTCCGGCCACGACCACACCCCTTAGCCCGTATCTATATCCCAGTGCACAATTGGCCGTAGACACATCACCTTCCGACAACAGGGCGCGTATTTTTGTGGAACTGAAGACGAACCCGTCTTCCGAACACTTGTCCACTCTTATGCACTCAATGCCGAAAGCGGCTGCAACCTCTTCGATCGGAGGCTCGACGACATCCCTGCGCCCGAAATGATGATCATATCCTATTACAAGGACATCAACACCGAAGCGCCCTTTCAAATAGTCCCTTATAAATTCGGAAGATGTAAGTCTGCTCAGATCTTTCGTAAAATCAACCACATGTACTTTGTCTATACCGCAGGAAATCAACAGGTCACGTTTCTCATCCGCTGAAGTAAGGAGTTTCAGATCGTCGGCATCCTGCTGCAGCACGCTTCTCGGATGCGGCCAAAACGTAATTACAGCACTCTCGGCCCTTCTTTTCGCAGCCTCTTCCTTAATTCTTTCAATTACATGGCAGTGTCCCCTGTGTACACCGTCAAAAAAACCAGTCGCAGCTATGATCATCACCCAATACTTTACTCCGCACTTTTCATAATATCCTCTTCGCTCTTCCTCAATGCCTCACGACACATCTTTATAAGCCCGTCAGCCCTTTTCACCGCTTCAGGCAGTTTCTCAAACGGTATTTCATTTTTCTCTATACTGCCGATAATGTTCCTGACCTCCTCTACCGCCTTTTCATATACAAAAGGAACATTTTCCCCACTTTTCTTTTCATTATTCGTTTCCATCCGTTCCGTCTATTTGTTTTCAATTTTGTTTTTCAGTACATTTTTCAATCACCTTACACTTCAGTACACCGTCCCTGAGAAGTATTTCAGCCGTATCCCCTGCTTCGGCATCCCTCACACTGTCTATTCTTTTCCCCGATATACTGACAAGGGCATAACCTTTGTCAAGCATTCTTCCGGGATCGCAGGCGTAAAGTCTTAATCCAATTATTTCCAGCTCGTTGCGGCGCTCTCTGAAATACATGTCCACCGTTTGGCGCAATTTCACGGAAATGTTCTCAAGCATGCTTTTTCTTCCGAAAAAATATTCCTTTACCGAAAGCCCGAAGAGTTTCTTCAAGGATGCATGAAGTTTCTCAAGCATTATCCTTTCCTCGGCATATATTTCCCTTGCCGACATGACAAGCCTTGATGCAAGGGACACCAGTTCGCCGTCAAGGGAAGCAAACATCGATATAAAGAAATCCGCCATCGCCGTAGGCGTCTTCATATACTCGAACGATACGGCATCGCATACATGGAAATCCTTGTCGTGGCCTACTGCCGTAAAGACGGGAACCGGGAACTGCGCTATGTTCAATGCCAGTTCGTAATCATCGAAACATACCATGTCCGATACGGCACCGCCTCCCCGCAAGATAAGTACGGCATCATATGCCGTTCCGGAACCGGCTATCTTTTCAAGTGAAGAGATAATCGATCCAGGAGCTTCCGCACCCTGCATCACCGAAGGATAAAGATCCGTAACGAACGAGAACCCGTATTCATTTTCATGCAGATGTCTGATGAAATCCCTGTAACCTGCTGCTGTTTCCGATGATATCACGGCGAATCTTTTCGGCACCGCTGCAAGTCTCAGCGACTTGTTCAACTCCAGCATTCCTTCCTTTTCCAGGCGCTCAAGCGTTCTGCGACGGGCTGCCTCAACTTCGCCTATCGTGAAGGAAGGATCCATATCGCTTATTATCAGGTTCATCCCATAAAGAGGACTGTACTGAACCTGTACCTTGGCCAGAATACTCATTCCGGGTTGTATGTCCGACCCGGTAACACTTTTGAAATAGGGAGCCATAAGCCTGTATGAAGAAGACCATATTACGGCCTGTGCCCTGGCTACGACATTTTCATCCCCCTTTTCAACAAGCGTCATATAGCAATGTCCGCTATAATTTACCTTTATCTCGCTTACTTCCGCCCTTATCCACAACCTGCCGGGAACAGACTCCTCCACTCCTTTCCGTACTCTGTCCAGCAATTCCTTTAGACTTAACTGCTCCATAGGCATATTATTATACCACAAAGTAAGTAAAATATTCGCACATTTTTTCCTAAAATGGATAATCGTTTGTAACTTTGCAGGATAAACAAGCACCGAAATGATTATTAAAGAAGCTGTTTTCAGCGGCAGCAGCCAGCAAATATCCCAAAAGCCAAAGGAAAAACTCCCCGAATTTGCGTTCATCGGAAGGTCGAATGTCGGCAAGTCTTCCCTGATAAACTATCTGTGCAACCGCAACGGTCTGGCAAAAACTTCGTCAACGCCTGGAAAAACACTTACTGTCAATCATTTCAAGATAAATTCATCATGGTATCTTGTAGACCTTCCAGGATACGGATATGCAAGCGTTTCAAAAAAGGGACGCGAAAGGATAAACCGGATCATCGAAGACTATATCATGAATTCGGAAGAGATGGTGCTCCTGTTCGTCCTGCTTGACTCAAGACATGACATACAGAAAAACGACCTTGAATTTCTGATGAAACTCGGGGAAAACGGCATCCCCTTTTCCATAATCTTCACAAAAAGCGACAAGCTTGGGCAGAATGCCCTGAAAGAGAAAATCGAAAGCAACAGCAACTTCCTGCTGCAGTACTGGGAAGAACTTCCGGAGACCTTCGTCACCTCTTCCGAAAAGAAACAGGGTCGGGAAGAAATTCTGGACTATATTGAAACTATACTTAAATCACTATAACAATGGATCATCGTCATATGATAAAAATCTTCTCATGCAGAGGGTCCAGATACCTCGCCGAGAAAATAGCATTATCGCTAAAACTTGAACTTGGAAAATCCGAAGTAACCGTATTCAGCGACGGAGAATTCCAGCCTGCATTCAATGAAAGCGTCAGAGGTGCCACCGTATTCATCGTACAGTCTACTTTCCCTCCGGTAGACAATCTCTTCGAGCTGCTGCTCATGATAGATGCGGCGAAAAGGGCATCAGCCTACAAGGTGATAGCCGTAATGCCTTATTTCGGATGGGCAAGACAGGACAGGAAAGACAGGCCGAGAGTATCAATAGGTGCAAAGCTTGTGGCCAATCTGCTTCATGCTGCAGGATGTGACAGGGTCATGACAACAGACCTGCATGCAGACCAGATACAGGGATTCTTCGATTTTCCTGTTGACCACATATATGCAAGTTCAATATTCCTCCCTTATCTGAGGAATCTAAAACTTGAAAACATATCCATAGCAGCTCCGGACATGGGAGGTGCCAAAAGGGCAAATGCATATTCCAGGATCCTGGGATGCCCTCTGATCGTGTGCCACAAATCCAGGGAACGCGCGAATGTAGTAGGATCGATGACTGCAATCGGAGAAGTGGAAGGCCGCAACGTAATAATAATCGATGACATGATCGACACGGCAGGAACCATATCCAAGGCTGCCGACATGCTTATGGATAAAGGAGCACTGAGCGTAAGGGCACTGGCTACACATGCTGTACTGTCAGGTCCCGCTTATGAAAGGCTTGCAAAATCCAAACTGACCGAAATCGTAGTTTCCGATACTATTCCGTTGTCAAACGATCCAAATATAGACAAGTCAAAAATCAAGGTTCTTTCAGTTGCAGAACTTTTCGCGGACGTGATCGACAAGGTTTACAACTACAAGTCCATAAGCACGAACTTCGTATTTTAAGTTACAGAAAAATGCTGCTTAAGAACATTCCGATAGAGGAAATTCATAAAACAATCATAACAGCCATCCGCGCCTTCTTCAAACAGGCAGATGCGGAAAGGGCTGTCATAGGTCTTTCAGGCGGCATAGACTCTGCCGTCGTAATGGCACTGGCAGCGGAAGCCCTCGGCAACAGGAATGTCCACGGGATATTGATGCCGTCGCAGTTTTCCACAATGCATTCGATTACAGATGCGGTATCACTTGCGGAAAATCTGGATTCCGAATATTCAGTAGTTCCAATCGAATCCATATTCAACAGGTTCATCAAGGAACTCGACCCGGTGTTTGCCGGTACAGAACCGGATGTAACGGAGGAAAACCTGCAGGCCCGCATCAGGGGAACCATTCTCATGGCATACTCCAACAAATTCAGGGCGCTGCTTCTGAACACTTCGAACAAAAGCGAACTTTCCACAGGTTACGGTACATTATACGGGGATCTGTGCGGTGCGCTCATGGTCATAGCCGACCTGTACAAGGTAGAAGTGTATGAACTGGCCTCGTATATAAACCGCAACAGGATAATTATTCCGGAATCCACGTTAACAAAAGCGCCTTCCGCCGAACTGAGGACCGACCAGAAGGACAGTGACTCGCTTCCTGAATACCATATTCTCGATCCTGTGCTTTATGCCCTGCATGAAGAGGAAAAATCCGAAGACGAAGTTGCCGGAATATATGGCAGGGAAATAACGGAAAGGATAATCAGGCTGAAAAAAGGTGCGGCATTCAAAGCCCATCAGCTTGCTCCTATTCTGAAAATAAGCGAAAAACCGCTTGCTTACAAAGAAAAATGGTTTGAAATCTGACAACTATGAAGATTCTTATAGCCAGCATAATACTTGTAGGTTTCTGCGTATTCTGTCTCTGTTTCAACATCATATTCAGAAAGGACGGGAAATTTCCCGACAAGGAAATAGAGCACAACAAGGATATGCGTAAACTAGGCATAATATGCGCGAAGGAACAGGAAAGGAAAATGTGGAAAAAGAAGAAAAGCCGCATTTCATGTCCTGAAGAAGCATGCGAACATTGCGGTGCTTCATGTGTTAAATTCTAAAAACATTACATATAAAATGAGTATAGTAGCTATCGTAGGCAGACCCAACGTAGGTAAATCAACATTATTCAACCGTCTGGTAGGAACGAGAAAGGCCATTGTCGACGAAACTGCAGGCGTGACACGCGACCGCCATTACGGGAAATGCGAATGGTGCGGCAGAGAATTTTCCGTAGTAGACACCGGAGGTTATACGACGAATTCGGATGACGTTTTTGAAAGCGAGATAAAAAAGCAGGTTATGCTTGCAATTGAAGAGTCCGACCTCATACTTTTTCTGTGCGAAGTAGGGACAGGCATAACAGATTATGATTCCGACATAGCGAAGATACTCAGAAAATCAGGCAAGCAGGTTCTTCTCGTAGTCAACAAGATAGACTCGGGGGACAAGATGTACGGGGCCTATGAGTTCAATGCACTCGGGCTCGGGGAACCATGGTGCATCTCGTCCGCAAGCGGAAGCGGGACAGGCGACCTGCTCGACGAGGTGCTGCGCCTTCTTCCAGAAAATGAAACCGGCAATGCCGATGAAGGCCATGAAAATATTCCTCATCTGGCAATAGTAGGAAAGCCGAATGTCGGAAAATCTTCCATGGCGAATGCCTTGCTCGGAGAAGACAGGAACATCGTGACTCCGGTAGCCGGAACCACAAGGGATGCCGTCTCGACATACTACAACAAATTCGGATTTGAATTCATAATCGTGGATACGGCAGGTCTCAGAAAAAAGAACAAGGTCAAGGAAGATCTTGAATTCTATTCGGTAATGCGTTCCGTAAGAACTATAGAAGAATCGGATGTCTGCATACTCATGATAGACGCACAGTCAGGCATGGAATCGCAGGACATGAGTATCTTCAATCTGATAATCAGGAACAAAAAAGGATGTGTAATCGTAGTCAACAAGTGGGATACAATCGAAAAGGAAAGCAATACGATGAAGAAGTTCAGGGATGAGATTGCAAAACGGATAGCCCCTTTTACAGATGTACCGATCATTTTCACGTCAGTTATAAACAAGCAGAGAATACATGATGTACTGGATACTGCAATGAAAACATATGAGAACAAATCCAGGAAAATACCTACATCACAGCTCAATGACATAATGCTGGAGGAAATAGAAAATTATCCCCCGCCATCCATAAAAGGCAAATACATCCGCATAAAATATATTACGCAACTGCCTTCCCCTACTCCTTCGTTTGCATTTTTCTGCAATCTGCCGCAATATATAAGGGACGATTACAAAAGGTTTCTTGAAAACAAGCTGAGAAGTCATTTCGATTTTACCGGAGTTCCGATACAGATATTTTTCAGGCAAAAGTAAGAGGATATACGATTTATAAAACAGAGGCTGCATCGCAATGTGCATTTGGAATGCAAACGATGCAGCCTCTGTTTTTCCATACCTTTCGGAATCCGTCAATTGGCACGTCTCATTTTACCGCCCTGAATCGGAATGCTTACTCCGAAATGGACATTGAAGAACGTATCATCGAGCGGCACATAATAGGTCGAATACTTCAGATATGTATAATCGCTTCCAACAAAGAAATTTATACCGTAAGGAGGCGTCACGTGCAATGCCCAGCCTATTGAATTGGCTATATTCATGAAAGAATATGAACATGACAGCGCAAAGGTTTTTGAAGGCCTCAGGTTGCATGACAATGTCAGTTCATTATACATTTTCCTCTCATTTAAACGTCCGGTATAAAGCAGACCTGCGCTCAATATATTGTTGAAGAATTCATATTCCGCACCGACTCTGAAAGATGCAGGAAGCATTTCGGATACTCCTGATGATGGTGCAGACTCTTTAAGATTCACCATTTCCGTAAAAAGGCCGGTTATTTCATCTACCTGTCCGCTTATGTCCATGTTCTCATAATCCATATCCTTGAAACCGGTATAGTTCACGGTTCCGCCCGATTCCGCGTAAAGAAGATTATTGCGTCCATAGAATACGGCGCCCAAATCGGTAATAGATGCAGACAGATTGAGACCTTCAAGTATTCCGCCGAACCTGTATTCCGCTCCGAGATCTATTGCAGCCCCGAAACCTGCCATACCAGGTAAGGAAGTCATGTTTACCGAAGAAATTCTGTCTTCTTCATCCTTCTCGAAAGAAAAACCCTTGGCAGCGACGTCGAGTGACGTTTCCGTATCAATTATCCACTCATCCGGCGTCATGGTTATATCCATGCGGTCTATATTCAGGTCCATCCTTATCAGAGAAGAAAGAATCTTTATGTTAGCACCTATACGTAGATTATCGTTTATCCTGCGCGAATAACCAGCCGAGAACTGCATGTAAACGGACTGTGTCAGTCCCATCCCGCTTATCGAGTAATGTGTATTGTCCGATGTCATTCCGCTTTTCATGAAATCGAAGAATTCATACGGTATATTGACATCGCTTTCCGTACGCATGGAAAAGCCCATGTTCCAGAAGCCGTTTCTGTCCGCAGTATAACGCCCGTATGAAAACAGGGAAGTAGAAAAATCCGCATGCAGGTAATTCTGACTCTCCAGGTTGGACAGGAACCTTTCCGGAGACACATCGGGATGCATGAATGTACCCAACTTGCCGGAACCGTCATTAAGAGGAATAAGGAAAGTATTGACAGCCATATTACTGCCGACATTCAAATAAAGGTCCCCTACCAATGGAAGCCCTATATACCCGTTATGCGGAGCAAATGCCGGATTCAATTTTATTCTGTCATATGATGCTGTCACGAAATAATCCGATTTCAGCGACTGTGCCGAAATTACGGCAGGCACCATGACAAGGAGTGCCAAAGCAAATATTGATAGTTTATTTTTCATGAATTCTATTTTTTGTTCAGGTCTGTTATAAATCCGCCTTCCATTCTGGCACCGAGTTTCACTATGATGAAATCCTTTTCATTTACTGGCAGTCCCTGTACTGTTTCATTGCCCGATGCAGTAAAACGAAGTTCTATAGCCGATATGTTCTCATCCGTATTACCTTCCATCCTTGCAGTAAAACTGCTCTTGCTTTCCTTTCCGTTTGAATCTGAAGAAGGTATGATTATCTCGTTTGACCTTACCGGCAATTCGTTGCCGGCATAATCCAGGCATACGAGAACCAGATGAAGATCAAGCGGCAATGAGTTGGTGAATTCCCCGTAAAGGGAAAGGGTATTGTCCCTGAGCAGGTCCGAAACTTCGGAAGATATATTGTCTATTTTCTCAGAAAACGATACTGTAAAATCCTTTCCGAACATGAACGGAATGTAGAAAGAATAATCCAGATATGCCTGATATTCTTCATTCACACTGTATACACAGGGCTCTTCCGATGATATTACCGGAGAAAAATCAAAGACAAACAGATCAGGAACAGGATTCATGATCTGCGAGAGATTCTCCTCTATATGCACTACATCCGGAGATGACGATACCTTGTATTTGGATATCTCGTATGAAACAGCACTTTCCTGTTCCGAATCCGTATACGGTAGCTGGATACTGAAATTCATATCCGAAGGATGGCCGCCACTGTAAGAATGTACATTCACGAAAGAAGTTACAGGCATAGTAAGATTCGATACTATGTCGAACTGCATGTACGGATTGTAGAAGTCCGGAACAACATCCCCGTCTGTAAATATTTCAGGCAGGTTTTCCAGCCTGTATTCAAAGGTTGTGACCGGGATATCAGCATTTATCCTGCCGGTGAATCTGTCGGGAGTGATATTCTCAAGCGAAACAGTCATTTCTATTGACGACGGCAGGGATTCCAGATTCCGGAAACATATATCTCCGCCTGCAGTCACATTGCCAGACCATTCAAAACGTGAATCTACGACAGAACCGTCAAGCAGTATTGCCCTCACAGGTATGTAAATATCCAACGGAAAAGTGACATCGTTTTTCGAATAATCATAAATATTTTCCGTAATACCGCCTTCTATCCTGAAATCATCACCGAAATCGAACGTCAGGTCACAATCCGCAGTTCCGCTGAATCCGTACGACGGTTCCAACCTCATATGCAACATCATTTTACTGAATTCAATACTGTCCAGAGATACTACCTCGCGCGGTAGTTCCATTGTTATCCCGAATTTGAAATCCTCGGAGAATTCTACAGGAGGCAAATCAGTCTGCCTTGCACCTGAAACCGGCAAAAGCGAAACTGAACGGTCTATATAAATATTATTCTGCTTAAGACCGCTGCAGTCTAGAGAAGGCATCTGCATAAATTCAGTACCCTCCTGATACATCGCATAAGTCCCGTCTTCGAGAACGGAAATCGAAGAACCATCAAAATTCATGAATGACGCCACCCAGACCGTATCCGTAACTCCGATCGGAATGGCAAGATTATCCCCTCCTATGGAAACAGTAGTATCTATCTCCATTGTTCTGAGATCATAGTCCGCGTCAACACACGAAGAAAAAGCAGCAGTGCAAAGGCACAGCGGCAAAAATTTCGACAATTTTACCATCAGTTCAGAAAATATTGATTAAACGGCGCAAATATAGCTATTTTATCTTTTCTCTATGCGTATTTGCTGAACAAGATTGTTATCAGGACCGATTTTGACAAAAAGCGTAACGACGAATTTTTCACCTCCAGCCGAAAGCTCTCCTACTGCATATTTCATGGGAGCTTTCCCGCTTTTGTGAATAATATCGAACGACTTAGGGGTATATCTCGTGAAAAAATTCTCGATTATCTTGACGGCCTGGCTTTTACTGCATTCATTCACATCCCCGAGTATATCGAGTTCCATGTTGTCCGCAAACCAGGCGGAAAGACTCTTGCTGTCCCCTTTTCCTATATACTTTCCAAGAGGTACGAAAACATCGCTTTCAACCTGCGAAAAAAGGGTGAAAGACGACAACATAAATGCCGATATGTAGACAAGCGCTCTCATGTTGCAGAAAAAGCGTAACAAAAATCCTGCCAATCGGACTTGTACATTAAGGCATAATAAATAACGGCAGCCGTATATGAAATATAATGATTATTTTTGCGGAAACTCGATATCAGCATGAACATAACTTTAATTGCTATAGGGAAAAGTTCTTTCCAGTATTTGCGTGACGGGATTTCCATATATGTCAAACGTTTGCCGCACTATACAGGATTCAGGTATATCGAAATTCCGGACATCAAAAACGCATCTTCACTGAGACAGGAACAGATAAAGGAAAAGGAAGGGGAGGCCATACTTTCTCTTATAAAAAACGGGGACAAGGTCATTGTGCTTGACGAAAGAGGCAGAAAATACACATCCGTCAAGTTTGCCGAAGAAATAGAAAAAAATATCGGGAACGGCACAAAAAACCTTATATTTGTAATTGGTGGGGCCTATGGATTCTCACAATCGGTTTACCGCAGGGCCGATTCATCAATGTCCCTTTCCGACATGACGTTTTCGCACCAGATGGTACGTCTGATTTTTATTGAGCAGCTATACAGGGCTTTCACCATAATGAGGGGTGAGCCATATCATCATCCGTAATATGTTGTACAAGATAAAAGGCATAGCATCATACCTGTCCAAGAAAAGAACTTCACTGTTCATTTTCCTGGCACTGCTGTCCTTCTTCATCCCGTTCACAATAGACTCCACACAGAAAAATGTAAAGGAAGAAATAAGCAAGTTCGAAAAAAGGGTCCACAAAAGGCAGAGAATTCTTGAAGAATATGCTGAAAAGGCCCTGAAGACTCCTGTCGACCAATGGCTTGAGATGGATGACCTGCCTGAGGACATGGTAATATACAAATACAATCAGGACACCTTGCAGTCATGGGCGAACGAATTTCCGATCAGCAATGACGAGGTGGACGTATACACCACCTGGTATGGCAACTTTTTTTCTTCCACAAGCAGGAATCTGTATTACTCTCCGCTGTCCGGAATAAACGAGACATATACATACAGGAATCTTGGGTCTGGATGGTATATAGTGAAATCCTACCGGCAGGAAAGGGTCAATCTAATTACGGCGCTTCTCGTCCAGACACAATATGAATCCCAGAACTCCCTTGTCGAAAACAAGGTAAACGAAAAACTTCACTTTGACAGGCATATGAGCATCGTACCGCTTGCACAGGACGAAGGATATGTCATCGGCAGCATAGACGGAGAACCTCTGTTCACGGTAATAGACAACCTCCAGCTCAGAAAAGTACGCAATGCAATTTCGATGCACTGGCTGACAATACTTCTGTCTGTCGCCGCACTGATTTCGTTTCACAGCCGCCACAGGAGACTTTATTCAGAAATTTTTCTTTGTACAGGTCTTGCCATATGTTACATGACTGCCGTAAGGTTTGCCGCAATCCAGAGATTCGACACAGAAATCTTCTCCCCGTCCCTTTATGCAGATGATTTCGCATTCAACTCGCTGGCAACGTTACTGCTGGCGAACCTGTTCATATTCATAATCGCGGTATCCCTTTTCATGATGAGGAACAGGATACTGTACAATTTTTTCAATTTGAGCAAATCGAAAAAAAGGCTGACGATAGGTATAACCTTCGCTGTGATATTGTCTCTTGCCCTGTATATCAACGCTACACTTATCTCTATCGTAAACAATTCAAGTATAGTGCTTGACCTTTTCAAGGTAACGCAGATAAACATATATACAATTATAATATACCTTACTTACGGATTGCTGTTCCTGTCCCTGTTCATAATGATGCAGCTTGCCGCCGTAATGATAAAGAAGGAAAAACGCTACTCCATATTCGGATGGAAAACGTCCGCCATATTCGTTTTGATAATTTCCGCATACACCATATCCGTCATCAGCTACATGGGTTTCGAAAAGGAATACGAACGGAACAAGATATGGTCAAACAAACTTGCCGTGGAAAGGGATCTGGACCTGGAACTGCAACTGAGCATGATGGAGCAGAAGCTGTTTACCGACCCGATACTCAGGCTTCTGGCCGACACACGTGGCGGCAGCGAAAACATAAAGGACAGGCTTGTGGAAAACTATTTCTACCAGCTGACAAGACAATACGACATATCGGTAAGCGTATGCGGCCCGTCTGACTACATCAAACTCGACGAATTCGCTCCGAGCACCAACTGCTTCAAACACTTCCACAACCAGATATCAAATTCCGGAATACCACTCCACAATTCATCGAACATATACTTCATAAACAATTTCAACGGAAGGGTAAACTACCTCCTTGTGGTGACATATTTCGTACACAACAAGATTTTCAACCTTTTCATAGAAATAGAATCAAAAAAGGCGAAAGAAGCGTCAGGCTACCCTGGACTCCTCACCGACAACAACTATTATGACAACATTCCCATGCCGGAATACTGCTCTTATGCAAAATACCTCAACGGCAGGCTTACGGCATTCAAGGGAAGGTACAACTACCCTGTACATATAGATTTCGATGAAGAGCCGGGATATTACCTTAGAAGGGAAGGGAAGAACATACATTTCATAAACAGGCTGACGGACAACAATATCATTGTAATATCACATCCGTCAAGGAGTTTCATACCATATCTGGTATCATTCTCCTATATAGCGCTTCTGTTCGGCGGCATTTTCTACACATTCTTCAAACTCAGGAAAAAGAAGCCGCTGTTTGATCTGCACCGCAATTCCTTCAGAAGAAGGATAACCATGCTTCTTACCGTATCGCTTGTATCCGCACTCATATGTATAGCAGCAGGCACCTCGTTTTTCATAATAGGGCAATTGAATGAAAGCAACACCATGCACATGGAGGAAAAACTGCATTCCACTCAGTCTGCACTGAAAGACTATTGCCAGTATGCCGGAGTATACAATGACATCAACACAATGCCTTTCTTCGAAGCCATGAGAAGGGTTTCCGACAATACGCAGGTCGACATAAATCTTTTTGACCCGCACGGCAGACTGATAAGGTCGACCCAGCCGGAGATTTTCAACCGTTTCCTGACAAGCAGCAGAATGAATTCGGAAGCATACAAGGCAATCATATGCAATAACAACAGACAATACATTCATGAAGAGGAAATAGCAGGGATAAAATACAACTCTCTTTATGCTCCGATATACAACAATTCCGGCGACCTTATTACCATAATAAACATCCCGTATTTCAGCAGGAATTCGGAGCTTACCGAGGACGCCTCATCCATACTGGCCGCCATAATAAATCTATACATACTCCTGATAATAGCGGCGATATTCGGAGGATCCGCAGTTTCCAACTCACTGTCAAGACCTCTTGCGGAAATAAGCAAGAAGATGAAGTTCATGGATATATCCAAAAAGATAGAACATATAAACTACAAGAAAGACGACGAACTCGGAGTCCTTGTCACTGCATACAACAAAATGGCAGACGATCTTGAGGAAAGTACAAGAAAACTTGCACAAAGCGAAAGGGAAATGGCATGGAAAGACATGGCAAGACAGATTGCACATGAAATCAAGAATCCTCTGACGCCTATGAAACTGAGCATACAGTATCTTATCCGCCTCAAGGAACAGAATGTTCCGGACTGGCAGGACAGATTCGACAAGCTTGCAGCATCACTGATAGAACAGGTTGACATTCTTTCGGACGTGGCTTCCGAATTTTCAAGTTTCGCAAGATTCTACAGCGAAGAAAGCACTCTGGTGGATCTGAACAGTCTACTTGAAGACCAGCATGTCCTTTTCGACAACAAGGACAACATAAAACTCGAATTACGAAGTTTTGTGGAAGAAAGTTATGTAATGGTCAGAAAAAGTCAGATAACCAGAGCATTCGTAAATCTGATAACGAACAGCATCCAGGCTCTTGAAAACATAGACGGCGAAGGGCACATAAGAATCACACTCAGCAAGGACGGAGATTTCTACAGTATCGAATTCGAAGACAACGGTCCTGGAGTAAGCGAAGAAAACATGGACAAGCTCTTCAAACCGAAGTTCACCACAAAAAGCAGTGGAAGCGGACTTGGACTTGCAATATGCAGAAGCATCATAGAACAGTCACAAGGCAAGATCTATTACAAAAAATCAAGTCTTGGAGGAGCTGAATTCACAATCCTGCTCCCCATATATCAGAAAAGAAGTTCTATGTAATCGTTACAAAGGGAAACTGCCTTTAGACTGTCCTGACAGTTTTCATATCTCGATATATAAGCCTTGAAGGCCGGCATATTCTCCTTTTTTACCGGTTCTATGGAAGGAGATTCCATTTTCAGCGGATTAATCGGAGACCCGTTCTTCCATATCCTGAAATCGAGATGCGGACCGGTCGACATCCCTGTACTGCCGACATATCCTATTATCTGCCCCTGCTTAACACGGCTGCCGACCTTTATGCCAGGGCCGTATTTGGAAAGATGAAGATATGCTGAAGTATACACGGAATTATGTTTGATCTTGACAGTATTTCCGCCTCCACCCTGATAGCTTCTCTGAGTAACCACACCGTCCCCGATAGACATGACAGGAGTACCTGAAGGAGCTGCATAATCTATACCGGTATGAGGACGCACAACGCGTGTTATGGGATGTTTCCTGGCATAAGTGAATCCGGAGCTTATTCTGGTGAATTTGAGCGGAGCCTTCAGGAATGCCTTCTTGAGGCTTTCACCGTTTTCATTCCAGTACCTGTTTGATGAACCGTCACCCTGGTCGTACCAGTAAGCGTAATTGTCCTTTCCTCCATGATTGAACACACAATAGTGTACCTTGTCGATATAGAGGACTTCCCCCCTGTATGTTGCCTGATCATACATCACCTTGAACCAATCGCCTTTCTGAAGACCGAAGAAGTCGATTGTCCACTGATAAATATCAGCTATTTCAAGAGCAACATAAGGTGACACTCCAGCATTCTGCACGTCCAGCCACAATGAATTGTCGACGGTAACCTCCGCATACAGGGTCTCTATTTCGATTTTCTTGTCCACAAGCCTTGCTGAGAGAGAATCACCGAATGAAATAACCAGATACGAAAGAGCATCGTTATCATACCTCCAGTATGAAGGCTTACCCGTCGAATCGGCCTTGTCATAATATGTCCTGTAAGAATTTCCTACTTTCAGCCGGCGCAAATCGAATACTCCGTCACATGCCCTTGCCGCAAGGTAAGCCTCGTTATTGTCGAGGCCGATTCTGTTCATTATCCTGGCAAAATAGTCATTCCTTTCGACCACACCGTCCTCATGATCCATCGAAGAGACCGGAATACCGTATTCGATGACTGTTTCCTCAGCCGAATCCCACGCCGTGGCATCAACTCCGTCTGAAACATTATCCTGCCTGCCCGTACAGGAACATACCGTTATAAAACAAAAAAGAAGTGAAACAAAGGATCTTATCATTCTCATAAGGACATATTTTTTATCTGTGGCAACGAAGTTAAGACTTTTAGAATTCAGAAAAAAAAGTTTATTGAAAATTTGTGGAATAATTTGTAAAAAATTGTAATAATATGTAAAAACTTATCTAATTTTGCAGTATGGTAAAATTCATAGGAGAACATTATGCAAAACTGGATGACAGGGGACGAATAGTTTTCCCTTCCCAGTTCAAGTCACTGGTATCGGACGAAAATACCGGGTGCGTTTTCGTCGTGAAAAAGAACCCGTTCTCCGAGTGTCTGGACATGTATCCTTACTCCGAATGGGAAAAGGAATCGGAAGCCGTAAGATCAAACCTCAACATGTTCAACAGGGAACATGCTATCTTCTGGAGGGAATACATGAGGGACCGCGCCCTGGTTGAGCCTGACGGTAAAATAGGCAGAATTTCCATACCGAAAAAACTTCTTGAAGCTATCGGAGTAGAAAAGGAAGTTGTCTTCTCAGGTAATGATTTCAAGATCGAGATCTGGGCAAGGGACAAATACGAGGAAGAGAAACTTGACAATCTGTCATTCAGCGAACTGGCACAGAAAATATTAGGCTGATATGGAACCTGTCCGCTATCATATTCCCGTGCTTTTGGAAGAAAGCGTTTCGGCTCTTTGCATAAAAGAGTCGGGAATCTACGTTGATGCCACAATGGGAGGTGCGGGACATACCAGGGAAATACTCAGAAGGCTCGGGAAGAAGGGACGTCTGATAGCATTCGACAGAGACAGCGATGCGGTTGTCAACGCTCCGGACGATCCGAGACTTACAGTGATACACAATAATTTCCGCTTCATAAGGAATTTCCTTTACGTTGCAGGCATAAAGGCGGACGGTATACTGGCGGATCTCGGTGTATCATCACACCAGTTCGATACTGGAGAACGAGGATTCTCATTCAGATTCAGCTCGGAACTTGACATGAGAATGAACAGAAAAAGCAGCCTTAAAGCGGCAGACATAATAAATAGTTATAGTTTTGAAGATCTGGCCAGAATCTTCAGGGATTATGGAGAGATAGAAAAAGCGGGAAAGATAGCAGACATGATATGCAGGGAAAGGGAAAAATCTCCCATAATAAGTACAGATGATTTAAGTAAGGCAATTAATCCTGCCTTACCTAAATTTTCTGAACACAAATTCCTCGCCAGGCTATACCAGGCATTGAGAATTGAAGTAAACGGGGAAATGGATGCTCTGGCGGATTTTCTGGAAGGGGCATCCGCTTCACTGGCCGAAGGGGGACGTCTTTCAATAATCACATACCATTCCCTGGAAGACAGGATGGTAAAGAATTTCATCAAAAGCGGCAACATAGACGGGAAAAACATCACCGACATTTACGGAAACGTAAGGAACACCCTGAGATCCGTAAACAAGAAACCTATTCTTCCGGAAGAGCGAGAGATATCTTCTAACACAAGGGCAAGAAGCGCAAAACTGAGAGTTGCCGAAAAAATACGGGAGGACAATCATGAAAGAAAAGGATAACGGTTCCCATACTGCATCTTCCATTATCGGCGACATATTCGGCGGAAACATTCTGGAAAGGGAATTCATAACAAAAAACTGGAAATTCATACTTTATTGTTCATTTCTCGTGATATTCTATATCTCATACAACTTCGCCTACAATGCCGAACTTATAGAGAACAGAAAAACCGAACAGGAGATCAAGAATCTCAATGCCGACTACAGCAGTAAATATGCGAAACTGCTGTACAAGAGCAAAAGAAACGAAATCGAAATAATGCTTCAGAAAAAGGGCTCGGAAATAAAGGCTCCGAAAGATCCCGCGAAACGCATCAAACTTGAATAGGAAATGGCTGATGAAATCAGGAATATTGTAAAAAGAGTCCAGCTCGCATATACGGTGCTTTTCTGTATGGTGTTTTTCATCATAGGATTCATCATATATGTACAATACGTGGACCCTCCTGAAAAAGAAAGCGGCATTTCCGTAAAATCCGAGAAAATCGAGGCAAGAAGGGGAAGTATTCTCTCCGAAGACGGCAGACCTCTGGCAATGTCCATACCATACTACCAGATAAGAATGGACTGCATGGCTCCCAACAAGGACACATTCGCCAACAACGTCGGTGCACTCGCCAGGGAACTTTCCGAACTTTTCGGGGACAAAAGTGTCCAGACATACAGGAATGAACTCCTGAAATACCGCAAGGAAGGAAAAAGATACCAGATACTCGGAAACAGGACAGTGGACTACTCTGAACTGGAAAGGATCAAGAGATTCCCCATTCTCAAATATGGCGCCAACCGAGGCGGGCTGATTGTGGAGGAAAAAAGCAAACGCAACAACCCTTACGGGAGACTTGCATACAGGACAATAGGTTATATAAATACACTGGGTGTCGGTGTCGGTATCGAAGAAAGCTACGATTACTATCTCAAGGGTAAGGCCGGCAATCAGATGATACAGAAAATTGTCGGAGGCGAATGGATTCCGGTCAACATGCATGAAGTAACCGAACCGGAAGACGGAATGGACGTAAGGACAACCATAGACATAGAAATCCAGGAAGCAGCCGAAGATGCCATCAGGAACCAGCTTTCCAGGTCTGATGTATTCGAAGGAGCCACCGCCATGGTTATGGAAGTCAAAAGCGGGGCAATAAGGGCTATCGTCAACATGAAAAAAATGAAAAACGGCACGTTCGACGAATCGTTCAACTATGCCATAGGCCAACCGAGCGAACCGGGTTCTACTTTCAAACTCGTAACGCTGATTTCCCTGCTTGAAGACGGACATGTCACTCTGGAATCTCCTATTGACGTAGGGAACGGACGATGGCAGTACAGCACCCACACCTATGTCGATGTCGGAAGGGGACTCGGGCTTATCGATGTAAAGGAGGCTTTTGCAAAATCATCCAATGTAGCATTCACGAAAATGGCTGTACAATATTACGGAAACAACGAAAAGGCCTTTGTAGACAGGATAATCAACATGAAAGTCACCGACAAGCTGAACCTCGATATAAAGGCCAACGGGATAACGAGGATGCTGTACCCCGGTGAAACAGGCTGGAACAAACTGACACTGCCGTCAATGGCAATAGGATACGCAATAGACATCACACCTCTCCATACTCTTACATTCTACAACGCCGTTGCAAACGACGGAGTCATGATGAAGCCATACTTCATCCAAAGCCTTGAAAAGGACGGCAAAGTGGTGGAATACTTCGATCCTACCATAATCACGGGATCCATCTGCTCGAAATCCACTATAAAGGAAGCCAAAAGGGCACTAAGATACATGGTGGAAAGAGGCAACAAGGCATACAACGACCCGCGTTATCAGATAGCCGGAAAAACCGGAACGGCGAGGATACTGCTTGAAAACGGAAGATATTCCGACAGCGAGGGATACAGAAGACATCAGGCTTCCTTTGCCGGTTTTTTTCCTGCGGACAATCCGAAATACAGCGCAATAGTAGTCATGTATACAGGAAAGACAAAGGCCAATTTCTACGGAGGAGCCTGGGCGATGCCGGCATTCAAGGAAATTGCGGACAGGATATATGCAACCCGTTTTGAATGGAAAGAACCAGTGGACGGCTCCAGAACGTCACCATCGGACAATCCGGTCATATGCGGCGGCAATGTCAAGGCCGAACGCATGGCCCTGTCAATGTTAAGGATGTCCGACAAACCCGTACTGCCGGATGACGGCTGGGTAAAATTCGTATCCGACTCGACATCCGTAAAATGCATAACCATTGAAACAGAAGACGGGCATGTACCGGATGTAAGCGGAATGGGGCTTAAAGACGCTTTGTTCCTGCTTGAAAACGAAGGATACAAGGTAAGATTCAGCGGATACGGGAAGGTGGTATCGCAGAATCCTGAAGCAGGATGCGAACTGAAAAGGAAAAGTACCGTTAATATCGTCCTTGAACCAGATATTGAAAAGAAAAACAGGAACGAAAAGAAATAAACGAAATGAAACTTAAGGATATTCTGAGAAACACCGGTTGCCGTATGGCTGACGACAGATCCGGAGAAATCGACATAAAGGGGATAACATCCGACTCAAGAAAAGTCGGAGAAGGCTACCTTTTCGTTGCCATAAACGGAACTTCCGAAAACGGAGAATCATATATAGGTGATGCTCTCCGCAAGGGCGCCTCAGCCATAATGACCGACATAAATTCGAATGCAGACTGCGGGAATGCGGCAAGGATACTCTCGACTGATACCAGACGAAGCCTTTCCATTGCAGCATCGGAATTCTACGATAATCCGTCGCACAAACTTAAGCTTGTCGGAATAACAGGCACGAACGGAAAAACTACAACGGTAACACTTCTGTACGAACTGTTCAGGAAGCTCGGATACAGATGCGGTCTTCTTTCAACTATCGAAAACAAGATTGAGGAAAAGGTATATCCCGCCACGCATACTACACCGGATCCTGTCGAACTGAACAGGATAATGGCGGAAATGTGCCTTGAGGGATGCGAATATTGCTTCATGGAGGTAAGTTCGCATGCACTTTCCCAGGAAAGGGTAACCGGCCTGAAATATGCCGGAGCCATATTCTCAAACCTGACACATGACCACCTCGATTATCACAAGACTTACGCGGAATACATAAGATGCAAGAAACTGCTTTTCGACAATCTGGACAAGGATGCATTCGCGCTAACCAATGCGGACGACAAAAATGGAGACGTAATGGTACAGAACTGCAGGGCGAAAGTATACAGGTATTCATGCAGGGAAGTTGCAGATTTCAGATGCAGGATAATGGAAACAGGACTGGACGGAATGCAACTGAAACTGGACGGCAGGGAAGTATGGACAAGATTCATAGGCAGACACAATGCATATAACATACTGGCCGTATATGCGGCAGCCGTATTGCTTGGCGCCGACAGGGAGGAAATAATGGTAGGCATCAGCGGTCTGCATGCCGTATCGGGAAGATTGGAATATATCAGAGGAGAAAATGACATCATAGGGGTAGTCGACTATGCTCATACGCCGGATGCACTGGAGAATGTGCTTTCAACCCTCAGGGAAATAACGGAAGGAAAATACAGGCTCATTACCGTATTCGGCTGCGGAGGGGACAGGGACAGGACCAAAAGACCGGAAATGGGCAAAATCGCAGCAGAATATTCCGACAAGGTTTTCGTGACTTCGGACAATCCGAGAAGCGAAGACCCTGAAATGATAATCAAGGACATAAGGGACGGTCTTGATTCCCGGATGAGAGCCAGATGCATGTTCATAACAGACCGCGCCGAAGCCATACGCACCGCCATACTCACTGCGGAAAAAGGCAGCGTAATACTTGTGGCAGGAAAGGGACATGAGAACTACCAGATAATAAAAGGCAACAGGATACATTTTGACGACAAGGAAATCATTGCCGAAACTTTTAAGGAAACCGAACATAAAAACTGACGCAAAATGCTGTACCATCTTCTTGAATATATCGCATCGAATTATGACTTTCCTGGAGCGGGTCTGATAAAATACATCTCGTTCAGATCCATGCTGGCCATAATATTCTCGCTGTTCATCGCGCTTATTATCGGAAAGAAAATCATCAGGAAACTGCAGAAAAGACAAATCGGGGAAGAAATACGCGATCTTGGCCTTGAAGGCCAGCTTGCAAAAAAAGGAACTCCCACAATGGGCGGCATCATAATTATTTTGTCGATTCTTGTTCCCTCAATACTATTCGGGGACCTGACAAACATATACGTACAGTTGCTTATCCTTTCTACCGTCTGGCTCGGGGCAGTAGGCTTCATGGATGACTATATCAAGGTTTTCAAACATGACAAGGAAGGTCTGAAGGGGAAATACAAGATATTCGGACAGGTAACCCTCGGCATAATAGTTGGAATCACGCTTATGGCAAGCGACAAGGCTGTGATAAGGATGCCTGAAAGCGAAAAGGAAGCGGTCGAGAAGATTGTCCATGTAGAAGAGAACAGTCTGGAAAAGATAAAGCTCGTCGACTGCAAAAGCACAAAGACCACGATACCTTTTGTAAAGGAAAACGAATTCGATTACGCATGGCTGTCACCGATGAAAGGAAGAGCCGGAGAAATCATGGGATGGATAATATATGTAATAGTCATAATATTCATAATTACGGCTGTATCGAACGGCACCAACCTGACTGACGGAATGGACGGGCTTGCCACAGGCACTTCAGCCATAATAGGCTCCGCGCTCGGCATTCTCGCTTACCTGTCTGGTAACATAATATACTCCGAATACCTGAACATAATGTATATTCCGGAAAGCGGAGAAATAGTCATATTCCTTGCAGCGTTCATAGGCGCACTGATAGGATTCCTCTGGTACAATACATTTCCGGCCCAGGTTTTCATGGGCGATACGGGCAGCCTCGCATTGGGCGGCATAATAGCCGTGGCTGCAATCATAATAAGAAAGGAACTGCTGATACCGGTCCTGTGCGGAATATTTTTTGTAGAAAGCCTTTCGGTCATAATACAGCGTATGTATTTCAAATACACGAAGAAAAAATACGGAGAAGGGAAAAGGGTATTCAAAATGACACCTCTGCACCACCATTTTCAGAAGGAAGGCATACCGGCAATAATAACCGCCCCTAAAAATGCCATTCCGGAAGCGAAGATTGTGGTAAGATTCTGGATAATAACCATACTTCTGGCCGCACTTGCGATAATAACTCTAAAAATCAGATAACCATGAAAAGAATAGTCATACTTGGAGGAGGCGAAAGCGGAGCCGGATCCGCTATCCTGGCAAAGATCAAAGGTTTTGACGTTTTTCTTTCGGACAAAGGGGAAATAAAACCTGAATATGCCGCAATACTTGACAAATACGGCATAGAGTACGAACAGGGCCAACATACGGAAGATCTCATACTCAATGCCGATGAGATAATAAAAAGCCCGGGCATACCGGAAAAGGCCATGATAGTTGCAAAGGCCATCATGAAAGGCATACCTGTAATATCCGAAATCGAATTCGCCGGAAGATATGACAATTCGAAAAAGATATGCATAACCGGAAGCAACGGCAAAACGACGACCACTTCACTGATCTTCTATATGCTGAGCAATGCAGGACTCAACGTCGGACTCGGAGGAAACATTGGCAAAAGCTACGCCCTTCAGGTTGCAACCGAGCATCACGACATATATGTACTTGAACTGAGCAGTTTTCAGCTTGACGGCATGTACTCCTTCAAGGCGGACGTAGCCATATTGCTTAACATAACCCCGGACCACCTCGACAGATATGAATACAAGTTGGAAAATTATGTAAAATCCAAATTCCGGATAATACAGAACATGACGGATGAAGACTCGTTCATCTTTTGTGCTGATGACAGGATAAGCAACGAACATCTTGAAAAGATCATGTTGAAATGCAACCCGCTACCTTTCAGTCAGAACAGGAAGATTGCCCAGGGAGGATACACCGAATGCGAAAAGATGTTTATAAAGGTAAAGGAAAACGATTACGAGATGTTCCTGAAAGAGTTGTCCCTTCAGGGAAGACACAACGTGTACAATTCCCTTGCTGCAGCCATAACCGGTAAAGTCTGCAATATAGACAACGAAATCATACGAAAAAGTCTCATGAGTTTCAAGGGGGTGGAACACAGACTCGAAAGGGTCATGGAAGTAAACGGAGTAACCTACATCAACGATTCCAAGGCAACCAACGTGGACTCAAGCTGGTATGCACTTGAAAGCATGAAAACACCCGTAATATGGATTGCCGGAGGTACAGACAAGGGCAATGACTACCAGCCGCTCTTCGACCTCGTTGAAAAAAAGGTAAGGATACTGATATGCATGGGTGTGGACAACAAAAAACTACATGATTCATTCTCCGGAAAAGTAGATGCAATATATGATGCAACAAGTGCCGAAGATGCTGTAAAAATGGCAGCCTCTCTCGCTGAAAGCGGAGAAACGGTGTTGTTGTCGCCGGCATGTGCAAGTTTCGATCTGTTCAGGAACTACGAGGACAGGGGAAGGAAATTCAAGGATGCGGTAAGAAATCTGTAAAAAGCATACTGGCAAAATGGAAGAAAATACGATACGAAAAAGGCTGAACGGCGTAAAGGGAGACAAGGTGATATGGATAATAATCCTGTCTCTATGTATCATATCCCTGTTTGCCGTATATTCGTCAGGGGTCTCCCTGGCGAACAAGAACGACACGTCCACAATCAGCATGCTGTTCAAGCAGTTTTCATTTGTCATTTTCGGACTTGCCGCACTTATGTTATGCTACATGGTGCCGCTTTCGTGGTACAGAAGACTGGCAAAGACAGGGCTTGCGGCAGCCATCTGCCTGCTTGTCCTTGTGGCGGTGGCCGGGCAGGAACTCAATGGAGCATCAAGATGGCTGGTAATTTTCGGAGTATCGTTCCAGCCGTCTGAATTTGCGAAAATAGCCCTCATTCTGTATCTTGCAAAAGCAATAGAAGAAATGGAGAACCCGACATTCAGGGAATATTTCATAAAAATCATAATACCGATAGGAATAACGCTGACACTAATTCTGGTAGGGAGTGCATCAGTAGCCATAAGCCTGGGTATAATTTCGCTGCTGATACTCATAATAGCCGGAATAAAATGGTCCTACATATTCAAAACCATGGGAATTGCAGTAGCGGCCCTTGTTCTGTTCTTCATTTTCAACACATTCGTACCCATATTCCCGAGATTCAATACGGCAGTGAGCCGAATCGAAAACTATTTCAACAAGGAAGAGGTAGACATGTCCAAAATGTCCAAGGAAGAGATCCAGAAAGAAGCGGACAAACATCATCAGGCGAATATGGCGAGAATAGCAGTCGCCTCCGGAAAACTTTTCGGCAAAGGCCCAGGCAACAGTACTCAGAGATATATTCTGCCACACCCCTACTCTGATTTCATATACGCCATAATAGTGGAAGAATACGGACTTGCAGGAGGTATTCTGATTCTGTTCCTGTATACGTGGTTTTTCTTCCGGTGTATCCGCATAGCTCGAAGATGCAACAGAACATTTTCTGCAATGCTTGCCGTCGGCATGGGACTCCTTATCACGTTCCAGGCCATGCTCCATATTCTGGTAAATGTAGGGATACTGCCTGTCACGGGACACACACTTCCGCTCATAAGTCTTGGCGGAACATCATACATACTTCTAAGCAGTGCATTCGGGATAGTGCTTTCAGTAAGCAGAACTCTTGAAAAGCAGAAAAAGACTGAAACGCCGGCAGAAGAATATTTCAAAATGGAGGAACAGAAAATATGAGTGAAAAAAGCAGATACATAATAAGCGGAGGAGGTACAGGAGGTCATATCTTCCCGGCCATTTCAATAGCCAACGAACTCAGAAGAAAAGAGCCGGAATGCAAAATACTTTTTGTGGGAGCAAAAGGAAGGATGGAAATGGAAAAGGTACCGGCAGCAGGCTATGAAATAAAGGGTATTCCAGTCGCAGGGCTCAAAAGGAGCCTTTCACTGTCAAACCTTAAGCTTCCGTTTCTCCTTGCCAGAAGCATATCCATGGCCAGAAAGATAATCGGGGAATTCAGACCGGACGTGGTTATAGGAGTAGGTGGATATGCAAGCGCTCCAACTCTGTGGAGTGCACAGAAAATGAGGATTCCCACTGTAATTCAGGAACAGAATTCATATGCGGGGCTGACAAACAGGATTGTAGGCAAAAAGGCCGACAGGATATGTGTGGCATACGAGAATATGGAAAGATTCTTTCCCTCCGACAGAATAATACTTACCGGGAATCCTATTAGAAGCAGTATAAGAAGATGCGGTGATGAAGAAAAACGCAATGCAAAAATAAGGTTGGGACTGGACCCGGACAGAAAACTGCTGTTCATTGTAGGAGGAAGTCTCGGTTCCGGAACCCTGAACAACAGTCTGATGAAATGGGCATCGGAATCATATGACGACAGCTTCGACATAATATGGCAATACGGCAGATACTATGCGGAAAAATGTTCAGGCTTTCTTAAGGAAAAAGCATTCCCAGGTATAAAGGGACATGATTTCATCAGGGAAATGGACACGGTATATGCTGCCGCCGACCTTGTCGTAAGCAGAGCCGGAGCAGGAACGATATCCGAACTGGCAGCGGCAGGAAAGGCTACTATTTTCGTACCGTCCCCGAATGTGACTGAAGACCACCAGAGGCACAACGCAATGGCACTCGTAAACAAGGGTGCCGCGCTGATGATAGAGGATGCGGAAGCTCCTGAAAAGCTAATGAAAGAGGCGGTGTCTCTCCTCGACAGGGCTGAAGAGATTTCTTCACTGGAGAAAGCGGTATATTCTCTGGCCATGCCGGATGCAGCTTCCGAAATTGCGGATCAGATAATAAAACTGAAAAAGGGGGAAAAATGAAAGTATATCTCATAGGAATAGGCGGAATAGGAATGAGCGCCATAGCAAGATTCTACAAAATGGAAGGATGCCGTGTGGCAGGTTATGACAGGACGCCATCCGGACTTACGGAGGAAATGGAAAAATCCGGTATAGAAATCCATTACGACGATAACCCGCAAATTCTGAAGGAATTTCTGGCTTCAGACACGGACGACTGCATGATAATATATACTCCTGCAGTGCCGCACTCACTCAAGGAATTCGAGACAGCCGCTTCATCAGGAGTAAAAATGATCAAGAGATCACGGGCACTGGGAGAAATATGCACCGGAAAAAAATGCTATGCAGTTGCAGGTACTCACGGAAAGACTGGCACCAGCACCATGACCGCACATATTTTTACCAGTTCAGGAAAAGGATGTACGGCATTTCTCGGAGGTATATCAAAAAACTATCACTCAAACCTCATACTTGAAAAAAGTGAAAACATCATAGCGGAGGCAGACGAATTCGACAGATCGTTTCTGCAGCTTTATCCTCAGGCAGCCGTAATAACCGCAACAGATGCGGACCATCTTGACATATACGGCAATATCGGTTCCCTAAGAAACGCATTCTCTGAATTCGCATCCCAGATAAACGAAGACGGAAGGCTGATTCTGAAGAAAGGAGTAATTATAGACGAAACTGCTGTAAAGGCTGAAATAAAACGATACGGCATCTTTTCAGGGGATGGAGAAGCACCTGACTTCCACGCATTCAACATACGCAAGTCCGGTCTAGGAGAATATCTGTTCGATCTTTGTCTCGACGGAAACGTCATAACGGACTGCACTCTTGGAATACCGGGAGAGGTAAACATTGAAAATGCTGTCGCTGCCGCGGCACTCGCCTGGACGGCGGGCATTTCCGGAACGGAAATCAAAAAGGCTCTCGCCTCATTCTGCGGAGTATCCAGACGATTCGACGTTAGACATGAGGGCAGACTGATATACATAGATGACTACGCACATCATCCTGCGGAACTGGAAGCCACAATAAAATCCGTAAAGGCAATATACCCTGACAAAAAGATAACCGGCATATTCCAACCACACCTGTTCTCCAGAACCAGAGATTTCGCCACGGATTTTGCAAAGGCTCTGTCGATGCTTGACAGATGCGTCCTGATGGAAATATACCCCGCCAGAGAAGAACCCATACCAGGCATAACATCCTCAATGCTTGCCGGGATGATAAGCAAAATAAAAGGAGAAGAAATACCGGTCATGGAGAAGGACTCAATACTGAAGATGCTGGAAAATGACACTCCCGAAGTCCTGGTGACATTCGGTGCCGGAAACATAGACAGACTTGTACCGAAAATTACGGACATATACGACAAAAAGGAAAATGCATTATAAGATATTGAAATATATTGGAGTTTTTCTGTTAACTTTGTCAGTTGGCTCATATATTTTTTTCGCATCCGCCCTGTACAGGGAAGGTGAGAATAAAAATATATGCAGGAACATAACGGTAAAGATTCTTGACGAAAATGTCAACAGGTTCGTGACTGAAGACGAAGTACTTGGAATTGTAGAGAAGGAAGCCGGCAAAATAACCGGCAAAAGAATTGATTCCATAAACATCTATCAAATAGAATCGGTTCTTAACGACAGAAGCGCTATCAGATCCAGTCAGGTATCGGCAGACATAAAGGGGAATCTGGACATAAGAATAACCCAAAGACGTCCGGTGCTGAGAGTAGAGAACGGAAAAGAAGGTTTCTATGTGGACGAAACCGAATATGTGTTTCCGCTCGTCAGTACCTTTACTTCATATGTACCTGTAATTACGGGTAATATACCTGTAAGCATAAAGCACGGATTCAGGGGAAGATTGTCGGGAGAGGATTCCGTATGGCTTTCAGGTGTATTGGATCTTGCAGAATACCTTGAGCGCAATCCGTTTTGGGGAGCACAGGTACAGCAGATCCATATCGACAGCAACAGAGATATAGTTCTATCCACACGCGTAGGCTCGCAATCCGTAATATTCGGGAATACGGATGATATAGAATATAAATTCGGAAAACTGGAGACATTCTATAAAAAAGTAATGCCGGCTGAAGGATGGAACAAATATAAAGTGATAAATTTGAAGTACAGAAACCAAATAGTTTGTGAATGATGAAGAAAACAGTTGTTGCCATTGATTTCGGAAGTTTCAAGATTGCCTGCGCTGCTGCGGAAAAAACCGACCAGGGCGTCAGGATAGCCGCATACAGGGAAGTCCCGTCCGAAGGAATCAACAGAGGCGAGATTGTAAACATCCAGAAGGTTCTGGACAGGACCAGACCTATTCTGAGTGAGATATCCGCCGAAGTTGAATGCGACATAAACGAGGTTGTAGCCGGCATCTCCGGACAGACTGTGAAGACTCTTAGCGCCACGAACAAAAGGACAAGAAAAAATACTGCCGACCTCATCAGCCAGAGCGAAATAAACGATCTGACGGATGACATGCAGAAGTTCAGAGTCAATTCATCAGAAACCGTTCTGCATGTAATCCCGCAATACTACAACATTGACGATCTGATGGGAGAAACCGATCCTATCGGAATACAGGGTACGGAAATAGAAGGTATTTACAAACTGCTGATAGGCCGTTCCAAAGCGAGCGAAAACCTGAAGACTACGGTATCCAAACTCGGTCTCAAACTGAACAGAATGATACTGAAGCCTCTCGCCTCCGCACAGGCCCTTCTTACCGAAGACGAGTCTGAACTCGGTACGGCTCTGGTGGACATAGGCGGAGGCACCACTGAAATAATGATAATAAAAGACAAGATAATACGCCATGCGGCAATTATCCCGTTCGGTGGAAATTCCGTTACTGAGGACATCAGACAGGCGTTCGGAATATCGCTTAAGAATGCTGAAAAACTCAAGACAAGATTCGGTTCATGCTTCAGCGACAATGTGTCCGACACAAAAATGATAGCCATAAAGAATTCTGCAGGAAGGGGAGACAAGAAGATTTCAATGAAGGCACTGTCTCTGGTAATAGAAGCCAGAATGGTCGAAATATTTGAAGCAGTGCTTTATGAAATAACAAAATATACAGGCAAGGAAAATCTGGCTGCCGGAATAGTGATTACAGGAGGAACGGCTGAAATGCTTCATCTTACCACTCTCGCCAAAGCTGTAACAGGAATGCCCGTCAGAGTGGCCTCCCCTGATATAAACATAGCGCCAGGCTCATGCAACGAGGCATACACAAGATCTGCATCGACGGTAGTAGGTCTTGCCATAATGGCTGCAGAACAGCAGGATGAAAAGGAAGAAGAGGAAGAACCTGTTGCAAACAATCCTGCAATAGGTATCATTGAAGAAGAGCCTGCAAAGAAAATAAAGGAAGACAAACCTAAAAAGAAGATCAACTTCAAGAGCCTGCTCGGCAATCTGTTCGACGCTGCGGACGACGAAGCATAGCAGGAAATGCCGATAGAGAAAACAAAAGATCTGAACGATAAAAGAGGATAGAGCAATGACTGACGACATGATTTTACCTAATTGGGAAAGTACAGGAAACAACATAAAGGTCATCGGTGTAGGCGGAGGCGGCACGAACGCAGTGTCCCACATGTACAACAACGGTATCAAGAATGTTGATTTTCTGATATGCAATACGGATCTTCAGGCCCTGAAGAGAAGCCCGGTACCTGACAAGCTGCAGCTGGGCGCAGTCCTCACCAAAGGACTCGGAACCGGATGCGATCCGGATAAGGGAAGGAAGGCTGCAGAAGAATCAATAGAGCAGATTAAAGCCAGTCTCGGAGGTTCTACCGAACTTGTCTTCATAACTGCAGGAATGGGCGGAGGAACCGGAACAGGAGCAGCCCCGATAATCGCAGAAGTCGCACAGGAACTGGGACTGCTTACAATCGCAGTCGTAACTCTTCCGTTCCGTGACGAAAGGTCCGAATTCATGAGACGTGCAATAGCAGGAATAAAGGAACTTGAGAAGCATGTGGACTCCCTTCTGATAATAGACAACCAGAAGATGTACAGGCTGTTTGACGATCTTACCATATTCGATGCTTTCCCTAAGGTGGATGAGGTACTCAGCACTGCAGTCAGGGGAATATCGGATATCATCACTTCAGACGGATATATAAACGTGGACCTGAACGACGTAAGGATGGCCATGAAGAACAGCGGCATGGCCCTTATGGGAATCGGTGTCGCTGAAGGCGAGAACAGAGCGATAAAGGCTGTTGAACAGGCACTCAAATCACCGCTTCTGAGCGATTACGACCTGAGCAGCGCCAAAAGCGTACTCGTCAACATAACAACCTCCAGACAGGGAGCGTTGAAAGTCGACGAGATAAATCAGGCTCTCGATTACATAAACGACTATACAAGATCGGCCTACAATTTTAAAAGAGGGTTCGTGGAAGATGAAAGCATGGGAGAACGTGTAAGTATAACGATTGTTGTCACAGGATTCAACATGAGTGCTCTTCCGCAAATACAGGACAATACGTTCAATCCTGAAGATACGATAACCCTGGACGACGGGAATGAGGCGTCAAGACAATCCGGATTCGGAGGAATAGATCTCGGACTTGACGAAGATGAAACACCTTTCACTTCTTTCTCGTCAAGAAACTCATTCTTCGAAAGATACAAGAACAAGCCTGAAATTCCGGACCTGATAGTTGAAATAGGTGAGAATCTCACGGCTCTTGAAAGAACACCGGCATATAAAAGAAGAGGCATTACAATAGATTCGTTAAATCCAAACAATAATCCTGAATAAATGAAAGAAAGAAGAGTACGCTTTGCACCGAGTCCTACGGGACCTCTGCATATGGGAGGTGTAAGAACCGCGCTGTACAATTACCTGTACGCAAAACAGGCAGGCGGCAAATTCATATTGAGAATAGAGGATACTGACTCACAACGTTTCGTTCCCGGAGCTGAAGAATATATAATAGAATCGCTCAGATGGTGCGGAATTTTCCCTGATGAAGGCGTTGATGAAAACGGGAAAGTGGTTGAAAAAGCTACCGAAAAACATCCGCACGCACCCTACAGACAATCACAAAGAAAAGCCATATACAGAAAATATGCGGAAGAACTTGTCGGGAAAGGAATGGCTTATTATGCCTTCGACTCTTCCGAGGAACTCGATCGTTTGAGAAAAGAATATGAAGCAAAGAAAGAACCGTTCATTTACAACCATACAACAAGGAAAGCTTTGAGAAACTCCATCTCACTGCCTGAAGAAGAAACGAAAAGACTCCTTGAAACAACTGACAACTGGGTCATAAGATTCAGGATGCCAGAAAACAGAACCGTAAAGATGAACGACCTGATCAGAGGCGAGATAGAAGTACACACCGACACTCTTGACGACAAAGTTCTGTGGAAAAGAGCAGACGAACTGCCTACATACCACCTTGCCAACATAGTGGACGACCACCTTATGGAAATAACCGAAGTCATCCGTGGAGAAGAGTGGCTTCCTTCACTACCGCTGCATTATCTTCTCTATGAAGCGTTCGGGTGGCAGGACTCCCAGCCGCGGTTTGCACACCTTTCTCTGCTCCTGAAACCGGACGGAAAGGGCAAATTGAGCAAAAGGGACGGTGACAGGCTCGGGTTTCCTGTATTTCCGCTCCAGTGGAAAAATGCCGAAGGAGAAACATCTAGAGGATATCGCGAAGACGGGTACTACCCTGAAGCATTCGTCAATCTGCTTGCACTGCTCGGATGGAATCCGGGAACAGAAAAGGAACTGTTCACTCTGGACGAACTTGTCAGGGAGTTCAGCCTTGAAAGGGTAGTAAAATCCGGCGCGCGCTTCAATCCCGAAAAAGCGAAATGGTTCAACCAGGAATACCTGAGAATGAAATCAGATACCGAACTTGCGGAAGAATTCAGAAAATACATAGAACTTGAAGAAGCTGCAGGAACAGCAATAGGCTATTCCGGAAAAACCAGAGAACAGTTGACCGACATCTGCTTCCTGACAAAGGTAACTTCACTTGTAAAGGAACGCGCTTCCTTTGTAAAAGAATTCTGGCACCTGTCGGATTACATGTTTATCAGACCGGCAAAATTCGACGAAGCCGTATGCAGGAAATTCTGGAAGGAAGATTCTCCGGAGATGCTGAAAAAACTGTACGACGCCCTGAGCGGCCTGCAGAATTTCGAAGCACATGAAATAGAGAAGGCATTGAAGGATACCATTGCGGAAAACGGATGGAAGATGGGTGTAGCCATGAATACGATGAGGCTCGCACTTGTAGGAGAGTCTAAAGGTCCCGGAGTAGCGGAAATAATTGAAGTCATAGGCCTGGAAGAGACAAAAGAAAGAATCGCGACATTGATAAATTCACAGACCGCCGGACTTGGAATGTAACAAAACCATAATAGAGATTGTTCCCACCGCCAATTGGGGCGGTGGGGAGCAATATGTCTACAATATATCCGCTGAGCTCACGGAAAATATGGGCAGCCGCGTTTTCATACTTGCACGAAAAGGAGGCAAAGATGATTTCAGGAAACGCTTTTCCGAACTTGACATCAGCGGTTTCGGATATGTAAAGAACAGATCCATGTTCGATATCCTTTCTATTTTCCGTCTGGGAAAATACATCTCCTGCAAAAAGGCCGACATCGTTCACGTGCATATATTCAAGGATGCATTCATTGCCGTTTTTGCAAAAAAACTGTTCAGGAAGAATTGCAGAATTGTAATGACAAGACATCTGGCAAGAAAAGGCAAAAAATCCTTTATGTACGGATGGCTGTACAAAAATCTTGACAAACTACTTTTCGTATCAGAATTTACGAAAGACAGATTTTTCTCGACAGGCATAGACAAGAACTCTTTTGTATGGGCCGTCAACCCGCATGCACTCAGAAAAACAGTATTGGAAAGAATCGATATGAACCGGATCGACATAAGAAAGGAGTACGGAATAAGCCGTACATCCACAGTCTTCGGTTTTGCCGGACGCATAGCAGAAGAAAAGGCGGTAGACGTAATAATCGGAGCAGCTGCTGAACTCAAGGGGATGGACATACATATACTGATAATAGGCAAGGCGTCCGACCAGAGCTACATGGACAGGCTGCTGACAATGACTCAAGACTGTGGAATATCGGAAATGATAACATTCACCGGATTTAAAAAAGATCCGATCTCTTTGATTGCAGGATGCGACGCCGGTCTGCTTCCTTCGAGAGTGGAAGAGGCCTCCCCCTTGTCTGCACTTGAATTCATGAGTTGCGGAATTCCAATGATAGTAACCGGAACCGGAGGTCAGAAGGAAGCTGTAACAGACGGTGTAAACGGTCTCTGCGTGCCGGTAAACGACACAAAGGCTCTGGCATCCGCCATCAGACGTCTGTCCGAAAACAGTACCCTTAGAAAAGAAATGGGAAAGTCCGCCAGATCATACGCGCTTGGACATGACATGACGGACCATATTGAAAAAATCGTTACTTTCTGACTCTCAGTCGTTCACCGGCAGACTCCACTATTCCCCTTTTGAAACGTTCCGTATATCCAGGGAAATCCGGAGTCACAGGTATTTTGTCGGAATACGGATTGGTAATGAAATTCCCGTCCTTGTCCTGTTTCTTTGTATTTCCGTCTATATACTTTACAAGAAGGTATTCATCAAGTTCCTTCCATTTGTAGAAAAGATATTCCGCATTCAGCAGAGACATCCTTGTAAGGTATTTTCTGGCTCTCCTGGTAGAGGAATTCTCGTATATCGACATTGCCTGAGAGTCGATGGAACGCACCTTCTCGATCATTGCATTCTCATGCTCATCTATCACGGCCCTTACTTCCGCCCCTATATGATTGTATCTCAGATATGCGAACTGGGCTATTCTGTTTACGGCCCAGAACATTGAAGTAGGAGAATATTCAACCATAGATCCGTTCTCTTCGGAATAGTTCCACGGGATCTCATACGAGGAAGTATATATCGGAGTCAGCGGCGAAGTTCCCGCATCATCCACCCCGAACCATATTATTCCACCTATTTCGTCAGGCATATGTTTTCTCGACTGACCTACAAACCAGAATCCTGTCTGTTGTGTGGCAATCGCCCTTTCATTAACATATTCATTTCCGTCAACTTCAAATGACATCGGTCTCCATCTGTAAGGAAGTTCATGTCCACCAGCTCCAAGATCCTTGGTCATATCGAAATATGTCCCTTCATACCTGTCTCGCATCATGTCCGCCACATCCTTTACGGTAAGACGTTTCTTTGCCTTCACGAAAAGAGGCATACGATTGGAAGGGTTGTCTCCTTTTGCGAAATCAAGATATACTGACATGTCCTCATCCCCGAATCGGTTGAAAAAACTCCATACCCTGGCCTCACATCCCCTCATTCCGCTGAAGTCCAGAGGGCCGAAAGTATCGGCGAAACTGAAATTCTCATCAGGACCTTCATAAAGTCCCTGTTTTCTCACATAATCGAATATATCCGGAGCATACATGCAGTTCAGGGAATCGTCTGTAGGGAAAGTTGTTATTCTGGCGGCATTCGCATGTGCCGATATGCAGCCGTCGGGTATCCTTCTGGCAACCCATACTACCCCCTTGTTGACATTCACACTGTCCTCGTCGTATGCAGGTGCCTTGGAAATCATCTCAAGAAACCATACTTCATCCTTGTCCGCCAGAGAGATGGACTCTCCCGTAGAAGCATATCCGTACTCGTTTGCCAGACCTACCATAAGTTTGATTGCCTCACGTGCGGTCCTGCATCTCTGCAAGGCTATATATATAAGAGAACCGTAATCCACCTTGCCTTCAGGATCGACATGATCTTCCAGACCGCCCCAAGTCGATTCTCCGATAATGAGCTGATGTTCATTCATGTTCCCGATTACAGAATATGTAGAACGGGCCTGTGGTATTTCCCCGAGGTACCTGTTCTTTCCCCATTCGTATATGGGAAGCATGGCGTTCCTGCCGTACCTGGCGGCAGGATAAAATACCAGACAGCCGTAACGCGTATGCGAATCTGCAGAATAGGAAACCATATTGGAACTGTCAGCAGAAGCTTTCCTGGTAATCAGGAGATTTGTACATGCAAAAGATACGGCGCTCCCTGCAATGCAGAATATTGCCGTCAACAGAAACTTTTTTATCATAAACAATCGTTTTATTTATTCAACAAATCCGTTCAGTCAGAATCATGCCACGGAATCATGTCCGCAGTTCCCTTCCCCGTCACTGTTACTGACAGGGAGTATATGTTTCTTCACATTGTATTTTCTCAAGAGTATATTGCCGACCGCAAGCGCCACAACCGCGGCAAGGAGAAGTATTTCCCAAAAAAGATTATCCCATATTTCTTCACTCACAGCCAGCTCCTTAGGATCCTTCTTCAGGATTTCATCCATATACTTTTCCGAAAGACCGGCATTTGAAGACCATTTTTTTATGATCTCCCCAGAATCCATGAAAACTGTTCCCCCATTCGAACGGCAGAATGTTATAAGCGACTTGTAATCCGACCTGTATACCGGAGATATGACTCCCTTACCATAAAGACTTTCGGCAAATGAAAGATCCGTACTGCACAGGACAAAATGCCTGACTCCTCCTGTACGGGCGAAATACCTGCTCATGTCCGCTATTTTGGAAATTTTTCTTTCAGATATTGAAGGATTATATATGACACTCACAAAAGCCCGTCCCGTATCTTCCCATATATATGATGAAAGGTCCGTTCCATCTTCAGCCGTCACCGGAAGCGGCATGAATCCGGCATTTCCTCCTTCACCAACCGTTTCTGTAATCGACTCTACATAAGTCCATGTCGAATCCGGCAGATTCTCCATGCCGAACTCTTCACGCCTTCCGTCTTTTTCATATACGAATCTCGTCATGTACTCCACATCATCCCCCCCGGAAATGACATCCTCTATATAGGTTCCAGGACAAAAAACAGTAAAGTCCACTGGCGGAAGATACACAAGTGAGTATATCGCCAGAAGCAGTCCGGCCAATGCCGAAAGGGAGACAATCCCCCACTCCATCAACCTTGAGGTCAATATCCTGTAATTGTTTTTCTGCAAAAAGATAAACACGGCAAGTACCAGAAGGACCAGATTCTTGTAGAAAGTCTGATAATTCGTAAGCTTTATCGCCTCCCCGAAGCAGCCGCAATCGTTTATCGGTTCAAATACGGCCAGATAAAAGGTAAGAAGTGTAAAAAAGGAAACAAACGCCAGAAGCACCCATGACAATTCCTTAAGTCTTATTCTGAGCATCAGGGATATGCCGAGGGAAAATTCCAGCATGGATATAACTATTCCGGACGGTACCGAGAGAGACCTCAGAAAATCCACACCGAAAACCTTGAAGTATTCAGTCATTATCAGGGAAGTACCTATCGGATCAATAAGCTTGAGGAAACCCGACAAAATAAAAACCGCACCGACTATGGATGATGCCAAAACCCTTAACCAAACCATTTTACAACAATCTATCTATTTCAAGTCTGATTTTTGAAAAAATATCGTTCTCCGGCAGCATAAGGCCGCAAGCATCCATGCAGCCGATTTTTACGAAAGAAGGCGTGAGCTCCGTTTCCTTCAGATATATATTCCTCACACGCATCTGGAATCCCATGTCCGACTCATGTATGTCTTCCTTTCCCGCCAGATAATCCCTGTCGTTTCCCGACCTGTTCTCCTTAAGCCTCTCACTCACAAAATCGAGAGGGACGTCAAGAAACAGGTTCACATCAGGAACAGGTAAAGCGAAGAGTCCGTATTCAGTATCGAGAATCCATTTCCTCAAAGCGTCCGCCTCCCTTACGGAAGCGCTTTTCGCACATTGAAACGCGACATTCGAAAAAACATAACGGTCAAGCAATACAACCTTGCCGGAGGTGAGCCAACCCTCCAGAAGACTTTTCGCGGCATGTCTGTCCTCAGCAAAAAGCAGAGCGACAAGCTGCGGATGCACATTTTCGATGGAACCGAATTCACCTCTGAGGAAACGCGCTATCAGATCACCGTAAAGCGGCGAATCGAAACGCGGAAAATGGAGATACTCCACTTCTCTCCCCGATGCCTGTATATAATCCCTGATCATCCTGACCTGAGTCGACTTGCCGGCACCGTCAAGTCCTTCCAAGACTATCAGCATAATTTTGTAGATTTGTATTTTTCTACAAAAATAAAGATAAGTGATGAAAAAGAAAATAGAGATAATGGGAATAGTGAACATTACGGACGATTCCTATTTTCCTGACAGCAGGGCGATGAATGAAAAAAGCATAACGGAAAGAACAGCCAGACTCATTGAAGAAGGTGCCGACATCATAGACATAGGGGCCTGCTCAACAAGGCCAGGCTCGGAATATACTGAAGAAAAAGAAGAACTTGAAAGGATACGCAGGGCGCTTGTCTCCATAACCGGAGCCGGGCTGCATGAAAATGTCAGGATATCCATAGACACATTCAGATCATCCGTGGTGAAAATGGCTCATGACATTGCCGGAGACATTATCGTAAACGACATCTCATCCGGAGAGGAAGACCCTGAAATGCTGGAAACGGTTGCCGGTCTGGGACTTGACTACATTGCCATGCATAAAAGAGGTACCCCTAAAACCATGCAGGGCATGTGCGAGTACGGGAATGTGACAGAAGACATCAACGGATACTTCGACGCCCTGGAAAAGAAAATGGCCGCCTACGGCATAAAGGACTACATTCTCGACCCGGGATTCGGATTTGCCAAGACCGTGGAACAGAATTATGAACTCATGAAAAACCTTGACTCATTCAAAAGACACGGACGCAGGATTCTGGCAGGCATATCACGCAAGAGCATGATAACCAGAATGCTCGGCATATCCACCGAGGAGGCGCTTCCCGCAACTTCCGCACTCAACATGTACGCACTGACAAAAGGGGCGGACATTCTGAGAGTACATGATGTAAAAGAAGCCGTACAGGTAAAGAAAATGTATGAACTACTGTAATTTTAAAACTATATTTGTCCGCTACGCGGCCATTTATAGCTCTCGCTCGGCATAGCAAATAAATTTGCTCTGCCCTCGCTTACTCGCTATATTTGCAATTTAAACAAAGTCTCAATCATAAGCCGAAAAAAAATGGAAAACAACTATTCACTGAAAGCCGTCTCTCCGATTGACGGAAGATACCGCAGACAGGTTGCGGATCTGTCGGAATATTTTTCTGAATATGCGCTGATAAGATACAGGGTAAGAGTTGAAATCGAATATTTCATATCATTGTGCGAAATACCTCTTGAACAACTTAGCGAGTTCGACCATAACCTGTTCGAAAATCTGAGGGACATTTACCGCAATTTCAGCGAAGAAGACGCCCTCGAGGTAAAGGACATAGAAAAGACTACCAATCATGATGTGAAAGCCGTCGAATATTTCATAAAGAGAAGATTTGAAAAAATGGGAATAAGCCGTTACGAAGAATTCGTACATTTCGGGCTTACCTCACAGGATATAAACAACACATCCGTACCTCTCAGCCTTCTCGAAGGCATAAGGGATTCGTACACGCCGCTGCTCTACGATCTGACCGGCATGCTCTCCGACCTTGCCAATGAGTGGAAAGACGTTCCGATGCTTGCCCACACTCATGGACAACCGGCATCTCCGACAAGACTCGGAAAGGAAATCAACGTATTCGCAGTACGCATAAAAGAACAGCTCGACCTGCTAAGCACAGTACCTTATGCCGCCAAATTCGGAGGTGCGACCGGGAACTTCAATGCACATAATGTCGCATATCCGGAAATAGACTGGAACAGCTTCGCAAAGAATTTCGTGGAAGACAGGCTCGGACTGAAAAGATCATATCCTACAACACAAATCGAGCACTACGACCATCTTGCAGCCCTGTTCGATAATCTGAAAAGGATCAATACCATACTCATAGACCTGTGCAGGGACATATGGACCTACATTTCAATGGAGTATTTCAAACAAAAGATAAAGGCAGGAGAAGTAGGGTCTTCTGCAATGCCGCATAAAGTAAACCCGATAGACTTCGAAAATGCAGAAGGGAATCTCGGTGTGGCCAATGCCATATTCTCACACCTTGCGTCAAAACTGCCGGTATCAAGACTGCAGCGCGACCTGACCGATTCAACCGTACTCAGGAACGTAGGAGTTCCTGTGGCACATTCCATAATTGCAATGAAATCGATAACAAAAGGTCTCGGCAAACTGATTCTCAACAGACCTGCCCTCGAAAGGGATCTTGAGGCAAACTGGGCTGTTGTGGCGGAAGGTATCCAGACAATACTAAGAAGAGAAGGCTACCCGAATCCCTATGAAGCTCTGAAGGCTCTTACAAGAACAAACGAAACCATAAACCATGAATCTATAAGCAGGTTCATTGACAGTCTGGACATAAACGAGAATATAAAGGAAGAACTTAAGAGGATAACTCCTCAGACATACGTAGGAATATGAATACATTTGAAAAGACAGTGATTTTTTTTCTTTCGCTTTTCTCCGCATTGTCGGTTACGGTAACCGCAACGCATGCAGAAGAAAGCGCACGCGATATCGACTATGACAGGTATTTTTCCGATGAACGCATGAGGATCGATATCACCTTTGCGGGAGACGCAACTGAACAGAAAGTGTTTCTAAACGGAATAAAAAAGGAATGCAAATGGAGTGGCAGCAGAAAGAACCTCACCGATAAGTTCGGATACGGGGAATATATGCTGGAAGTATTCTCCGACCGGGACGGAAAACTGATATACTCAAAAGGATTCAATACCCTCTTTCAGGAATGGAGAACTACTGCCGAGGCGGAGAAGGTTAGAAAAGCCTTCCAAAGTTCGTATACTATCCCTTACCCGAAAGCACCAGTTACAATAAGGATCAGCGAACGTATCAAAAGCACAGGAAAATTCAGTGAACTCGAATCGTTTCCCGTAGACCCGTCCGATCTCTCCATAAATATGGAAAAGGGGAACGACTTTGAAACGGTCAGCATTATGCAGAACGGGGACTGCGAAAACAAGGTGGACATATTGTTCATAGCGGAAGGATATACGGAAGAAGAAATGGACAAATTCATTGAAGATGCACACAGATTCACAGGATACCTTTTCGAAATAGAACCATACAAAAGCAGAAAGGGTGATTTCAACATATGGGCCGTAAAATCGGTTTCAAAGGAATCAGGGACCGATATTCCGCATGAAGGTATATGGAAAAACACTGCGGCAGGTTCAACCTTCTACACATTCTACGTCGACCGTTACCTTACAGCCCCCAATCAGAAGATCATAGCAGAAGCGGCATCGAGCTCACCTTATGATGCACTGTATGTCATAGTCAATACGGAAAAATACGGCGGTGGAGGAATATACAATTTCTATGGATTGAGCATGAGGGAAAACCATATCGGGGGCATGCCTCTCCACGACAAGGTATTCGTCCATGAATTCGGACATAGTTTTGCTGGTCTCGGAGATGAATATTACGATTCGGAAGTTGCATATGAGGAGTTCTACAATCTGAAAGTGGAGCCATGGGAGCCGAACCTCACGACACTTGTGGCCTTCGAACGTAAATGGAAAGACATGATGGATCCGTCCACTCCTGTTCCCACTCCTCCGGACAGCAGATTCCATGAAACCACAGGGGTATTCGAAGGCGGCGGATATATGTCAAAAGGAATATACCGTCCTGCATATGACTGCAGAATGAAGACAAATACGGCAAAAGGATTCTGCCCCGTATGCACAAGGGCCATAAATGACATGATAGATTTCTATATCGGCAAATAAGTATGGCAAAAAAATACAGATACATACTTTTCGATCTGGACCGTACTTTATGGGACTTTACGTCCAATTCCAGAAGAGCCTTGAAAAAGACCATAGATGAAATGGCTCCGGAACTTGATTCCGGGGCTTTCATAAACGAATATGAAAAAGCCAATGACCATTACTGGAATCTGTATGAAAACGGTACGATTTCAAAAGAACGGCTGAGGATATTGAGATTCCACACTCCATTGAACCTGTTCGGGAACTATTCCGAAGAAACTGCATCCGCGATGTCTGAAAGATATCTTAAACTCATGACCGAGGAAAACGGTCTTGTAGAAGGATGTACACAGCTTCTGCAGTACCTTAAAGGTATCGGGTGCAAAATGTCGGTGGTAACAAACGGGTTCAGGGAAGTACAATACCTGAAGCTGAAGAACAGCGGTATCGACGGATATTTCGACTCTGTAATAATATCGGATGAAGCAGGTTGCATGAAACCGAATCCGGCAATATTCAGGTATGCGGTAGAATCCCTCGGAGGAACAAAACCGGAATCAATAATGATCGGTGACAATTTTGCAACGGACATAGAAGGAGCACAGATATACGGCATAGACCAGGCCTACTACAATCCGGGGAAAACACCCTGCGAAGGAGGCCCTACCTACGAAATACATTCCCTTGAGGAACTTAAGGAAATAATAGTCTGATCATTCTGTCTCTACAACGAAGACCGTCTCGTTTTCCTTGTGGAAGAAATACTGCTCTCTTGCAAACTTTTCAAGACTGTCAAGATCGGAGTCTAGTTCCCTGAGTTTCTCATCGGTAGTGCGTATATCAGCGTTAAGCTTACGTATCATCCTGTGGTTCATAAAATTGTCATACTTTACGCTGGCATAGTTCATAAAGCTGTTCTGATCAAAGAAAAGAAGCCATACCAGAAGGGCTGCAGTAACAAGTACATACTTGTTGGAGATATAGTCAAACCAACGGCTTTCCTTTATACGCACAAGGTATTTCTTCAAAAGATTCATAATCTGCTCCGATCGTGTCTTATAAAATTCAGATTACAAATATAATTCTTTACTACCAATAATAAAATGACTGACAGGCATTATTTTCCGTCAATAAAGGAATCGTTCATCATCATATTTGTTTTCATACTTCTGTGCGGTGGTCTTCTGGTGCTTGTATTCAACGCGCTCTTCGGCAGATATCTGTCCTTCGAAAACGGGCTTATGATAAATTACGTGCTACAATTCATTCCTGTACTGACATACATCTTCATGAAAATACGGAGAAATACGCCGGAGCCGGAAGAAAAATCAGACACTGCCAGACTTTCGTGCATAAAAAAAGCGGGAGTATTCATGTCGGCAATACTTATCGTCCCTGCATTCTGCATAATCGCAGAACCTTCGGAAATCATATTCAGGATGCCGGATTCACTGCTGTCGATGATGGAAAGACTTGCGTCCGGTCATGATCCGAGAACATTCATCACACTTACCGTATTACCAGCCCTGACAGAAGAGTTCGTTTGCAGGGGAACCATTCTTAAAGGACTGCTGCACAATACTTCCCCGTCCACTGCCATCATATTGTCGGCTGTACTTTTCGGAGTCATGCATCTCAACATATATCAGGCCGTGCCAGGCATTCTTTTCGGACTTGCAGCCGGATGGATATACTATAAAAGCGGGAGCCTGATGCTTACGGTAATGATGCATTTCCTAAACAACTTCATATCATACATGCTTCTCACCAGACTTCCTGAAGACTTTCCGGAACACCTGTGGCAACTGACAGGCAACACCGTATATGCTGTATTATATACATGTGCAATTGTATTATTCGCCAGTATTATATTATATTTGAATAATATTTACAAAAAGCATAATTGAAATCCAAACAAATGAACAGATTATATCCCTTGAAATTCCACCCAGTACCCAAGGAACGTGTTTGGGGAGGCACCTGCCTGAAAGATAATTTCTTCAGGGAACACGAATGCGAACTTCCGATAGGGGAAAGCCTTGACCTTTGCGGGTTAGAAAACGACAGCAGTATCGTATCAGAAGGATATCTTGCCGACAATCCACTTGACGACATAATAGAAACCTATCTCGGCGACATTGTAGGAGATGACAAATACCAGTACTTCGGCAATCTGTTTCCGATAATAATAAAAAAACTCGACATACAGGACTATCTGTCCGTACAGATACATCCCGATGACATTGCAGCCGACGAAAGGGAAGGTTCTCTCGGGAAGAAGGAAGTATGGTACATAAAGGACTGCGACAAGGATGCGAGGATATATCTCGGCTTCAAACGCGATGTTACGGCGGCGGAAGTATACGAAAGGTGCAAAAATGGCACTATAGCATCCCTCATGAACGAAATAATACCTGAAAAAGGTGACTTCTACATAATAGAACCAGGTTGTGTCCATGCAGCCGGAGGCGGAATAAGACTGTTCGAAATAAGTCAGGCCAGCGACATAACATACAGGCTTTACGACTGGGAAAAGGAAAGACTTGAAAGAGGCATAAAATATATTAAAAGGGAAACTCATCTGGAAGAATGCCTGGATCTCATCGATTGCAGCCGATACGACATAGGACTTCATAAAAGGAGTACAGGTTCGAACGGAAATTCCGGAGCAGAAGGACAAACAGGCGGAGAAACCACTGTAGAAGACTGCAGGGAATTTAAGATAAAGCATTTCCATTTAAAGGACAAACTGCACATCTACACAGAAAAATTCGAGAGTTTCATCATCTATTCATGCGTAAACAAATCCGCTACAATATTGTACAATAACACGGCATATCGCATAAACGAAGGAGAATCGGCACTGATTCCTGCCTCACTCGACGATTTCACAATATCTCCTGATGAACCAGGATGCGAGATAATAGAATGCTACATGGGCAAAATGGAGGAAGCCGACGGATACATCGAAGGCGGCAGCGAAGAAAACATCAAAAGCTGACAACAGTAAAAATCAGACGACAAGATGGAAGATCCGGATATCAGAATAGACAAATACCTCTGGGCAATCCGCGTATTCAAGACACGGACGGAAGCCTCGGATGCATGCAAAACAAACAAGGTGAAAATTAACGACAAGGAAACCAAACCTTCAAGAGAAATCAGGCCAGGCGATGTTATAGAAATACGCAAAGGCAGCGTTCATTACATGTACAGGGTGATAGAGCCCATAGGTAAAAGACAGGGGGCAGCAAACGTACATCTCTATGCCGAAGACATAACGCCTCAGGATGAACTTGACAAGCTCAACGCCCCTGTTGAAACGGTTTTCCTCAAAAGAGACAGAGGAACTGGAAGACCTACAAAAAAAGACAGGAGAATGATAGACAAACTCATGGATTTGTATTGAATCTGTTCATGGCCATCGAAGGTCCCAGGAAAACAAAGGCTTTGGCCGCCTCCACACATCTGTCCAGCAGGAACGGCATCTCCTTTTCCTCTTCCGAAGACCACTTCCCGAGAACATAATCCACCTGGTGTCCCTGCGGGAAATTGCTTCCGATACCGACCCTCAGCCTTGCAAATGACTGATGTCCAAGACAAGCGATTATATCCTTCAATCCATTGTGTCCTCCGTCGCTTCCCTTTGCTCTCATACGCGTGGTTCCGAAAGGCAATGCAAGATCATCGACAATAACCAGCAGATTTTCTACCGGAGTACCGGTCTGCTGCAGCCAGTAATTTACAGCCTTTCCACTAAGATTCATATAGGTAGAAGGTTTCAGAAGTATTATTTTTTGCCCTTTCATCCTGATTTCAGCCGTAGACCCGTAACGTCCTGACTCAAAAGAAATGTTGGATGCCTTAGCCCAGGCATCCAACACTCTGAAACCTATATTATGTCTGGTATCGGCATATTCAGCACCTATATTACCCAATCCGGCAATAAGATAGCTCATACCTTACCTTTATTATTTCTTTGAAGCTGCTGCAGCTGCTGCGGCTGCTCCCAACGCTGCACGGGTCATCTTCACAGCGCAGATAATCGTAGCCTTTGGAGAAACTATCTGGAGACCTTCGAATGAAAGATCGCCTGCAGTAATGGTCTTGCCGAGCTGGAGATTTGTTATATCCACCTTGAGTTCGTCAGGAAGATTCTTTATAAGAGCTGAAACCTTAAGCTTGCGTGATGAAACAAGAAGCTTACCACCCTGACGCACTCCTTCAGAATTACCTTCTATCTTGATAGGAATTTCTATGCTGACTGGTTTGTCTTCTGAAACAACCAGAAAATCCGCATGCAGAGTTTCATCTGTAAGAGGATGATACTGTGCAGTATAGAATATTGCCATATACTTTTTACCCTCAACTTCAAGATCTATTATATAAGAATAAGGAGTGTGGGTGATTTTTTTCAGTTCTTTAGAGTCAAGTGAAAACATCACGTTTTCTATACCCTGTCCGTAAAGGATACAAGGCACCTGGCCCTGTGCACGCATAGCCTTCAATGCAGATTTTTTAACGACTTCTCTGCTCTGTCCTTTCAATTCGATTCTTTTCATTGTAATTTTGTTTAAAAATGTGTTACTCAGTTCCCGAAGGAACCCCATTGCACCAAAAAGATGCCTTTTTCAGGCCGCAAAATTAGTATTTTTTATAAAATTACCAAGATTTTTAATTTTTTTTGGCCAATATGTATTTTTATTTTAACTTTGTATCAAATAATAATTATTAAAAACAATAACACACAACATAAACACATTTATTATGAGCAAGAAATGGATTTGTACAGTATGCGGATATGTACACGAAGGTGACACCGCACCGGAAAGATGCCCTCAATGCAAGGTTCCAAGAGAAAAGTTCAAGGAAGTTGTAGAAGACGGTGAACTTACATGGGCCGACGAACACAGGATAGGTGTTGCAAAAGATGTTGACGCCGAAGTTCTGGAAGGCCTCAGAGCACATTTCATGGGAGAATGTACGGAAGTAGGAATGTATATTGCAATGAGCAGGCAGGCTGACAGGGAAGGATATCCTGAAGTTGCGGAAGCATACAAGAGAATTGCATGGGAAGAAGCCGAACATGCTGCCAAGTTTGCAGAACTGCTTGGCGAAGTGGTTTGGGACACAAAGACCAACCTGAAGAAAAGGATGGAAGCCGAAGCAGGAGCATGCGAGGACAAGAAACGTATAGCTACAAGGGCAAAACAGCTCAACCTCGATGCAATACATGACACTGTACATGAAATGTGCAAGGACGAGGCAAGACATGGCCAGGCATTCCAGGGCCTTTACAAAAGATTCTTTGAAGAAAAGAAATAATATAAACCCTTTTAAATGAAGCCAGGAGGCCGACCCAAAAGAGATTTTCTGAGGTCGGTCTCTTTGTCTTTTATATAAACAATGATCGGCTACAATTTTTAAGGTTGCAGCCGATTTGTTTTT
>CASFPH010000007.1 GCA_949296645.1 uncultured Bacteroidales bacterium
ACCTAAAAAAAACTCTCCCACATACGGCAGTGCAGCCTGTGAGATCTATACAACAAAAAGAGGATGACCTCAAAGTCTCTTGGCTTTTGGGTCACCCTCCTGTCGCTTTTTGTTATTGAATAGAATAGAATTATTTGCTCATTACTTCCTTGATCTTTGCTTTCATTGCATCACCTCTGAGGTCTCTTGCCACGATCTTGCCGTCAGGGCCGAAGAGGATGATCTGAGGGATTCCGCGGATTCCGTAAGTATCCGTAGCAACTTTGGTTTCTTCAAACAGGATATTCCATGAAAGGCCTTCCTTTTCAACAGCCTTCTTGGTGTTTTCAAGCTGATCCCATACAGCAACGCCTACAACTGTAAGACCTTTTTTGCCGTATTCCTTGTAGATATCCTTAAGATAAGGAACTTCACCCATGCAAGGACCGCACCAAGAAGCCCAGAAGTCAACAAGTGTGTACTGGCCTTTGCCTACATAGTCTGAAAGTTTTGCATCTTTTCCGTCGAGAGTCTTTGCTGAGAAATCCTTGAACATCTTGCCGACAGAAGTTTCGTCAAGTTTTACCATGAATTCTCTTGTAGTCTTGATAGGACCGAATTCGGCAGCTGCAGGACCTGCGATTGCGATAAGTGAATCGAGTTCTGCAAGGCTCAGGTTTTCAGCCATCTGGGACAGAGCCATAATGCCTACAGGATTCTGTGTGTTTTCATTGAAATATTTGTTAAGGATATTGTCGTTTGAAGTGAAAAGTTCTTCTCTGAGTTTTCCGACTTCTTCAGTGAATTTATCCTGGTCTATTTTCTTTTCATTGAATTCCTTGTAAAGGGCATCGTATTTGCTGTTTGCATTGGTCATTATGTCATTCATTTCCTGATTGAATGCAGAAAGCTTTTCGTTCAGGGGAGTACCGGTGATCTTACCTTCCTTCATGTCCGAGGTGATTGCGCCGGCTTCGCCTATGAATGTAGCTGCATATCTCATTCTGTCTACTCTGAGGTTTACAGAATATATTTTTGAAGCATCCGCAGGGCGGGTAAATGTTACTGTACCGTTTTCAACAACAGCACTGTCAATGGCCGTCTGGTTTCCGTTTTCCATCAGGTAAGCCATTTTACCGTTAGCGGCTTCGTCTGCCACATTACCGGTGAAAGTAAATTCCTTAGGTCCGCAGCTTACGAGTACTGCTGCAGCTCCGAGAGAGAGTAATGCGATTTTTTTCATCTTGATTATTGTTTTTGTTTATGCTAAATAAAATTAGTTCATCTTTAACCTCTCAAAGTTAGATATAATTTTTTTTGTATCTGCAATTTTTTTTTTAATATAATATAAATGAGTCGGATTACAGAAGAGGGGCGAGAAGTCTGGCCACTGCTTCAAGAAGCCTGTAGTATCCGGGCCTTTTCTTCCAGACGCTTTTGTTTATGAATCTGCACCTTTCCATGTCGATGTTGAACTGGTTTTCTATTTTGGCTGATGCGTCCGGATCATAGATTATGGAGGTGATCTCGAAGTTGTATTCGAAACTCCTGTTGTCCATGTTTGCCGATCCGATTATACAGAATCTTTCATCAATGCTTATCACTTTTGAATGGTTGAATCCCGATTCGAAAAGATAGACCTTCACTCCGGCTTCGAGCAGTTCAGTTATATATGAAAATGTGCTTAGCTGTGTTATGTATGAGTCCGATTTTTCAGGCAGCATTATTTTTACGTCAATTCCGGCAAGCGCAGCAATCTTGAGTGCATTAAGTATGGTTTCGCTCGGGGAGAAATACGGCGTTATGACCTTTATGCTTTTTCTGGCCTCGGTTATGGCTGTGAAATAAATCTGCATGATGCTTGCCCAGTCGCTGTCCGGACCTGAATTTATAACCTGTGCGTAGATTGCTCTTCCCAGGCTTCCGTCGTAGTTCTTTATGGCCTTTATTTCCGGGTAATATCTTTTCCTCTTGCGGATATGCCTGTTCTTTATAAAATATCTGTCAAGAAGGAAGCTCGCCTGTATGGAGAAAACGGATTCACCCTTTATCTTCATATGTGTGTCACGCCATTCTCCGAACGGACCGCCGTTGTAGTATCTGTCTGCTATGTTGACTCCGCCTATGAATGCTTCTGATCCGTCCACTACCAGAATCTTCCTGTGGTTTCTGTAATTGATTTTTGAAGAAGGAAGTATGATCCTTACAGGAGAGAAGCACAGAACTTCCACCCCGGCCCTTTCAAGTTCTTTTGTAAAGGAGCGTGGCAGGGACCAGCTACCGACATCATCGTATATAAGTCTGACAAGCACACCTTCCTTTGCCTTCCTGATGAGTGCTTCCTGGAATTTTCTGCCTGTTCCGTCATCAGCTATGATATAGGATTGCAGATGTATGTGGTTTTTTGCAGCTTCAATGCTCGCAAGCATCGAATCAAGCGCTTCCTTGCCGGAAAAGAATATTTCCAGATGATGGTTGAGGGCGAGTATGCTGTTGCTGCTTTTCAGGTTCTGGAGAATCAGCTTTCTGTATTCATGCAACTCTTTCGGAAGCGAATCCGGGTCTTTTTTGTAAAGATATGCCTGTTCTGAACTTATCTGTCTTCTGATTATTTCGTCCTTTACTCCCTTTCTGCTGTATATCTTTGATTTCCTGAAGTTTCTTCCGAAGGTGAGGTAAAGGATTATGCCTACGTAAGGAAGTATTATCAGTACTACAACCCATGCGACTGTCTTTACCGGATCCGATTTCCTGAATATCATTTCAATGCAAGAGTAGACAACCAGAAGAAGGTTTACTACGTAGAGGAGCATTGCCAGTATTTTGCCTATTTGACTCCAGTCCATGATCAGGGTTTGTATGCTTTGTAGTATAATGCTATACCTCCGCTAAGGACATCGTATTCCGGATTTGAAAAATCGGCAGATAATTCATTGCAGAAGTTTTCATATTTAGGGAAGGCCCTTACCGATTCAGGCAAATATGAATAAGCTTCCTTGTCTTTTGAAACGGCTTTACCTATGAGCGGCGATATCCGCATGAAATATGTGTTGAATACAGCTTTCCATAGTCTGTTCCTTGGCTCGGCAAATTCCAGGATTCTGAGCAGACCTCCTTTTCTGAGGACTCTGGATATTTCTTTCAGGCATTTGTCCCTGTTGTCGAAATTCCTGATTCCGAAGGCTATTGTTACGGCATCGAATGAATCGTCTTCAAACGGAATGTTTTCTGCTGATGCCCTGATAAAGGCAGGTGTGCATAAAAAGTTTCTTGAAGATAGTTTCTTCTCCGCAATGTGAAGCATGTTTTCGGCAATGTCTATTCCGACTACTTCAAACCCTTTTTTTGCCAGCCCTGCCGAAAGATCGCCTGTGCCGCATGCAATGTCCAGAATCCTGCTCCCAGCCTTTATAGAAGCTGATATTTCAGATGTCGCATGGTGCCGCCACAGATGATCTATTCCGAATGACAGAATATGATTAAGCCTGTCATAGTCGGATGCTATGCCGTTGAACATTGCGGAAATCCGCTTTTCGTTTTTTGAGAGGTCTGTCGTGCCCATACTGTAACAGGTCGGAGCAATCAGTCGAAAATCTCTTTTATGAATCCGTAGGATTCGTCGTCTATCCTTACTTCTCCTTTGGTAACATGACCCAGCAGGGTGATTTCTACATTGTTGGAATACATGCTGTCAACGAATTCATCTTCCTGTGATGCATCCACGGTTATTATTGCCGAATACCCGCATTTGCCGAAAAGAAATTCCTTTTCTTCCATTTCGGAATCCGTGGTTATGTCTATACCCAGCCTTTGCGGATATGCGGCTTCCATCAGTGAAAGAAAGAGTCCTTTTGTCTCGTCGAACCTGTGAGCCATGGTGATGCATCCTTCAATGGCTGATTTGGCAAGTACGGAAATTATTTTCACATGGTCTTCATTGTTCTTTCCGGACTTTACAAGGTATATGGTCTCCCCTTTTTTCTGGAAACACATGGGTATGTTTATCTCTTCCGTAAAGGTGTCGTCGGTGGATATTTTGAAGAAATCGTGGTCATAAGGCTCCTTTTCATAGCTTTTCATGCCACTCAGAAAATTTTTGTCCCTTATGAGTTCGGCAGCTATATCTGCAGGATCTTCAGTGTTTTCGATAATTTTTTTGTACTTGTCTAGCATATTCGGATGTTAAATTTTTAGCTAAGTTAATGAAAAATTTCCATAGTTAAATATTTTGTATTATCTTTGCATCCGCAAGCCCAGATGGTGAAATTGGTAGACACGCCACTTTGAGGGGGTGGTGCCGATTACGGTGTGCAAGTTCGAGTCTTGTTCTGGGCACGATAAGAATTCCCGAATATCTAAATATCAGATGTTCGGGAATTCTATTTTTAAAATATCCAGCCTGATTATCCCTGTCTTGTTATTTCCCTTACTGCTGCTTTTATTTCAGGCATCTGACTTTCTATGCTCTGCAGAAGTTTTAGTTGAGCTCTGCTTCTTACCAGATTATGTTCCGGATATTTTATCTTGTAATATGTGTCTCCGTTAAGGTAGTCCGTAAAGAATCTTACGAACTGCATGTACGGGAACAGAGCCACTGCAAACGGAATCATTTCCTTTTCGGTATCAGTCAGGAATTTTCCTGCACTCTCAATGTATCCGCCGATGAAGGCTTTGAAAATCGACATGTTGAAATTTACGTTGTCCGGATTCCTGTCGTCTTCTTCCCCTGTGTTTGCTGCTGATCTCAGAAAGTCGCCTATGTCTGAAAATACAAAGGAAGGCATTACGGTATCCAGATCTATGACACATAGAAAGTTTCCGTTCCTGTCGAACATCATGTTGTTGACCTTGGTGTCGCAGTGGCATATTCTCTTTGGAAGTTTGCCTTCCCTGTACATTCTTTCGGCAATGCACATTCCATCTTTCCTTTTCCGCACTTCCAGAATCAGGTCTTCCGTTTCCTTTGCACGCCCGGTCCTGTCTGCGGAAAGGGCGGATTCGAACTCCTCTATTCTGAACTCCATATCATGGAATCTAGGAATAGTTTCTCCAAGTATTTTAGGATTTACGTCTGAAAGCATGTGCTCGAATTCCCCGAATGCAAGGCCTGCCATTCTCGATGATTCTTCATCTACCTTTTCATATGTTACGGCATCCGATATGAATGTGTAGGCTCTCCAGTATTCCCCATTTTCGTTTATGTAAAGTCCGCCTTCTCGCGTTTCTATGACTGTCAGTACCTTTCTGTCCAGATCCTCTGTACCGCATGCCTGCAATTTTCTCCTGATGTGTCCTGTAACGTATTTTATGTTATTTTGAAGCGTATCCACATCCTTGAATACATTGTGGTTTATCCTTTGCAGGTTGTAGTCAGGTCCTGTCGTGGAATCCGTGACTATCCTGAAAGTATCGTTTATCCATCCGTTGCCGACAGGTTCCGCGGATATGGCATTCCCGTTTATGGAAAAACGTCCGGCAATCCTGAGTATGTTGTCAATGTTCATGGCAGTATCTGATTTTTATTGTTTTTCAGCCATTGCATGGGTATATGATGATGCCTTTTTCCAGGCGCCGCGTGTAAAGTCAGGCATAAGCACAGGTACACTTCCGTTCTGTATGGATATTGCAGTCAGTTCTCCTATGCATGACCATTCAACTCCGTCATATACATTCATGTCGAGAGGAAGACCGTTTCTCAGACAGTATATCAGCCTGTAATCCATTATGAAGTCCATTCCTCCGTGTCCTCCAACCTTTCTTGCCAGCTCTCCGACTTCTTTGGTTATCGGATGTTCATATTCCTCTACCATTTTATCGAATTCCTTTTCCGGAAGGAACGAATGTGCATTCAGATTTTCAAAATCGGCGCCCAGTTCCTCGTTCGGCTCAAGTGCTATTCCAGGACGAGGATATTTTTCTATATACCCTTTGGTTCCGCTGAGTGCGTGTTTTCTGTTGTAAGGCCTCGGACTTGTAACATCATGTTGTATGAGTATGGTTTTGCCGTTCTCGGTTTTGATCAATGTATTTATCATGTCTCCTTTGGCATAGTTTTTCCTCGCCATCTCGGAATCTTCACCGAACTTTTCCTTTGCATATTCGGTCATTCCGAACTGGTCGCTGGCCATTGCCACAAGGTATTTCATCCTGTCGCCCCTTCCTATATTGAGAGCCTGACATACCGGACCGAGTCCGTGTGTGGCGTAGTAGTTGCCGTTGTGCGTTTCATTGAATCTGAGCCTCCACCAGTCATTGTATCCTCCTTCTTTCGGATCAAGGAAGTTCAGGTATCTCAAGTCGTGTATATATGCACCCTCGGCATGGACAATTTCTCCCAAAAGACCTTTCTGGGCCATATTGAGTGTTGTCATTTCAAAAAAGTCATAACAGCAGTTTTCAAGCATCATGCAGTGTTTTCTGGTTTTTTCAGCAGTGTTTACCAGGGCCCAGCATTCATCGATCGATATGGCGATCGGAACCTCGCATGCCACATGTTTGCCATGTTCCATTGCATATACTGCCATTGGTGTATGGGTTTTCCAGTCCGTACATATGTAAACAAGGTCTATGTCTTCTCTTTCGCACAGCTGCTTCCATGCTTCCTCTGAACCGTAATATCCGTCGGCTGCAGGTTTTCCGTGTTTTGCGAGAATGGCATTGGATTTTTCTACCCTGTCCCTGTGTATGTCGCACAGAGCCTTTATTTCCACACCTTCGATATACGAAAGACGGTCGACTGCTCCCGGTCCTCGCATACCCAGCCCTATTATACCTACTCTGACAATATCCATTTTCGGGGCTGTAAGGTTGAATACGTCGTTTTGTCCTTCAGGTCTTGCAGGTGTTTCTATGACAATCGGAGACATTTCTGCAGTTTTCTGTTCTGTCCTGTTGTTTCCGCATGAAAGAATTGCCGTGGAAACGAGGACGAGAAGTGTAAGTTTCATAAGTTTCATCTTGAATTCTGTTTTGTAGCTGTTTACGTGAAATTCATGCAAAATAAATAAAAATAAAGTATCTTTGAAAAAAATGACAGATTCATGAAGATAGTTTTTCTTGATACAGATACCATGGGATACGATATTTCCATGGATCCAATTTCGTCCTTGGGCGATTATGTTTCATACGGAATGTCCTCACGGGAGGAGGCCATGGAAAGATTGGGGGACTGCGAGGTGCTGATTGTCAACAAAGTCAGGGTGGACAAGGCTCTGATGGATGCAGCCCCGTATCTGCGGCTTGTCTGCGTTGCGGCCACCGGGGTTAACAATATAGATATGGACTATGCGGCAAAGAAAGGAATCCTGGTCAGGAATTCGGTAAATTATTCTACAGAAAGTGTAGCGCAGATTACCTTGATGCAGATACTTGCGCTTACCGGACATCACAGGTACTTTGACGATTATGTAAAGAACGGCGATTATTCGAAATGCGGTACATTCTCGAATGTAAGCGTTCCTTTTTTCGAACTCAGAGGCAAAGTGCTTGGAATAATCGGTCTCGGAAATATCGGAAGAAGGGTGGCCCAATTTGCCGACCTTTTCGGTATGAAGGTCATTTATTTTTCTGCTTCCGGCAATCCTCATTCAGACAGATATGAGTGTGTTTCACTCGAAAGACTGCTCATGGAATCGGATATAGTATCCATACATGCTCCGCTTACGGCGAAGACCGATAACCTTGTAGGCGAGGAGCAGCTGAGAATGATGAAAAAAGGAGCTTATCTTATCAATATGGGCAGAGGCGGCATAGTCAATGAGGAAGCCCTTGCCGTGGCAATCGATGAAGGTGTCATAGCTGGAGCGGCGGTGGATGTATTTGTAACCGAGCCCCTCCCTTCGGATCATCCGTACCTCAAGGTGAAGAACAGGGACCGCCTTGTTTTGTCTCCACATGTGGCATGGGCAAGCAGGGAAGCAAGGACACTCCTTGTGGATATCATAGCCGAAAACATAAGAAATTATGTTTCGGAAAAGAATACCGGTGTCTGAAATTCATGATTCCTTAAGATGAAAACCGGGGCAAGAAATTACATATGTAAGTAATTCTTGCCCTTCGCTTTTATCCTTCCTTTGCTATGAATTTGTCTATGAGTTTGTCTGCAAGTCTCGGAAAGCGTGTGCTGACAAATATCGTCACTTTTCCCAATGCCGTAAGTACGATTTCGGCTTTCCTTTTGCGGAGTCCTTTCAGAAGTATTCTTCCTGCTTCTTCCGCCGTCATCATCTTTTCTTCTTTCCTCGGAGTCGAGCCTTGTTCGGAACCGTCGGCAAGAAGTGCAGATTTTCTGATATTGGTCGCTATGTATCCTGGTGCGAATATCATCACATTGAGTCCGTCGTGCAGATGTTCTATGCGGAGAGTGTTCAGAAATCCCCTTATAGCGAACTTCGAAGCCGAGTATCCGGTTCTGCCCGGAAGTCCTATGTATCCTGCAATGGATATTACTCCGACAACCTGACCTTTACTTTCGAGCAGGTAAGGGAGAGCATACTTGGTGCAGAATACCGTACCCCAGAAGTTGACGTCCATGAGCGATTTTTCCACAGACAGCTCCAGATCCTTGAACCATGCCCTCATGGAAATTCCGGCATTGTTTATAAGAACATCTATTCTGCCGAAACGTTTTACGGTTTCCTCCACCAGATTCCGGCAGTCTTCCTCCCTGCTTACATCGCATTTTACCGGGAGCACTTCCGTATTGTACTTTGCAGCAAGTTCTCTTGCCGTCTGTTCGAGCTTGTCCAGGCTTCTGGCTGCAAGTGCCAGTTTTGCTCCTGATTCTGCCAATACAGCAGCGGAAGCCAGTCCGATACCCGAACTGGCTCCCGTTATTATTATCACTTTATCCTTCATAAGAAGCAATCCTTCATAAGAAGTGGTTAGTCGATGGCCTTGTCCTGCATTACATCTGATTTGTATTCCCCGGCTTCAAGTCTCTTCTTTATTTCTGCAAAGGCATTCAGCGTATATTCTACATGTTCGAGTTCATGCATTGCCGTAGGAATGAGACGGTACATTATGACGCCTTTAGGAACGACAGGATATACGACTACGGAACAGAATATCTTGTATCTTTCCCTGAGGTCTATCAGTATGTTCGTAGCTTCCACCAGGTCTCCTTTCATGAAGACCGGAGTTACGCATGCTTCTGCCACTCCTATGTCGAAGCCCCTTTCTCTGAGGCCGTTCTGCAGTGCTCTGGTTATCGTCCAGAGTTTTTCTCTCAGTGCGTGTCCGTTGCGTATCAGTTCTAGCCTCTTGAGACATCCGGCAACAAGCGGCATTGGCAGCGATTTCGCATAGATCTGGGACCTGAGATTATAGCGCAGATAATTGATAATGTCCTTGTCTCCTGCGACGAATCCCCCTATTGCGGCCATTGATTTCGCAAAAGCTCCGAAATAAAGGTCTATGCCGTCCATTACGTTGAAATGTTCCGAGGTTCCCCTTCCGTTAGGTCCCATTACGCCGAAGCCGTGGGCATCGTCGATGAGTATCCTGAACTGGTATTTTTTCTTGAGGGCAACTATCTTGTCAAGAATTCCAAGACCGCCGGTCATGCCGTATACACCTTCAGTAATCAGAAGTATTCCTCCTCCTGTTTCCTGTGTCAGTTTTGTAGCCCTTTCAAGAGCCTTTTCGCATTTTTCGATGTTGTTGTGCGGATATACTATTCTCTGTCCCATATGTAGCCTTACACCGTCCATGATGCAGGCATGGGCTTCCGAATCGTATACTATTATGTCGTGTCTTGTTACCAGTGCGTCTATTGTGGATATCATGCCCTGATAGCCGAAGTTGAAGAGATAAGCATCTTCCTTTTTCTCGAAGTCTGCCAGTTCCCTTTCAAGCTGTTCGTGCAGGGATGTGTGGCCTGACATCATTCTGGCCCCCATAGGGTATGCAAGGCCGTATTTTGCTGCAGCTTCGGCATCTGCTTTTCTTACCTCGGGATGATTTGCAAGTCCGAGATAGTTGTTGAATGTCCATGCAAGTACCTTGCTCCCGTTGAAAGTCATATATGGCTGTATTTCTCCTTCAAGTTTAGGGAACATGAAGTAGCCGTGGGCTTTTTTTCTGTATTGTCCGAGCGGACCGCCTTCGTCTTTTTTTATTCTTTCAAAAATATCCATAATAATGTTTTTTGTTTATTTCGTTTATGCGTCGATATTCGCGTATTTCGCGTTGGCTTCTATGAATTCCCTTCTTGGAGGTACGTCGTCTCCCATAAGCATGGAGAATATCCTGTCTGCCTCGGCTGCGTTTTCTATGGTAACCTGTTTGAGATATCTCGTTTCAGGGTTCATTGTCGTATCCCACAACTGGTGGTTGTTCATTTCTCCCAAACCTTTGTATCTCTGCACATGGACGCCTGTTTCCTTTCCTTTTCCGAGTGTTTCTATTGCCTTTATCCTTTCTTCGTCTGTCCAGCAGTATATTTCCTGTTTCCCTTTCTTGACGAGGTATAGAGGTGGAGTGGCAATATAGACATATCCGTTCTTTATCATGTCTATCATATGTCTGAAGAAGAATGTAAGTATGAGTGTGGCGATATGGCTTCCGTCCACGTCGGCATCCGTCATTATGATGACCTTGTGATATCTTAGTTTGCTAAGATTGAGGGCCTTGCTGTCTTCTTCCGTACCTATGGTGACTCCGAGTGCCGTATAGATGTTTCTTATTTCCATACTTTCGAAGACCCTGTGTTCCATTGCTTTCTCCACGTTGAGGATTTTTCCTCGCAATGGGAGGATAGCCTGAAACTGCCTGTCACGGCCTGTTTTTGCAGTACCGCCTGCAGAGTCTCCTTCGACAAGGAACAGTTCGCACTTTGCAGGGTCGCGGTCCGAACAGTCGGCAAGTTTTCCAGGAAGTCCGGCACCGGACATTACTGTCTTGCGCTGTACCATTTCACGTGCCTTGCGTGCCGCATGCCTTGCCGTAGCCGCGAGGATTACCTTTTCTATGATGTTTTTTGCATCCCTCGGATTTTCTTCGAGATACGCCTCAAGAGCTGCGCTTGTAGCCTGCGATACGGCTCCCTGTACTTCTCCGTTCCCGAGTTTGGTCTTGGTTTGTCCTTCGAACTGCGGCTCTGCCACTTTTACCGAGATTATCGCAGTCAGGCCTTCACGGAAGTCGGATGCGTCAACATCGAATTTCAGTTTTGAGAGATACCCGTTTTTTTCAGCATATGATTTCAGTGTGGTAGTAAGACCCCTTCTGAATCCGGTAAGGTGTGTACCTCCTTCTATCGTATTGATGTTGTTTACATAGGAGTGGATATTTTCACTGAATCCGGTATTGTACTGCATCGCAATCTCTATCGGAATGCCGGTCTTGTCTGTTTCGAGGTATATCGGATTTTCGGTAAGCTTTTCCCTTGTGCCGTCCAGATATGCGACGAATTCCTTCAGCCCTTCTTCAGAGTAGAATACTTCCGTCCTTGGTCCGGAGGATGCGTTGTTTCCGGCAGATTCTTCCTGCTCCATGTCATCGCTTTCCTGGATTTCAGGTTCCCTTCTGTCTGTAATGGAGAGTCTAACCCCTTTGTTCAGAAAGGCAAGTTCGCGAAGTCTCGCCGCCAGGGTGTCGTATTTGTATGTGGTTGTGTACGTGAATATCTCGGCGTCCGGCTTGAATGTTATGATTGTACCTGTATCTTCCGCCTCACCTGTTACCTTTACCGGATAGAGCGGGACACCCTTGCTGTATTCCTGCATGAAAATCTTGCCTTCCCTGTGGATTTCAGCCGTCAGGTGTATTGAAAGGGCATTTACGCATGATACTCCGACTCCGTGCAACCCTCCTGATACCTTGTAGCTGTCCTTGCTGAATTTGCCTCCTGCGTGCAGAACCGTCAGAACCACTTCCAGTGCCGAGCGGCCTTCCTTTTCATGTATTCCTGTAGGAATTCCTCGTCCGTTGTCCCTTACCGTGATGGAATTGTCTTCGTTTATAATGACATTTATGTCAGTACAGTATCCGGCGAGCGCCTCGTCTATGGAGTTGTCCACGACTTCGTAGACAAGATGATGCAAGCCACGTTCCCCTACATCCCCGATATACATCGAAGGTCTTTTTCTTACTGCTTCCAACCCTTCCAGAACCTGGATGCTGTCTGCTGAATAACCGTTGTTGTTCTGATTGATTTCACTCATCGTATTATTAATTTCAAACATACAAAGATAGTGAATTTTTAGAATCTTATCGATATTCCGGCTCCGAAATTTATTCCTGGTAAAGTATATCCGTATACATATTCCTGTTTGCTGTCAGTCAGATTCTTGCCCTCGATGAAAAATGAAAAGTTTTCGTTGAGCATGTAGCTGATGTTTATTCCGAGGTTTATGAAAGAACCCAGTTCCGTGGTCATGAGTGTGGTTCCGTTCATATATCCGGCTGTCGTTTCATGTCTGTATTCGAGGTCTGCGCGTACAAGTATCCTGTCCCTCCAGTTGTATCTTCCGTAAAGTTTCGCCTCGAACGGCGTTTTGAGGAACGGTCTTTCGGTTCCTGCATTATGATAGCCGTAGTATGCGGCACTTATTCCTGCATCCATGTTCTTTATCTTGAAAATCATTTCCGCTCCTGCACTGAAACAGTTGTAGGACTGGTAAATAACTTCCGTCAGGGATGTGATCCCCGCTTTGTTTATCAGGGTCGGAGCATTGTCGGTTATTCCGTATCCTGCATATATGTTGTATGTGAATGTCTCCTTTACTGACCCTTTTATTCCTAAGTTTACCTTAAGTGCTTCCGTATTTATTCCGGGAACCATGAATTCTGGGGATACCCATCTGTATTCCCTGTGCAGGTCATACAGTCTTGTCAGATTGTCCTTGCCGCTTGCATCGGCGTAAATAATCAACGATTTTTTTACGGCTGTGAATGATACTGATGCGTCTGGAAATATCAATTGTTTCCTCCCTTTGAGTTTGAAGTTTTCGTCAGGTACACTGCTGAACGGAAATGAAATGTTCACTCCAAGGTCGAACGCCCATCTGTTCCTTTCATATCTGTATTTGGGATTAAGGTTCACCATGCCGTAAGTGCAGGAGTTGCTGTAGTTCATCAATTCAAGGTCATAGTTAATATGTATTTTATGATGTCCTGCGAAAGTCGGACCGATCAGGCCGTAAAAACGTCCGTAATGTTCCTGCAGATTGTCAGGTCGCTGCGGGATTACAGGCATTACAGGTTCTATGCGAGGGCATATTCCCGTAAATGAATAATTTAGATTGAATTCGTAGTCAAAGGCGTTACTTCTGGTATTGGCGGATTTCACGCCTGTAATCAGGTCCATGTTATGTACGTCGGACGAAAGATTGTCTTTCATGAACTTCCTTTGATCCAGGGGCTTATCGGCAACAAGGGTTTTGTCGTTGAATCCGTAGTATGTCCTGTGGGCTCCGTTGTATTCTGCTTTGAAGAAGAAATGTCCGGTTTTCCATGAATGTACGGTGAGTATTCCGGCATTATTGTCCATGTCATCTGCCGCAACTCCGTTTATTTTGGTCCAGAGTGATTTGTGCTGTCCGTAAAGAAGCAGTCCGGTTCTTTCGTTTTTCAGCCTCGGCTGATAGAAAAGCTGTGCGGTAGGGGATGTGGGAATACTGAATCCGAGTCTTGAGAAAAATACCGGTCTTGATTCTTTCATTCCGTTGTCAAGTTCAAGGAATGGAAGAGGTGAGAACTCGTACAGATCGTCGTGATGGCGCAGGTTGGTCGAATAATCGAAATTTATCCTGAATCTGTAAAGGGAGTCGTTGACATGCGTGTCCAGTACCGGTTTGCGTATGTTCATCATGCTGGCGTCATAGTCTCTTTTCACCTCTACTGTAGGGTCTATCGTCTGGCTTTCGGACCTTGCCGGAAAAAATACGGCAAAAGATATGGCAAGAATGAAAACCGATATGTATTCTTTTTTCCTTTTCATGATACTCTTTGTTACTGGTTGTCTGTAGTTTTGTTCCCGTTTTCACGGATTTTACTGATTTCCCTGTTTATTGCTTCAAGTCTTATCTTGACCTGCTCTGATATATCGTCATTTTCAGCCTGGGCTCCGTATCCGTCGAGAATACTTTGGAATGTGGCCTTTGCCTGTTCCCATTCGCTTCTTTCAGCATAGGAGTCTCCCAATACTATGAAACTTTTTGCAAGCCAGTATTTCTGGTCCGTGCCTTTTTCCGAAAATGAGAATGTCCTGTTTTCGACAGCTATGAAGTCGCCGGATTCATAGGCATCCTGGATAAGCATGTATGTTGATTCGGCACCCTCGGATGTAAACGGATTTTCAGCCAGTGTGCTGAATATGGAATTGGCCTTTTCCCTTTGTCCTGTAGCATAAAGCGATTTTGCCTGAAGATAATAAAGCTCCCGCTTGTTGTCATCGTCAAGACCTGTGCCTCGTGAAAGGAGGCTGTTTATGTCGTCTATTGTGCCTATATAGTCTTTGAGTCCGTATTTTGATCTTATTATGCCGAGATATGCTTCCTTGATGTTGTTTTGTAATTTGGCGATGTTCAGCAATGTCTCGTATGCTTTGGACGATTCATCGTATTTTTTCAGATGGTAGGTTATATTGGCATAGTTGAGTGTCGCGATTTCCGGATACGAACCGTTTCTGGACTGCATTACCTTCAGGTACATGTCAGATGCGGCTTCCAGTTCTCCCGTGTTCTTGAGCGATTCCGCTATATAGAACTCAGCCGTTGTCCTCTTGCTTCCAGACGGGTATTTGGCAATGAACGATTTGAGCGACTTTATTGCCTGTCCGTACTGTTTGTTCAGGAACAGCTGTTCGGCTGAATTGAACAGCATGTTTTCCTTTTCTTCATCGCTCTTTATTGCGGAAAGCCCCATGTTGTCCAGATATGCGAAGTATTCTTCGATCCTGTTTTCGTTCTGGTATATGTTTTCTATTCCCGTAAGCGCATTCTGGGATTCCTGTGTATCCGGATAATCCTGAACAATTGTCTTGTAGTACTGGAGTGCCTTGTTGGTGTTTGACATGTTGAAGTACGTCATCCCGAGTTCAAGCATGGATTTGGCATGGAACGAACTGTCGCTGTCGTTTATAAGCTGGTTGAAACATTCTATTGCCGACTGGTACTCGGTTGATTGTACATATGTCCTTCCCAGTTCGTATACGGACTGGGAGTACAGATAGGAACCCCTGTAGTTGTCTCTTATATTGTTGAGGATAGATATCTTTTTCGGGACATCCGATATGAGTCCGTAAGATATTGCGCTCTGGTACATCGGATATATTTCCGATCCGTTGCTGTAGAATTTGGATGCTTCTTCATATACTTCGGCGGCATTGTCGTATTTTTTTTGCATGAAATACGAATCGGCAAGCCTGATTTTTGCATCGAGAGTCGATTTTCTTCTTGAAGGGGAGAGATCCAGATATTCACGGAACCATTTTTCCGCTTGCTGATAGTCCCCGTTCTTCAGATATGCGTACCCCAGATTGTACAGGGCCTGAGGTGCTTCATCGGTAGTTCTGAAATCATCGGAAGAGATAAGTCCAAGCCCCGTCTCTATTGCTTCAGTATAATTGTCCGATCTGAAGTAAGCTTCGGCAAGCCAGTATCCGGCCAGATTTTTCAATTCCCTGTTGTATTCTCCGTTTTCCATCGAGAGAATGAAATGCTTCTGTGCATCCCTGAATGCCCCTCTGTCCATGAGGTCAAGTCCCATGAGAAACGTTGCTTTCTGGATATTTGCTTTCGTTTCTGGAGTTTTGGCCTTGACTTCCGACAGTGCCTTTACGGCTGAACCGTAATCCTTGTTGAGCAGAAATGCTGTAGCTATGTAGTTGTGTATCTCGTCTGACTTTTCGCTTGAAGGAAAAGTCTTGAGATAGTTGTTGAAGACGGATATGTCCGAATGGAGGTCAAAGGCCAGTTTGGCATAATTGTAGAACGAAATTTCCTTTACAGCCGTGTCGAAGTCAAGGGATGATGCGTTCCTGTAGGCTTCAAGAGCCGACACTTTGTTTTTTACCTTTATATAACAGTTTCCCATGTGATAATATGAGTTCTGTCCTATTGCGTCGTCTTTTCCTGCCGTCTGTCTGAATGCGTCGAGTGCACTGAGGTACGAATTGAGACTGTACGAGATAATCCCGGAGTAGTACATGTCCTTTCTGCTCAGGTTTATTCCGGATGTGGAATATATTTCAAAAAACATTTTCGCTTCCTGCGGCATGTCCTTTTCAAAATATGCTTCCGAAAGCAGTCTCGCTGTTTTCAGTTTGTATTCCCTGTCTATTTCTTCATACAGTTTCCTTCCGTTTAGGATGACATAATCGTAGTCCTTGAGCATGAAATGTGATTCGAGCAGATAGTATCTGGACATTTCGGAATATGTCGGATTTGAAGTTATTCTTTCGAACAGCGGTATGGCTTCTTCAAAATCCTTGTTTATATATTTTATGTATGCACTGTAATATGTTGCCGGAGCGGTATACTTTCCGTATCCCCTTTTCATCACTGTTGTGAAGCCTTTGAGGGCTTCTTCACTTTTTCCTGTCCTCATTAGGCAGTATGATTTCTTGAAATCATATTCGCATTTCTTCTCTTCCCCGAAGCTTGATGCTGATGTGGAACAATATATTTCAAGTGCCTTTACATAGTCCTTCCTGTCGAAATAATAGTTGCCGTATTCGAGAAGTATGCTTTCCCTTTCGGTTGCGTCAGGATACTTTACAAGAAAATCCTTTACAAGTCCGTCTATATCGGCCCTTTTCAACTTTATCCGGCACATAAGAAGCATCGACTCGCAGTCAGTCCTGCTGATTCCGTTTTCCGGATTTATATGCGGTATTATCTCCAGCAGTTCCTTTTCGGCAGCGAGATAAAGATTGTCTGTCATCAGTTTTTTTATCAGAAAATAGCGGTCCGCAGAGTCTTTTCCGCCATTTCCTTCTGAAACCGTTCCGGATTCAGCAATAACAGGCGTGATAAGCAGGACTGCCGTAAGGATGGTAAAGAATTTATGTCTCATTTTCTTTTCCGTTATGTTCGATTGTTTTAGCAAAATTACAAATAAATGACAAAATGTGTAAATTTGCAAAAAAACAAAACTCTGAATTATGCCGGATACGAATGGGGAAATTCTTGTGGAATTGAAATCCGTCGATATCGTCAATGACGGGAATCTTGTTCTCAGCGATGTAGACCTGACTTTCAGGAAAGGGAACTTCCTTTATATAGTCGGGAAGGTCGGAAGCGGTAAGACATCTATAATAAAGACTCTTATAGGAGAAATTCCGGTCCGGAATGGAGAAGCCAGAGTGGGGGATTTCGATTTGCTGAAGCTCAAGAAAAAGCAGATTCCATATCTCAGACGCGGATTCGGTGTCGTATTTCAGGATTTCCAGCTTCTGATGGACCGTTCCGTACATGATAATCTTGAATTCGTGCTGCGTGCGACCGGTTGGAAGAACAGGAAGGCAATGGAAGAACGAATCAGGGAGGTTTTGTCCGATGTAGGTATGGATATGAAATCCCACAAGATGCCGCACCAGCTTTCCGGAGGTGAGCAGCAGCGTGTGGCCATAGCCAGAGCCCTTCTGAACAGACCGCAGATATTGCTGGCTGACGAGCCTACCGGAAACCTGGATTCCGAGACGGCAGATGAGATAATGGCACTTTTCATGAAGCTCCATGCCGATCTGGGTACTTCCGTCATAATGGTTACACATAACAGGGCTTTGTTCCAGAAATATCCGGGAGATGTGCTTGTCTGTGAAAACCAGGGATGCTGCAGACTTGAATCACCTGAGGAAATAGATTTTACAGTAGCATTCTGATATGGTCATGTCAACATCTTTGGAAAACAAGTATCATTCAGTCATTGACTGGTTCAGGAAAAACATGCCGTCCGTACGTTCCGAACTGAATTACTCCAATGCGTATCAATTGCTGACAGCCGTAATACTGTCGGCTCAATGTACTGACAAGCGGGTCAATATGGTTACTCCTGCTCTTTTTGAAAAATATCCGGATCCAGTATCCCTGGCTTCTGCTTCTGAAAAGGAAATTTTCACTCTTATAAAGTCCGTAAGTTTCCCTAACAACAAGGCTTCCCATCTGTCAGGCATGGCCAGAATGCTTGTTTCCGATTTCAACTCGGAAGTTCCGTCTTCAGTGGAAGAACTGCAAAAGTTGCCTGGAGTTGGCAGAAAGACCGCAAACGTAGTGGCTTCCATAATTTTCGGTGCTCCGGTTATAGCTGTTGATACTCATGTTTTCAGGGTGTCCAGGCGTTTGGGACTTTCCGACGGTGATACGGTCGAGAAGGTGGAAAAGGATCTTACCGACAATATTCCGGAAGAATATCGGGCGGTCTCGCATCACTGGCTGATATTGCACGGACGTTATGTATGTACGGCCAGAAAACCGAAATGTGACAAGTGCGGGATTTCGGAATTCTGCGATTACAGAAAGGAAAGTTAACACAAACTTAACACTTGTTTTAATGTTATGCAGTGTATGTGATGTTACCTTTGCGTCCTGATTGCAAAATTGTTGTCCATGAAAAATAATCGTATTGCCGTTCTGCTGCTTCTTTTCTGCCTTTCGTGTACGGTTGTATCGCGTGCCGGGGAAAGCGGCGGAATCACATACAAACCGGTCATAACACTCTTCTCCAATTATCATGTCTCCCTTCAGGATGCGTCCGCCAATTCCGGTTTCGGTCTTGAAAGGGCATATCTGGGCTGCAGGTTCGAATCAGGTGAATGGAGCGGAAGGGTTGTCATGGACGCGTCGGTGAAAAGCCTGGATGGAAGCCATTCTGATTTTTCAGTGTTTGTGAAAAACGCCTATGTATCCTGGAAAAAGGACAGGCTCAGGATAGATGTCGGCATGGTAAAGACATTGAACTACGCATTTCAGGAAGAATTCTGGGGTTACAGGTACATAATGAAGAGTTTCGGTGACGAGTACGGTTTCATGTCCAGTGCCGATATAGGGATTTCCGCTACGTGCAGGATAACGGACTGGCTGGATGCCGATTTTTCAGTGCTCAATGGAAAAGGTTACAAAAAGATAGATTTCGACAATAATTTCAGGTATGTTTTCGGTCTGACTTCGTCTTTTGCAGAACATTTCAGTGTACGTGTCTTTTATGATCTCTATACTGGAGACAGAAGAGGATATTCTCAAAACCCGCAACATACGTTTTCATGTTTTGCAGGTTACAGGCATGACGGATTCAGCATTGGCGGAGAATATTACCATGTATTCAACAATGGATTCGAGGTCGGTGCGGTGACTTCAGGGGTTTCGGCATACGGCACCATCAACATCGCAAAAAAATTAGGCGTGTTTGTCAGGTATGACGGTATATTCAGGGCTTCGGGTGATTACGACAGGCTAAGCGGTATACGTGCAGGTCTGGAATACTCTCCTGTATCTTTCATCTCCATTTCCCCGAATTTCTATAATGTCAATGTTTACGGTTCTCCTGCAGTTTCTTATATCTTTCTTAACCTTAAACTTTCCCTTTAACTTATTTGTAACATTTGTGTAATCCGTCTGTAATAAGCGCGGAGTATTTTTGCACGGATTTACAAAATATGGTTAGGATTATGAGAAAATTCAATTTGCTTGCCCTGCTGTTTTTGATAATTTCGGCAGTTTCGTGTTCAAATGGCAATTCAGGATCACTTACCGGTGCGGGAGCTACGTTTCCGTTGCCGTATTACAATCTGATGTTCAAACAATATGCCGACTCGACCGGAATCCAGGTTAATTACGGAGGTATCGGAAGCGGCGGCGGAATAAGGAGCCTGAAAGACAAGATCGTTGAATTTGCAGGTTCTGACGCTTTCCTTTCAGATGAGGAGATGGCGGATCTTGGCGCTGAAGTGATTCATGTACCGACATGTATGGGTGCTGTGGTGATGGCATACAATATTCCAGGTGTTGATTCCCTGAAACTCTCAGGTGAAATAATAGCCGGCATATATTCGGGAGAGATAACAAAATGGAACGATAACAGGATCGCCGGACTGAATGACGGAGTAAAACTTCCGGATCTGGCCATAACCCCTGTTTACAGGTCCGACGGCAGCGGAACTACGTTCGTGTTTACAGATTATCTTACAAAGGTCAGTGAATCGTGGTCTTCTTCCATGGGAAGAGGAAAATCACTGAACTGGCCGTGCGGTCTCGCGGCAAAAGGCAATCCAGGAGTGGCTGGAATTGTCGCGCAGACAGAAGGAGCCATAGGTTATGTCGGTTCGGAGTATGCTTTTGCCCTTGATCTCAAGATGGCTTCGGTAATGAACAGGTGCGGTAATTTCATACTTCCTGATACCGGTTCCATTTCGGCGGCGGCTTCCGGAGATATCCCTTCCGACATGCGTACAATGATAACCGATTCGGATTCGGAGGATGCATATCCAATAAGCTGCTTTACATGGATAATAGTTTACAGGGAACAGTCTTATGACGGGAGGACGAAGGAACAGGCGGCCATGCTCAGGGATATGTTGAAATGGGTGCTCGGCACTAAAGCCCAGGCTCTTGCAAAAACCGTCCATTATGCACCGGTTCCTGAAGAAGCGGCAGAAAAGGCGCTTGCGCTTATAGACGGAATTACATATGAGGGACAAAATATTTAAGTTTCTTCTCCTCCTCTCATCGGTTCTTGTATTGCTGGTGTGCGGAGGAATGGTTTTTTCCTTGGTGTCTGGTTCGTGGGAAGCCATATCTGCTTTCGGGTTCTGGAATTTCCTTACTTCATCGGATTGGAATCCGGTTCCTGGGGAAGAGAGTTACGGTGCTCTTCCGTTTATTGCCGGTACTGTCATGACTTCCTTTCTGGCCCTTGTCCTGTGCATCCCGTTTTCATTGCCTGTGGCTTTGTTCAACGGAGAATATTACAAGGGTAAGAAAATAGCGGCGGTGATAGGTTCGGTAGTCGATCTGCTTGCAGGAATACCTTCCGTAGTGTACGGTTTATGGGGATTCTATACATTGAGGCCGCTTATCACGGACCTTGGGTTGTCGGATCAGGGATTCGGTGTCCTTACCGCATCAGTAATCCTTGCGGTTATGATAATACCTTATTCGGCATCCCTGAGTTCCGAGTTCTTTTCCATGGTTCCAGGCGATCTAAAGGAGGGTGCCTTCAGCCTGGGGGCTACAAGATATGAAGTGATAAGGAATGTCATATTCCCTTTTGCGGGATCCGGTGTATTTGCAAGTTATATTCTGGCTCTCGGTCGTGCGCTCGGCGAGACAATGGCGGTAACCATGCTTATAGGCAACACCATAAACATACCGTCTTCTCTGGTTGACACCGGCAATACTATGGCCAGCGTCATAGCCAATCAGTTCGGAGAGGCTGACGGGCTGAAGCTGAGTTCTCTTATAGCGATCGGCCTGCTGCTCTTTCTGATAACTGCCGTAATAAATTTTATCGGCAAAATGGTAATAAAGAAATTCAGTTGACATGAAATGCGGGGTTTATTATAGAAAATTGAAGGACAGACTGTTTTTTCTGACAGTGTGCATGTTCTCTTTCCTTACTGCAGTTCCTCTGGTTGCCATAATAAGCGAGGTGGTACTCAAAGGTTTCAGACAGATAAACTGGGCGTTCTTTACTGAACAGGCCCCGAGTACTCTTGACGCGATGATTGCAAGAAACAGCGGTTCAATACTTCCGGGAGGGATTGCGAACGGAATCGCCGGCACTCTGCTTATGGTGGCTGCAGCAGCCCTGATGGCTGTTCCGGCAGGCATATTGTGCGGGATAGCATTGGCGGAGAAACCGAAATCGTTTTTCTCGGGAACCGTGCGTTTCATAGCAGATCTGATTCAGGGGACTCCGTCGATAGTAATAGGTATAATAGCGTATATCTGGGTAGTTGTACCTATGAAGACATTCTCCGGATTTGCAGGGAGTGTGGCTTTGGCCATAATGATGCTGCCTCTGATAATCCGTTCTACAGAAGAGGCCCTTAAAATGTTGCCTTCTTCACTTAAGGAAGCCGGGCTTGCACTTGGATCGTCCTATACTTCGGTGGTCATAAGGGTGATGTTGCCTTCGGCCTTCGGAGCCATATTTACCGGTATTCTGCTTTCGGTTTCAAGAGTAATGGGTGAAACGGCTCCACTTATGCTTACCGCTCTGGGATGCAGTGTGATAAACTGGGACATATTCACCCCTTCAAGCGCGGTGCCGCTGCTTGTCTGGGAATTTTACAATGACCCGAATCTTGTAGACATGATATGGAGTTCATCCCTGTTTCTGCTGGCCTTAATATTCATATTTAATCTGATATCAAAAATAATAATAAGGAAATATGTCTGAGACAAATGACAAAATCGATACAGTCCTTCGAATGAGAAACGTATGCATTTCCTATACCAGAGACAAAATGGCTGTGAACGATGTGAGCGCTGATATTGCCAGAAACAGAATTACAGCCATAATGGGACCTTCCGGTTGTGGAAAAAGCACATTGTTGAGGGCTGTCAACAGAATGCATGAGCTTTATCCCGACATAACTGTCAAGGGTGATATTCTTCTCAACGGGAAGGATATAATGAAAATGAATCCTATGGAGGTGAGACGTATGGCCGGTATGGTATTCCAGAGACCGAATCCGTTTCCTACGATGAGCATATATGAAAATGTGGTGGCAGGTCTGAAGTTCAACGATATAAAACAGGGAAGATCCGAACGGGATGAACTTGTGGAAAACTGTCTGCGAAGCGTTTCTTTGTGGGACGAGGTGAAGGATTCTCTCAACAAGCGTGGAACGTTCCTTTCCGGAGGTCAGCAACAGAGGTTGTGTATAGCCAGGGCGCTTGCACTGAAACCGGACGTGCTGCTCATGGACGAACCAACCTCGGCTCTGGACCCTGTCGCTACCAACAGGATAGAGGAACTTCTCCTTGAACTTAAACAACAGCTTACGATAGTCATAGTTACGCATAACATGTCCCAGGCTGCAAGAATCTCGGATTATTCCATGTTCATGTATCTCGGGGAACTTGTTGAGTTTGACAATACTGAAAAGATGTTTACGGCGCCGTCAGACAAAAGAACGGAAGAATATCTGAACGGACGCTTCGGTTAATAAAATACAGAAACCATGTTGACAGACAACAGAGACAAATTTTTCGGACGTGTGTCGGATGATCTTGCCGCCATGTCCAAGGTAGTTTTCAAGCAAATGAAACTCGTCAAGTCGGTAATGAAGGGAGGTTCTACGGTTTCCGAAAGGGAGTGTACGGAAGAAATACTCCACAACGAACTTGTAATAGACGGTTTCGAGGCAAAATTGAGAAGCGGAATAATCAATGCCATAGCTCTTTACAGTCCGAGAACATCGGATATGAGAAAACTAATGGCATGTTATGACATATCGCTCTCTCTTGAACGTATAGGTGATCTCCTTCTTAATATTTACGAATATCTGCACAAATCCGGAGGGGATATGCCTGAAATTTATTCAGACCTGAGAAAAAGGCTTTATGATCTGTATGAGCTTTCGGAGGAAATGTCCAGAAATGCCGTTTTCTCATTTACCTGTGAAGATATAAGACTGGCAAGGGAAACGATACTTCTTGACAACAAGGCGGATGTGATGTATGCGGAAATAATGGACTCGGTATCTTCCTTTTCTCCAGAAAACCTTTCCCGGGAGCAAGATGTGTCTGGTATAGTAGCCATATCCTCCATGGCGTACAATATGGAGCGCATGGCTGACAATGCGACCAACATATCGGAATCGTCGGTGTATGTAATGGAGGGAAAAAGTATAATTCATGTAAGGAATGAAGCGGAATGAGTATATTCGCATAAAAATTTTTGTTCAGTATGGGAAAGAATAAATCAATTCTGATAGTTGATGATGAGGAGGATATATGCGAGATCCTTCAATATAATCTGAAAAGTGAAGGTTATTCGGTGGATGTGTCCTTTTCAGCTGAGGATGCTCTCGAAAAATTGAAAAAAGAGTCCTTTTCTTTGATTCTGCTTGATGTCATGATGGAGGGAATGTCTGGATTCAAGATGGCAGAAATATTGAGGGACGAACTTCACGACAGTACTCCTGTCATTTTTCTCACTGCAAAGGATACGGAAAATGACATGCTTACAGGATTCAGTGTGGGAGGGGACGACTATATTTCAAAACCTTTTTCGATAAAGGAACTCATTGCAAGAGTCAAGGCTGTCCTCAGACGTTCTGATATTGCGGCGGAAAACATGTCTCAGACAAACGGAAATTCTGAGCAGGATACTGAGGAAATAAGAATCGACGAACTGCTTATACAGAAGCCTTCCAAAATGGTGTATATGAAAGGTATACCGGTACAATTGACGAAAAAGGAGTTTGAAATACTCCTGATGCTGGCATCTTCCCCGTTACATATCTTTTCCAGGGAGGAGATTCTCAAACAGGTGTGGACAGACGAGGTTTATGTTCTTGAACGTACTGTCGATGTCCATATTACGAGATTGAGAAAAAAACTCGGGGAATACGGACGCCGCATAATCAACAGGTCCAATTACGGTTATATGTTTGAGTGACGATTATGAGCATGAAATACAAGAAGAAGATCTTCATATATTTTTCCATAGTCTTTGCCGTGTTTACGATCATTGTCCTGATGGTTGAGATAAACAGGGAAAAGGGTTACAAGAACGAGCTTCTGGAATCGAATATGGAAAATTATTCTGACGTGATAGCCTCCTATTACAGGCTCCATCACAGTCCTGATTCGTTGTATCATGTTGCGGAACTTATGCCTGAGAGCCTCAGATTTACTGTTATAGAGGAGGACGGCGATGTGGTTTTCGACAATACGCTTCCTCCGGGGGAGAAGGTCAATCTGGAGACGCATCTGTACAGACCGGAAGTGTCTTCTGCCCGTCTGAATGGAAAAGGACAGTCGATACGCTATTCTGAAACGAACAGGATAGATTACTACTATTATGCCGAATTCTACGGTTCTTTTTTCGTCAGGGTGGCATACCCGTATGATGTGAAGCTGCAGGGCGTGCTGAAGGCTGACAATTATTTCATTCATTTTATACTTCTTCTGTTCTTCATTACGGTAGCATCACTTCTCTATCTTTCAGACAAGTTCGGGAAAGCGGTTTCGGGATTGAAGGATTTTCTGAATTCTGTTTCTGCGGAAAATCCTGATTTCGACAAAATAGACAAGATAAGATTTCCGGATACGGAAATAGGTGAAATAGGAAGCCGAATTGTCGAAACATACAGACTGCTTGATGAGAAAAACAAGGAGATCGCCCTTGAAAGGGATAAGATTACCCGGCATTTCAACCATCTTGGAGAGGGCATTGCAATATTTTCCGCAGAGCGCAGGACGATATATTTCAATACTCATTTCATACAGCTTCTCAACATGATTCTGGATGAACCTACGTTCAGGCCGGAATCCGTGCTGGTGGACGCATCCGAGTTTTCTGAGATGGTGGATTTCCTGAACCGTTCGGATGCGGGGAAATCGGACAATGTATGGTCGGGCAAGATTGCAAAAGGCGGAAATTACTTTCATGTAAAACTTGTCGTATTCAGGGACATGAGTTTTGAAGTTTCCCTGGACAATATTTCCAATGATGAAAAGAACCGTCTGCTCAAGCAGGAGATGACAAACAACATTGCACATGAACTCAGAACGCCTGTGACTACGATAAGCGGATATGTTGAAACTCTGCTTGACAATAACGGCCTTGATGAAGAAAGGAAAAAATATTATCTGGAGAGGCTCGGTGTCCAGGTCGGAAGACTTTCGGATCTTATAAGGGACATTGCCCTGATAACGAAGACGGAAGAGGCTGCCTCGCTGTTCGAACTTGAAAGTTTCAATGTAAGGGATACTATAGAAGAGCTGCTTGAAGACATGAGCATGAAAATACGCGAGCATTCCGTGAAAGTAAACCTGAACGTAGGGGACAATATCATGATTGTAGGCAATCATACGTTGTTTTATTCCATTTTCAGAAATCTTGTGGAAAATTCGATTGCGTATGCCGGAGATTCCGTAGTCATAACGATTGACAACTATGCAAATGATGACAGCTACTGCTATTTCAAGTTCGGGGACAATGGGCCTGGAGTGCCTGACGAGCATCTTTCAAGATTGTTTGACAGATTCTACAGGGTTGACAAGGGCAGAAGCAGAAAGAGCGGCGGAACCGGTCTGGGGCTGTCGATTGTAAAGAATGCCGTGAAATTCCATAACGGGGAAATTTCAGTGAGGAACCGTGCCGGCGGAGGATTGGAATTCCTCTTTTCGATAAAGAGAACAAAAATCTGAATTTTCCGGCAACATGTTGACGGCGGTGTATCAAAACAAATTTGACACACCGCCGTTTTATATTGCTGCTTGCTGAAATTTATGTCTGGAATCCTGAATTTAGCTTATCATGTTTTCCACGGTGCTTATTTCGATGAAGCTCGCGCCTGTCCTGTCTCCGAAACTTCCGGCCAGTACTCCTATGAGATCGTCTTTTCCTACAAGGCCCGAGTCGAGCATGTCGTTTACGGCACATTTTACGAAATCGTCTTTTGTATCGCGCGGATTCATGAAATCTGCGTATATGCCGTATGAAAGAGCCAGTTCCCTGAGTACATGTTTTTTATAACATTTGGCATATACCGGTATGTTTGGACGGAATGCGGAAATATATCTTCCGGTACGTCCGCTTTGAGTATCGATAAGAAATGCTTTTACAGGGAGTTTGAGACTGGCTTCGACAATTGACTTGGCAAGTACCACCGCTATCGGTTCCGTGACTTCCTTGAACGCTATGTTGAGTTCAGGTTCATGTTCCCTTTCGACTTCCTTTGCAACCTTTGTCATGACCTTGACCGCTTCTACTGGATATTTGCCGTTGGCAGTTTCTCCGCTAAGCATTATTGCATCCGTATATTCGAATATCGCATTGGCTATGTCGCTGATTTCCGCCCTGGTCGGTCTTGGATTGTTTATCATCGAATGCAGCATCTGTGTCGCAATTATGACCGGTTTTTTTCTTGCCCTGCATTTGTTGATGATGTGTTTCTGTATTATCGGAATCTTTTCAGCCGCCATCTCGACGCCGAGATCTCCGCGGGCCACCATTATTCCGTAGCAGTGTTCCAGAATTTCATCTATGTTTTCCACTCCTTCCCTGTTTTCTATTTTGGAAATTATTTTCAGATGACTGTTCCTTTCCTTTATCAGGTTTTCTATCTCCATGAGATCTGCTGCGGATCTGACGAATGAATGTGCGACGAAATCCAGATTGTTTTCAATGGCCCATATTATGAATTCCCTGTCCCTTGCCGTGAGAGCCGGGAGCTTTATCGAAACATCCGGAACATTGACGCTTTTTCGTCCTTTTATTACGGCGTCATTGCATGCCCTGCATATAAGTTTCGTCTCATCCTTGCTTTCTACTGAAAGGCAGGTTTCGCCGTCGTCGATAAGTATTTCCGCTCTTACGGGAACTTCATCCACGAAATTGTCGTAATTGGTGTAGAGCAGTCCGTTACCGCATACACCAGCAGTGTTGTCCATTATTATTATGCTGTCTCCTGCCTTTACCGTCATGCCGGATTCCGGATTCATCTGGGTCAGCCTGATTTCCGGTCCTTTTGTGTCTATGAGTATGGCTATCTTGTCCGATACCTTCCTGACATTGTTCACTATTTCCAGTGAGGATTCCGGACTTGTATGGGCACTGTTGATTCTTACTACATTCATACCTTCTTCATACAGAGCCCTTATGAATTCAGGTTCGCATCTTCTGTCCGATATTGTACAGATTATCTTAGTCTTTTTTTCCTGCATGATATTAGTTTTTTATACCATACAAAAATAGCAATAATTGCCTTAACCCGAACAGTTGTTATGGGGATTTGAATTAAATTTGCACTATGGGAAAAGGGACAGGAACCATATGGGATATCACGTTGTCAGGCTTCAGAACCTACATGAAGCTCGAACGTTCGTTTTCGCCGAACACGATAGTATCTTATCTTTCTGATGCAACTGCCTTTTCAGCCTATATGGAAAGACGGGATGTCAAGGATCCTTCCCTGGTGAAATCATCTGATATCGAAGGTTACATAAGGAATCTTAATGAAAATACCGGCCTTTCGAAGCGTAGTCAGGCGAGAATCATATCGTCGATAAGAGCTTTCTTCAAATATCTTGTGCTGGACGGCCGGTCGGATTCGAATCCTTGCGACAATGTGGATGCTCCCAAAATGAGCAGGTACCTTCCTTCGGTGCTTTCTCTGGATGAAATAGATGCCATTATTTCCGAAATCGATCTTTCCGATCCTCTTGGAAACAGGAACAGGGCCATTGTGGAAATGTTGTACTCTTGCGGACTAAGGGTTTCGGAACTCGTAGGTCTGAGGTTGTCGGACCTTTTTTTCAGGGACGGTTTCATACGTGTCATGGGAAAAGGGAGCAAACAGAGGCTTGTGCCGGTGAACGGGACTGCAATAAAATATGTGGAGTTCTACATGAGGGACAGAAACGGATTGAAAATAAAAAAAAATGATGAAGACATCCTTTTTCTGAACAGACGCGGGGCACGGATGACCAGAGTCATGGTTTTCAATATCGTGAAAAGATATGCCGAGGCTGCAGGCATAAGGAAAAACATATCACCGCATACATTCAGGCATTCGTTCGCAACTCATCTGATTGAGAACGGCGCGGATCTGAGGGTCGTGCAGGAAATGCTGGGGCATGAAAGCATACTTACCACGGAAATATATACACATCTCGATACTGAAAAGTGGCATGAGTCGATTATAAAATTCCACCCGAGAAAATGAATTTTTAAAAAAGCATAATTGCCTTTTGTTTTTATTATTCTGTCACGTTTTTCCCGGCCATCTCCGTAATATTGCGGAAAAAAAGATATGGACCGGAGGGAACAGGAAGGGAAGAATATGATTGTGCCTGATCATGAGAGTGGGGACGGAACTGTCTCTCCGGCCTTTTTTCGCAATACCGAAATGCAGTTTCGCAACGATTTCTGCCGCGGAAGTAACATTGTCTTCATATTGTTGTCGTTTATGGCATTTACGGTTGTATTTTCTCTCTTTGCCGTAAAGGTGGATGTAGGCGTAAGGGCAGCAGGATTGCTGAAACCGGAAACGGACCGGATAGTAGTTTCCTCACCTGCTTCCGGCAGGCTGGTCATGTGTGGCGGAGCAGGTGAGAATGTGTATTTTACAGCCGGGGACACGTTGTTTCGTGTGTTCGACGAAAGAACAGCGGTGGAGATGAATGCACTGGATATTCTGGAAAGTGAGGTATCAGGCCATATTCATGATCTTGAAGTGATGCTGGCTGAAGGACGTGATGCCGAAGAGCGTGACTTTGTACTGTCATCGCACTTCATGGATTACACATATTTCAGAACAAAGGTTTCCGAAATGCAATATTCCGTGGACATGTACAGACGTGATTATGACAGAAGGAAGATTCTCCTGGAAGACAACATGATATCCGACGTGGATTTCGAGGAATCTGAATCTTCTTTGAGAAATGCGGAACTTGCCATGAAAACCTACATTGACGGTGTAAAGGCCGGATGGGCATCGGATCTGGTAAGATACAGGACGGAACGCAGTGATATATATGCGAAAAAGGCGTCTCTCGATGCTGCGGAAAGGGAATCGGTGATTCTGGCCCCGTCCGACGGGACTCTTTTGAAACTGCATAACGTGAACGATGGCGTATTCGTGCATTCCGGGCAGAGTATAGCGGACTTTTCGCCGGAAGGGAAGCTGATGGCGGAATGTCTGGTCAAGACACAGGATGCAGGATTTCTGAAGGAAGGCATGAAGTGCAGGTTTGTGGTGGATGCCTTTGACTACAACGAATGGGGTGCGGTTGAAGGTTATGTCATGAAGGTTTTCGATGACATTACAACCGACCTGAACGGAAATTCAGGATACAGGGTTTTCTGTTCTTTGGATAAATCCGTGCTGTTCCTGAAAAACGGAACAGAAGGACGTCTCAAAAAAGGAATGTCGTTTACGGTAAGATTCATCGTTGCAAGGCGGTCACTGTTCAATCTTCTGTTCGACCGGCTGGACGACTGGATGAATCCTTTGAAAGGGTGATTTGAAAAGTATGACGGTATGCGTTTGAAAAACAGAATATCGGAAAAATTCTGCAGGGTTTTCCTGAAATGGAGATACTCCCGTTTTGCATGCAGACAGAACGGCGCTTCGGAATGTGCATCTGCAGCTTTTGTCTCTTTGGCTTCATACCATGGCGTGCGGGTTCCTCTTTATGAACTGAGGGCGGTTATGGGTACTGGCAGCGACGGGACTACTTTGTATGGTATGTCAGAAGCTTTTCGTCATTACGGATTCGAGACGGCATGCATAAGAAGCTGCTTTTCAGAAGGAGTCTTTGATGCGTCTCCTTTGACGGAAATCCCTTTGCCTGTCATTGTTCATGTCAAAACCGGCAGCGGCATGCATTATATGACAGTCTTTTCGGTGGATGAACGCGGATTGCTTGTAATGGATCCTGCACCGGGGTCTTTCCTGTGGATGAAAATGGAGGAATTTCTTAAGGTATGGACAGGTGTCATGCTCGTGGCTGTTCCAGGGAAGGCGGAGATGCCGAATGATGCCGGACAGGGATTTTTGCAACGTCTCTGGATACTTGTCTTCCCGCATAGAAAGCGTATGCTGCAGGCATTTATTGCTTCCGTCATTTATACGGTCTTCGGTCTTGGCCAGTCGATATATCTTCAGAAAATCGTAGATTATGTTCTGCCGGATGCAAACGGAAATCTTGCGAATCTTCTGAGTTGCGGGATACTTGTGCTTCTTGTATATGTAGTTGCAGTCGGTTATGTCAAGAACCGTATAATGCTTGGTACGGGTGCGGCTCTTGACATTTCGCTTACCATGGCTTATTACAGACATCTCCTGAAATTGCCGCAGCAGTTCTTCGATTCGATGAGAAAGGGGGAGATATTGTCCAGATTCAGCGACATATCGAATATGACGGCTTTCGTAAATGATGTCATGTTGTCCTTTTTTGTCAATGTGTGCATAGTTGTCTTCTCATTGCTGCTCATGTTCACTTTTTACTGGAAACTTGGACTTGTTCTTTTGTTGTCTTTTCCTTTCTATGCGGCATTGTATATCCTGTACAATTATCTTAACTCACGTACTCAGAAAGCCGTGATGGAACAGGCTGCAAATGTGCAGTCGCATTTCGTTGAGACGGTTTCGTCAGTCAGGACCGTAAAGGAATTTTCAATGATGCGTACTTTTGAAAGAAAGGCTGAAAGTCTGTTCGTGGATTATGCCCGCAAGTGTTTCAGATCGATGAACAATATGGTTGGAACTTCCGTCGTTTCGGAATTCCTGTCCAGATTTTTTTCAATAATAATATTATGGTGCGGGTCCTTTTTCGTAATGGACAGAAGCATGACTCCCGGGGAACTGCTTTCATTCTATGCCCTGATTTCGTATTTTATATCTCCTGTCGGTTCTTTGGTCGGAATCAATAGAAAATATCAGGATGCTAAAGCTGCCTCAGAGCGGGTCTTTGCCGTAATGGATATTCCTGAAGAGGATGAAGGTTCCGTGGTTCCGGACAGAAACGGAATGGGAAATATAGAATTCGTCGATGTATCTTTCCGTTATCCAGGAAGGGCCCCGTTGTTCGAATCGATATCATTTAAGGTCAAGGCCGGGAGCTATGTCGCCTTTGCAGGAGAAAGCGGATGCGGTAAAAGTACCGTCATATCCCTTCTGATGAAACATTACAGACCGGATTCCGGTAGAATTATGGTCGGTGGGTATGATCTGTCCTCTGTTTCTTCCTGGTTTCTGAGAAACAATGCGGCACTTGTTTCTCAGAATGTCGAGCTTTTCAACGGAACTATTGTGTATAATATGTCGCTGGAGGAAAAACCGGATATGAAGCTGGTTTCTGAAATAGTATCCAGACTGGATATGGACGATTTTATTTCAGGTCTTGAACGAGGCCTGGAAACGGAGATAGGGGAGAACGGCATCAGACTTTCCGGGGGCCAAAGGCAGAAGCTGGCATTTGCCCGTGCTCTTTACAGGAAACCTTCCCTGCTGATAATGGATGAGGCTACTTCGTATATGGACAATGTTTCCGAAAAGAGGGTGATGCAGACGGCGCAGGAATATGCCAGGGAAGGCAATACTCTTATAGTGATAGCACACCGCCTTTCCGGAATATCGGCAGCGGACGTGATTCATGTCATTGCTGACGGCATGGTGGTGGCAAGCGGGAGCCATGAATCACTTCTTTGCTGGGACAATCCGTATTCAAGGATGTGGAATCTTCAGAAGGAATGCGTCATGTGACTGTTTACTGTATGGTATCTTGGTGCACGAAGATATATTTGTCTAACTAAAAAATTTACATTATGAAACTGGATTTGGAAAAAATGAATTGCAAGCCTCTTTCCGAGGCCGAGATGAGAGAGATTGACGGAGGGTTTTTCCCGTTTCTTCTGGCAGCCGGGTTCATCCTGCTAGGTACTTGCGGATGCTATTGTGAGAGGAACAAGATCGTTATCAATACCTATGATTTCGATCACAGCAGCATGAGCGATTCCGATTCGACAGCCATAAATCCTACAATCAACGTTCCGCTGCATTTAAGGTAGCCTGATGTATTCACGGATGGGTCCGTATCCGCAGGTTTTCTGTTTAAGATGCGGATACGGATCCTTTTACGTGGATGTAAACATTATGGAAACGATATGATTGTGGAAAGGTCAGAACTATTGAAATTGAGCTGGATTATGAAGAATGGATATTTTGTGAAGTGGTCGGGAATACTGGCAGTCATGTATTTCATCGATGTTATACTGACTTTTCAGGTACTTGGCTTCAGCGGTTTGAGCAAGGGGCATTTTCGCGAAACAAATCCCATATCGAATTTTCTATACGGCTGCGGATTGCCTGGCTGGCTATCCATATTTTCAGTGGCCGTTTTCTGGATATTCTTTTATTCTTCGCTGGCTTATTATTCATTTGTCGTGTATTCTCCAGACTATACCGGTATGGAAGGCTGCAGTAGCAAGTCCGTATTTTCAAGGATTTTATACCTGTCCGGACTTCTTCCCAAACGGAGGCATGCAGGGTGGAGCCGCAAGGCGGCAGTACGGAATATGTTCATGCTGGTGTTCAATTTATACTGCCTTTTTGCATTCGGAAATATTCTGGGTGAAAAGATTGTCGTTCTGTTTTCCAATCTTATGACTGCTGTTGCTGCTCACGGTGATAATTTCTCCTATGTGTATGGGGAAGGTGTGAGTGAAATGGTGTTCGATGAAAAATTTATCGGGAAGTCATGGCTGAACGGAATCTCCGCGGTATGGTGTTCGTGGAGACATTCTTATCCATATGATTCCTTGTTTTTGAGGGAGACAGCAGGCTGTATTTCCGGTTTGCTGATGGTATTCCGGTATTATGTTTCAGGAAAAGATTTCAACAGGGACTGTTGAAATCTTTACTCGTCTTGTTGGAAAACCTGTTGGAATCCCTGTTGAAATCTCTGTTGAAAACAAAAAGGAACGATGTCAAATGTTCGTTTGCATTTTGACACCGCCCCTTTTGAGTTATGTGTTACCCGTATGTGCTACCAGGCTGATTGCCAGGCAGGGTTTTGTCGGATTACCATGCGTTGAGAGGAAGTCCGTGCATTTTTTTGCGGGCCTGTTCCCTTACGTCGTTGATTACTTCTTCGTTGTCGATATTGCTCAATACCCTGTCGATGAGATCAACGATGAATTCCATGTCTTTTTCAACAAGACCTCTGGATGTTATTGCAGGAGTTCCAACCCTTATACCGGAAGTCTGGAATGGTGACCTTGAATCGAAAGGTACCATATTCTTGTTGATTGTGATGTCTGCCTTTACCAGAGTGTTTTCTGCAACCTTACCGGTCAGGTCAGGGAATTTGGTTCTGAGGTCGATAAGCATTACGTGGTTGTCGGTACCGCCCGATACAACTTTGTAACCTCTTTTTATGAATGCTTCTGCCATAGCCTGCGCGTTTTTCTTCACCTGAATCTGATATTCCTTGAATTCAGGCTGAAGGGCTTCGAAGAATGCCACAGCCTTGGCTGCTATGCAGTGTTCCAGCGGACCGCCCTGTATTCCAGGGAATACGCTTGAATTTATGATGGCAGACATTTTCTTGATTTCACCTTTAGGTGTCTTGATTCCCCATGGATTTTCAAAGTCTTTTCCTATCAGGATGATACCGCCTCTAGGACCTCTCAATGTCTTATGGGTCGTAGATGTTACGATGTGTGCATATTTTACAGGATTGTCGAGGAGGCCGGCAGCGATAAGACCTGCTGGATGGGCCATGTCGACCATCAGTATAGCGCCGACTTCATCTGCGATTTTACGCATTCTTGCCCAGTCCCATTCCCTTGAATATGCTGAGGCACCGCCCACAATGAGTTTCGGTTTGTGTTCGAGAGCCTTTCTTTCCATGTCGTCGTAGTCGACGAGTCCGGTTTCGGGATTTACCCCGTAGGCAACTGCATGGTACAGGATTCCTGACATGTTTACAGGTGATCCGTGAGTAAGGTGACCGCCGTGTGCAAGGTCAAGTCCCATGAATGTGTCTCCCGGTTTCAGGCATGCCATGAATACTGCCATGTTTGCCTGTGCTCCTGAGTGAGGCTGTACGTTTGCATATTCGGCACCGAACAGTTCCTTTATCCTGTCGATTGCCAGCTGTTCCACCTGGTCTACAATCTGGCAGCCGCCATAATATCTTGCTCCCGGATATCCTTCAGCATATTTGTTGGTTAATACTGATCCGAGGGCTTCCAAAACCTGATTCGTCACGAAGTTTTCAGATGCTATCAGTTCTATTCCGTGCATCTGCCTGTTTTCTTCTTTTTTTATCAGTTCCGATATTTGAAGATCCTGTTTCATATTGTTTGTTAAAATTATTGTTGTTATTTATAGTCAGTTTATATGCCAATGGAATAATAATGCGAAGATAGATTAAAAAAATCAAACTCTTACATATTTTTCAATCATTTTATGGATTATCTTTGTTCAAATTAAAGAAGGTTATATGGGAAGAAAACTGGCGAATTCCGAACTCGGCAGACTTACTGTGGAGGAATACAGACAGTCTGAGAAAAGAAATTTTGTCGTGGTAATGGACAACGTGCGGAGTCAGCATAATGTGGGCGCCGCTTTCAGGACCGCTGATGCATTCAGGGCAGGAATGGTCGTTATTTGCGGCATTTCTGCGGTTCCTCCGTCTCCTGAAATCCACAAGTCCGCACTCGGTGCCGAATTTTCTGTCGACTGGAAATATTTCAAGAAAACCGAAGATGCAGTCATGTGGCTTAAGGAAGAGGGATATATAATAGTTTCCGTGGAACAGGCAGAGGATTCCGTCATGCTTGACGCGTTCGAACCTTTGTCAGACAAGAAGTATGCCTTTGTTTTCGGGAACGAAGTCAAGGGAGTCCTGCAGGAGGTGGTGGAAATGTCCGACATTGTCCTTGAAATACCTCAGTACGGTACAAAGCATTCCCTGAATGTCTCGGTGTCCGTAGGTGTTGTCATATGGGATATGGTGCTTAAAGGCAATCGCAAATTATAACAGTCTGATATAGTCTTATTTGAAATGATAGATCTGAAATGCAAGATACACGATGCGAATTCTTTTGAAATGAAGATATGGCTCGTGAACGACAGTTCTTCCGGTATCATGGACTTTGATATAGGAACCTGGTTTATTGTGCCTCCGGCGCTTGATATCAACCGGACAACTTTCACAAGACGCATCTTTTATGCAAATACCAGGTCATATTACAGGCTGATAACTCCCAGATATTCTCTGGAAGGAATGATAAGCAGCGAGTCTTCTCCTCTGTCATTCCTGCGGAATTCTGTTTCTGAAATCGCCAGTGGCGGAAATGTTTCCGGAGGAGACCTTTCATACCAGGTGAAAATGTTCACTTCCATCTTTAAAAGTGCGGTGCGGGAACGTGCGACTTCGATGAAAAGTTACGACCCGTCATTTTCTGAAGATGTCAAAAGGGTGCTTTCAACCTTTTATGAGCTTTCCGCTGATGTGACTGATGATTCATGCATGAGGCATTTCATGTCGGGATACGAATACATGCTTTCGGTTGCCCTTTCATGGGCGTACGGACTGTACGGTCGTTTTGAAGAATTCAGAAGCCTTGTTATCGAGCTTGAGAAGATGATGACGGATGCCGGCTTCCTTACTCCATCTGTCGATGATCCTGAAGGAAATGCGAAAATGCTGCACAGATGGGGCGAACTCAAGAAGTACAGTGCGGGAGAGTTGTATTTTTCCGTAAATACCAGACGTGACGGTATTCTTGCGGAGCAATTTTATTACAGTATTGCGGCAGGACTGTCAATGATTTTCGCCACCATAGTGGCGTTTTCATTTCAAAAAAAGTACGGTAACTTCACAATGCCTCTTTTTGTTGCCCTTGTCATAAGCTATATGCTGAAGGACAGAATAAAGGATTTCATGCGTTATTATTTTGCCCATAAGAGACGTGAGAAGTATTTTGACAACAGGGTTGACATAAATATAAAAGGCGAGAAAGCCGGTATGGCAAAGGAGGCGTTCGATTTTATAAAACCTGCACGTTTCCCTGATTTCATAAATGATTTCATCTCCTGCAGATACCTTGAAAACTATACTGTTGCGTATTATAAGAAATTCGTGACTGTTGATGCATCCGTCTTGAATATGGCATCTGAATATGTCATTGACGGCATGAACAATATAGTCAGGATAAATTTCTCGTCTTTTTTCAGAAATATGGATGATCCGGAAGCAAAACTTCCGTGTCTGGCTGAAGACGGCTCCATAAGAACGGTGGAAGTGGAAAGAATCTATTATATATACCTGATTTTCGAACTCAGGTCCGCCGGTGCTACCGAATACAGGAAAATCAGACTTTCCGCCACCAGAGACGGGCTCAAGTCGTTCGATCTTCTGAAATGACCGGGCCCGGATTCTGATAGCTTTTCTCTATTCCTGTTCCTGAGGAAACTATTTGTTCAGTTCGCTGATTCTGATGAACAGTGCGTCTATCTGTTCGAACATGGTTCTGGTAAGCTCCCTGTAGTATTTCCTGTATGCTCCGCTTTTTTTGCTGTCGTCTTTTACAGGATGGTTTGCCTTGAAAATCAGGTCGTTTCTAAGATCTATCGCGTCTTTGATGATCTTGTTGCTTTCTTCCTGTTTCTTGTCAGGGAACAAATACATGAAAGTCCAGCAGTCAGAGATTACTTCCATTGAAAGATAATCGATGTCTTTTTTCAGATTTCTAAGATTTGCCATTTTATTGATGAATTAGTTTCCGGCAAAGATAGTAAAATTTACAGTTTGACGACTCCTATTCCAGGGAGATCGTTCAGCTTCACTTTCCCGTCACATATTTCCGCGCCTTTGAAACAATCGTTGCTTATAAGCAGGTTGCCGTCGAGGTCCGCCCATTCCATTTGCGATATGAGTTGTGCAGCCGCACTTATGGCGCATGAAGTTTCTGTCATGCATCCTATCATGAGTTTCATGTGCAGGGCCTTTGCAACCGTTACCATTTCCCTGGCTTCACGCATCCCAGTACATTTCATAAGTTTGATGTTTATGCCTGAATATGCCCCTTTAAGTCCCTGTATGTCTGTCAGCCTCTGGCATGCTTCGTCTGCAAATATCGGAAGCGGACTCCTTTCGGTTATCCATGCCGTTTCATCAAGCATATATCTGGACATCGGTTGTTCGATCATCCTGACATTCCTTTCGCTCAACCAGTGTATCATGTCAAGTGCATAGTTCTTGTCTTTCCATCCCTGGTTCGCATCGACGCAGATTGGTTTGTCCGTTACGGATCTTATGGTCTCTATCATCATCCTGTCCGTCTTGTCGTCGCGTCCCAGCTTTACCTTTATTATATTGTATGGAGACGCTTCCCTTGTTTTTTCCCTTACAATTTCTTCCGTGTCAAGTCCTACCGTAAATGAAGTGCTGACGGTCCTGTTTTTGTCGAAACCCCATATTTTCCACCATGGCTGCCCGATCAATTTCCCTACAAGGTCGTGCAGGGCAATGTCGACTGCTGCCTTTGCCGCCGTATTGTTGGATGCAATTGAATCCACGTAAGTCATGATATCTTCTATCATGAACGGGGAACTGAAACGTCCCAGGTCTACCTTTTTCAGAAAATCGATTGCGGAAGACTGGGTTTCACCGAGGTATGGAGGCATGGCAGCCTCACCGTATCCGGTGATTCCGTCATATTCTATTTCGGTGAGTACAATCGGGGTGGATGTCCTTGAAGAATTCGCTATGGTGAAGACATGTTTCATTTCGGCATTGAAAGGCCTGAATGAGAGCTTCATCTTCTTCTGTGACTTCTTTACCGTCTCTGGAAAGACGTGTTGTGCAGCAAGAATCTTTTCTGCGGGTCCGATGACGGCTGCTGCGGCTATTGCCGTCGAAGCGGTTTTTATGAAATTGCGTCTGCTTTGTGTCATGACCTTATCTGCTTTTTGTTGTCCTATTTTGCATACATCGGATGTGCGGATATGGATGTTATGCCGCTGCCGTTGTCCTGGCAGCCGATAAACCTTCGCACCCTGACAAGGTTCGGCGTGTTGACGTAATAATCGGAATCGCCCTCCATGAGTGAGTTTGTCCTTACGTATGTCGAAGCATGGATGAATCTGTTATCACCGATATACATTCCAACATGCGATATCCTGTCTTTCTGGCCTGCCGTTCCCTTTTTCCCGAAGAAAAGAAGGTCCCCTGGACGGAGATCGAACAAACCTTTGGTTATGTCGATGTCTTTGCCGCATTCAGCCTGCTGTGAAGCGTCTCTCGGTATGATTGCACCGTTGAGGTAGAATACGGTCTTTATGAACCCGCTGCAATCCATTTCCTTTACCGATGTCCCTCCCCATACATATGGGATACCGCTGAACTGTCTTGCTGCAAAAATCAGGTTTTCGGCTGTAAGTCTTCTGGTTGCCAGCCATTTGTCCATGTCTTCCGCGTCGGACTTGCTTACGTATGCCGTTCTGCCGTCGGGAAGCATTACCTTGTAATATAACGGAAGTTCCCCTTTTTTGCATACTATGTTGCCTGCAATTCCTTCCGAAATCACTTCGGAGTTTTCGTTGGCATGTTTCCTGAAAATTGCTGCTCTTGAAGTTATGATTGTCTTTTCCGATTCCTTCCATGCCTTGAATCCCTCTTCCGTGGTTTCCGCGATACTTCCAGATGTGACCCATGCTATATATCCTTCCGGAGTCACGGCCCTTGTCCATCCGTTTTTCTTTTCCAGAAGCCTGAGAGGAGTTCCCATTATGGTCTGTGTCGCAGATTCCGACTCGTGCTCCGGAGAGTAGCGGAAACTGGCTGCGGAAAGAGCTGTGATTCCGAACAGCGTGTCTCCGAGCGATTTATCCGGAAGAATCGTAATATTGTCGTTGAATATGATGCCTTCCCTTCCGAGTCTGGATACGAGAGTGTCCCTTGCTTCAGGTTCGGTGGTTACTCCAAGAAGTCGCAGGGATGATATTCCCGCACTTGCGTTTATTTCGAATACTTTTTCCCTTCTGTCCGGGGCGAATTCCGAGCGGACTTCATCAATAATCTGGTCGGTTTTTACAAAGTTGCTTTTTTCATTGTTCCCGCATCCTGCAGCAAGTGCGGATGCAAGTATAAGGAGAAGTGCCTTTTTCATGAGTGATGGAATTTTGTAGTAGTTCATTAGGTACGACAAATATATTAAATTATCTTTGCAGTTAAAATTTTGAACTTATGATAATTGATTCTTTGAAGGGATTTGAAAAGTACAAGCGTCTCCACGAGAGGTTCGAGGCCGTTTTCTCATATTTGAGAAAAACCGATTTCAGTAAAATGGCTCCGGGAGAATATGAAATAGACGGCAGGAACATCTATTGCAAGATAGAGGATGCCGAGGCCAGGGGATTTGACGATATAAAGCTTGAAATGCATGATGTCTATATAGATATACATATACTCATAGAAGGAAATGAAACCATAGGGTTCAGGGACAGGAGCAGATGTGTGGGAGAATATCAGAACTATGATGAAATCAATGATATAGCATTTGCCAGGGAGGAACCTGAAGTTTATGTCAATCTCGGTCCTGACAATCTTGTGATCTGTTTCCCTAGTGACACCCATGCTCCCATGCTTGGAGAGGGCCGCATAAGGAAAGCGGTGATAAAAGTCAAGGCCTGAAAGTGGAAAAGAGATATAATTCTTTCGTCGGATATTTCAAGTCCGTGTATGGGGAGCGTCTTCAGAAAGTTGTCGTGGATGCGGGTTTTACATGTCCGAACAGGGACGGCTCCAAAGGTTACGGAGGGTGCACATACTGCAACAATGAAGCATTCCATCCGTCCTACAGTACTCCTGACAAAAGCATCGCCAGACAGATAGAGGAAGGAATCGAATTTCACAGGAACAGATACAGGAATGCCGCCTCGTATCTTGCCTATTTCCAACCTTATTCCAATACCTATGCACCTCTGGAAAAACTTAAGGAACTTTATGGAGAAGCTCTGGCATGCGAGGGTGTGAGGGGAATTGTTATCGGAACCAGACCGGACTGTATGGACGAACGTACGCTCGACTATCTTGCAGAACTTTCCGAAAAACATGTGGTGATAGTTGAGTACGGTATGGAATCCTGTTATGACCGTACTCTCAAGAGAATAAACCGGTGTCATCTATTCAGGGATTCGATGGATATCGCGGAAAAGACAGCTTCCAGAGGAATAAAGCAGGGAGCGCATTTTATTCTTGGACTTCCCGGAGAGACAAAGGAGGATATGCTGGCATCAGCGGCCATGATAAACGGACTGCCTTTGACTTCCGTCAAGTTTCATCAGCTGCAGATAGTGAAAGGTACCAGAATGGAGGCTGAATTCAAGGAAAAGCCGGGTGATTTCGTGCAGTTTGCCCTGGATGAATATGTGGATTTTTTCGTCGATATGCTTGAACGTCTTAGGCCCGACCTGTATATCGAGCGTTTTGCCGGGGAAATGCCTCCGAGGTTCGTGTCTTCCACTCCGTGGGGAAAAATCAGGAATGTCGAGCTTCTCAGAATGCTTGACCGTCGTCTGGAAGAGAGAAATACGTTCCAGGGAGCGGCTTTGTTGCCCTGACCATATGATGTTTTCCTGCGAAGCCGGGTAGCCTTCTGACTTCGAATCCTGCTTCCCTCAACGCTGATTTTACAGTCCCCTTGGATGAATATGTGGTAAGGATGCCTCCCGGTAACATTTTTCCGAACAGTGTACGGAAAATACCGGTACTCCACAATTCCGGTTGGGATCCAGGTGAAAAGGCGTCATAATACACTGCGGAAATTCCGTTTCCCGTAGTTTTTTCAAGGTAGCCGGTGTCCGAAAGGTCTGCCTTTATTTTTTTGAGGTGGAACCGTTCCGATATCCTGACTTCCCTTTCCCATTCCGCTTCATGTATTTTACGGAACAGCCTTTCGCCTTCTGACGTGTCGTATGACAGGTATCTTGAAGTTATGTATCCGCATGTATGAAAATCTAGATTTTCCCATATTTCCCTTTCGAGGGGATACAATTCTAAAGAAGTGTACAGTATTTTCCTCCCGCGCAGAAGACCGTATTCGCTTTCGAGAAGAGTTAGGAATGCATTGAGGCCGCTTCCGAATCCGGCCTCCAGGATGCATATTTCCTTTTGTCCTGCGTCTGAATGCGATACGTATTCGAGCAGTCCGGATGTAATGTATACGTAAAGGGATTCTTCGACCGATCCTGAAGATGAATGGTATGTTTCTCCGAATTCACCGGATTTTATCGTGGGCGTCCCGTCGGAACATCTGATGATGACTCTATTCATTTTAAATAAAATATGTGGGGCTAATTTATAAATAATTCCTATCTTTGTAAATTAAAAACTAAATAATATGACCAACTCATTGTTCGACAGAATTATTATGGAAGGAGTCACATTCGATGACGTGCTGCTAATACCGGCACGTTCGGAAGTGCTTCCGAGAGAGGTTGATGTTACAACCAGGTTCTCAAGGGATATCGTTCTTCATACACCTATAGTTTCAGCGGCCATGGATACCGTGACGGAGGCGAAGCTGGCTATCGCGATTGCAAGGGAGGGAGGTATAGGTGTCATTCACAAGAATATGCCTATTGAGATACAGATGGAGCATGTGAGAAGAGTTAAAAGGGCTGAAAACGGGATGATATATGACCCTATAACCATTACCGGTGACAAGACAGTTGCAGATGCATTGAATTTGATGCGGGACAACAAGATCGGAGGCATACCCGTTGTGGATGAAAACAGGCATCTTGTAGGTATTGTTACGAACAGGGATCTGAGGTTTCAGGACAATGTCAAGAAGAGGATAGCCGATGTGATGACGAAGGAAAACCTTGTAACAACCAAGAGTGGTACGGATCTTTCCGAAGCAGCCGCCCTTCTTCAGAAGTACAGGATAGAAAAGCTGCCGGTGATAGATAATGACGGCAGACTCGAAGGTCTGATAACCTACAAGGACATAACTCAGATAAAGGACAATCCTAAAGCCAGCAAGGATTCCAAGGGCCGGCTTCTTGCGGCTGCGGCAGTAGGTGTCGGTGCCGATACCATAGAAAAGGTGGAAAAACTCCTTTCCGTAGGAACGGACGCTGTGGTTGTGGATACCGCACACGGACATTCCGTTTATGTCCTGAAAGTAATAAAGGCTGTAAAGGAAGCATTTCCTCATCTTCAGGTCGTGGCGGGAAATGTGGCTACGGCAGAGGCTGCGCTGGCGTTGGTTGAGTGCGGCGTTGACGGAGTGAAGGTTGGTATAGGTCCGGGTTCAATATGTACGACCAGAGTCGTGGCTGGAGTTGGAGTTCCTCAGCTTACCGCAATAATGCTGGCTGCTGAAGCTCTTAAGGGAACAGGAGTTCCTGTCATTGCCGACGGTGGCATACGCTATTCAGGAGATATCGTGAAGGCGCTTGCGGCTGGAGCAGGATCCATAATGGCCGGTTCACTGTTTGCCGGTGTCGAAGAGTCTCCGGGAGAAACGATCATACTCAACGGAAGGAAGTTCAAGTCCTACAGAGGTATGGGTTCTCTTGAAGCAATGCAGAAAGGTTCCAAGGACAGGTATTTCCAGGATATGGAAGAAGATATAAAGAAACTTGTTCCGGAAGGAATTGTCGCTCAAGTTCCTTATAAGGGTACATTGTCTGAAGTTATCTATCAGCTTGTCGGAGGACTTAAGGCCGGTATGGGATATTGCGGGGCGCACAATCTTGAGGAACTAAAGAATGCCAGGTTTGTAAGGGTTACTTCTGCAGGAGTCATAGAAAACCATCCTCATGATGTGACCATAACCAGAGAGGCTCCTAACTACAGCCGTTGATAAAAGATGGTACGGTTTCCGCTGATAGCATCAATTTTTCTTTTTGTCGCATGTGATTCCGCCATATTCACAGGTGACGATGTTCTTGCGGAAGTCGGAAAATACAGATTGTACAGATCGGATCTGTCCGGTCTGTTCGAAGGGCGTATGACTTATGAGGACAGCATTGCTGTTCTCAAGTCGTATGTTGACACATGGGTATCCCAGAAATCAAAGCTGCTTGAGGCGGAACGCAGTCTCGGAAAGGATGGTACTGATGTCGGAAAGGAACTTGATGATTACAGGACATCCCTTCTTGTTTACAGATGGGAAAATGAATATATGGACAGACGGCTTGATACGACTGTATCCGAGAATGAATCCAGGGCGTTCTACAATTCCAACCTTGAACTTTTCAGAGGTACGGAATCTGTAGTTGCCGCCCGATGCATCATGATAGATTCGAAATCTCCGTATCTGAAGCGTCTTCAGATAATATATGATTCCGAAGACGTGAATGACAATGATGAAATCAAGGACATATGCTATAAATCCGCATACAGATATTCGGATTTTGACATGCGTGTCGTGGGATTGAGCAAAGTAGCATCATTTTTGAGAATATCATCTTCCGAGGCCGAGAGTATTTTTTCGGGGCGCAGATCGTATATTACGAGAGACAGTATATATACTTATCTCGTTCATTTGTTTGAAAGAATACCGGCAGGCGAAATCCTGCCATACGAGTATGTGGAGAAGGATATCAGGGACAGGGTGCTTGCCAGCCGAAAGAGGACTCTTCTCGGGGAGATGGAGAATGAGGCATTGAAGAAAGCTTACAGAAATAATGAAATAAAAGTTTACATAGATGAGAACGATTAGAAAATTTCCGGTACTGATGCTGTTCATGATGTCGGTTGTCATGCCCTTGAATGCACAGAAATACAACAACGGACTGGTGGACAAGACTGTTGCGCTTATAGGCAATGAGGCGATTCTTTTGTCGCAGATAGAGTCAGAAATGCAGATGTCCCAGTTCCAGGGGATATCACTGGACAGATGCCAGCTTTTGGAAAACATGCTGGTGCAGAAACTGTTTTTGACACAGGCCAGACTTGACAGTCTTCCGGTAAGCTACGATATGATCGAACAGGAACTCAACAACAGGCTTACCAATGCCATGGCCAGTATAGGCGGGGAAAAGGCAACTGAAGAATATTTCAATAAGCCTATCTACAAACTCAAGGAAGAGTGGAGGACCTCCATCGAAGAAAGTCAGCTTACCCAGGATATGCAGCGTAAGATAGCACAGAAGGTTACCGCCCTTACTCCGGAGGATGTCCGCAGATTTTACAAAAGGACTTCAAAAGACAGTCTTCCGATAATTTCCACCCAGTACAAACTGAGGCAGATCGCTTTGTATCCTTCAAAGGACGAGGCCGTCAAGGCTGTGAAGGAGACTTTGCTCAGCTTCAGAAGCAGGATTCTCAACGGGGAGAAATTCAGTACTCTTGCGACACTTTATTCAGAGGATCCAGGCAGTGCGATCCGCGGAGGGGAACTGAGAATGTCTCCGAAACAGAACTACTGGCCTGCGTTTTCTGATGCAGCCATGTCGCTCAAGCCGGGACAGGTTTCCCAGATTGTCGAAACACCGGACGGGTTCCATCTGATACAGATGATTGAAAAGGAAGGGGACATGTTCAATGCAAGGCATATTCTGGTGAAACCTAAATATTCCGAAGCGGACAGAGTCAAGGCTTTCAAAACTCTTGACAGTTTGAAGACTGCAATAACTGCCGACAGCATATCCTTTGAAATGGCGGCACGAATTTATTCCCAGGATCCTTCTACGAGAGTGAACGGAGGCCTTATGGCAGACAAGAATACCGGAGCCGCCCTGTTTGAAAAGGACCAGTTGAAACCGGAAGACTACAAGGCGATAGAAAATCTAAAGCCGGGAGAAATATCGGAACCGTTCGAGTCGAGGGATGATGAAGGAAATGTGGGGAACACCGTATACAAGATAATACAGGTGGAAAAGATTATACCTTCACATCCTGCTACGATAGAAAACGACTACAATGTCCTTCTTGATGTGGCCACCCAGAGGGCATCTATGGATGCAATAGAAAAATTCATAAAAGAAAAGATAAATTCGACTTATATCAAAATAGATCCTCTTTTCCAGAAATGCAATTTCCAGAGGGAAGGATGGGTGAAATAAACTACCCTGATGAAGGCGGTAAAGATTTTTCTGTTGTCATTGTGCATCATTCTGTTGTGTGGTCCGTTCTTTCATGAAACAAGGGCTTATGCATGGCAGACAGGTGATTCTGCAAAGGACAGTCTCGTAAGACTTGTAAGGGCTGTAAGCGCCAGACTTGTCGAAAAGGACGGAATGTCTTTCAGAAAAGTAGAAGGGCCTGCGGTATTTTTGCACAACAATACCTATCTGTATTGCGACAGCGCATATTGGAATGTCAACGATAATTTTATAGATGCTGTCGGAAATGTAAGGATAGAGCAAAAAGAAACGAAGCTTCTGAGCGACAGACTGCATTATGTGGCGGACAGGAATGTGGCGGAATTCAGGGGGCGTATAGTTGAACTGGTCGACAAGGATAACAACAGGCTGAGAACACGCAACCTGGATTATCATACTAAAGACAGCATAGCCCTGTTCTTCGGAGGCGGGGCTATGGTTGACAAGGACGGAAATGTGATAGAAAGCCTTAAAGGTGAATACAGATCGAAGGAAAAGCTTTTCATTTTTTCCGACATGGTGGAGATGTATTCCGATTCCCTGCTTGTAAGTTCGGATGAAATAAGATACAGTGCAGATAAGGATATTGCATATTTCGGTACGTCCACGAGAATGTGGAATGAGGACAATCTGCTGTTTGCCGAAACAGGGTTTTACGACAGGAACAGTGAGACGGTTTCGTTTTCGGATGCGGCACATATACTTACTCCCGATCAGGAAATATTCAGCGACAGTCTTGTATATTACAGACCTGACAAGGCTGCCGAACTTTTCGGCAATGTACAGATAGAGGATGAAAGTCAGTCTACATTGCTGTTCGGCGACTATGCTTATTACAGGGACGAGCCTTTTGAAGCATATCTTACGGACAAGCCTTCTTTTGCCCTTTACGGCTATGACAAGGGAATGCCGGATACGCTTTTCTTTTCTTCAGATACCCTTAAAGTCTACAAACGTCTGTTTAAGGATATTGAAGAAAGTGAAATATCAATGGCAAAGGAAAGGTTGCGCCTTAATGCACTCGATCCGGTTGCGGAATTCAGAAACAAGGGACGCAAGGAGACCCGGCAGACAGGCAGGCCTCCTGTGAAGCCGATGCAGCCAACCGGTTCGCCGGCGAATACGGATGCTGTGGCTTCGTCTGATTCTACAGCTGCAGGCGGTGTGGTGCAGGCGGATACGCTTTCTGCTGCATATGATGCCGTAAGTGATACTCTGCAGGTATCATTTCTCAACGCCTATCATGATGTCCGCTTTTTCAAGAACGATATGCAGGGGAAGGCGGATTCCCTTATCTATACTACATTGGATTCTATTACAAGACTCTATGGCTCTCCGGTAATGTGGAGTGATGTCAAAAACCAGTTCACTTCCGACAGCATGCAGATTGTTACTGAGGGTCAGATGATAAAGAGGGCGAATCTCATAAGTTCCGCATTTATAGTTTCACATGAGGATTCATGTTTCTATAATCAGATAAAGAGTACGGAGATGACGGCGTTTTTCAAGGATAACGATCTGGTAAGATTCGATGCCCTGGGCGGAGTGTCGGCGTTGTTTTTTCTGAAGGAGGAAAATGAGATAAGTACAATGAACAAGAAGGAGTCCAAGATGCTTTCGGTAACCTTCAGGGACAGGGAGGTACAGCGACTTCATTATATGGAAGACATAAAGAATGATGCTTCTTCTGTCGTCGGTCTTGTTGAAAACGATTTCAGGCTGAGGGATTTCAGATGGTTGCCGGAAGAAAGGCCTGCTTCGAGATATGATGTGTGTACAAGAGGTGTAAGACCGTCAATGCGGATGGAAGCTAAAGGATTTGCTATCCCGTCGTACAGGGAGACTGATTTCTATTTTGACGGTTATATGTCTCCTCTGCTTGCGGAGGTAAGGTCTGGCATGGTCAGCAGGGATTCGCTGCGTCGTGCAGAAAGTGTCAGAAAAGGTGATGATACTGGACGGAAAGATGAAAACAGAAGGCTTGAGGCGCAGGAACAGAAAGATGCCTATGCGAGGGAAGATGTCAGGAGAACTATAGTGAATGACAGCAGAAAATCGTATTTTTCTCTTTATATAGGCGAAAAAATGTCCAAGGGAATGGGAATGGAAGAGGTATCAAGAATGAAACAGGCGATAAAATACTCCCAGGACAAAATCAGCAACGACCAGAGAAGGAAGGAAAAATACAATAAGGAAAGGAAGAAGGATAAAATACGTTTTTGATTTGATTGACAATTTTGTTATCTTTGGAAAAATCAAAACGTTTCATTATGAGCATATACAAAACACCGATAGGTGAACTTAAAATCAATTTTCTGGGTCATGGTTCACTTTTGATGGAGTGGGACGGGAAGAATATATATGTCGACCCGTACAGTGAAGTATGCGACTATTCCGGAAAACCCTCTGCTGACGTGGTCATGTTGACGCACGGTCATTATGATCATCTCGATCAGGAGGCACTGAAGCATATAGTGACGCCTTCTACCCTTTTCATAGTTTCCAAAGGAGTCAAAGAACAATTCGACAATTGCATAGTCCTCCCCAATAATGACAAGGACAGTATTTATTCCATATCCGTGACAGCGATTCCGGCCTACAACGTAAAAAACATGAACGGAGATGGAGAACCGTTCCATCCTAAAGGGGAAGGCAACGGGTATCTACTTGACTTTTCTGGTTTCAAGGTCTATATTTCCGGAGATACCGAATTCATCCCCGAAATGTCTGCTGTAAAAGGATGCGATGTAGCTATCATGGCGAAGAATCTTCCTTATACAATGAGCGATGACGAATTTGTCATGGCGGCGAATTCAATAAAGCCGAAGTACCTTCATCCTTATCATTATTTCGAACTGGATGTTTCTTCTCTGATTAAAAAGCTGGATACGGGAATAGTTCTCGTGACGGATTGACAAACAAACCGGTTTTACTATGGCGGAAATTGTAAACATGGCATTTCTTGGAAGACGGAATGTCGGAAAAAGTTCCCTTATGAATTTTATCATAGGACAGAATTATTCGATAGTGTCCGATACTCCGGGAACGACAACAGATGCCGTAAAAAAGAGATTCGAGATGCCCGGGACAGGCGCTGTGACGCTTATAGACAGTGCAGGTGTCGACGATGACGGGGATCTCGGCAGATTGCGTGTGGCGAAAAGCCGTGAACTGATAAAGCATATAGATTTTGCGGTCGTCCTGTATTCTGCAAATGAATTCGGACACTATGAGAAGAACATAGTCTCCCTTCTGCGAAAGTATGACGTTCCGTTTATCATATTGCACAGTCAGTCTGATATAATACCTATGGACAGGACTTCCGCCGACAGGATTTCATCCTTGTACGGGACGGATGTAATAGAGTTTTCGTGCTGTCTCGAGGAAGAGGAAAGCACCGTACTCAAGGAGAGATTTTTCTCTGCTGTTTCTTCGCGCCTTGAGCCTTATGTGCAGAAGGGCATGTTTGAAGGAATAGTGCACGAAGGGGATATCGTCTGGCTTGTATGTCCGATAGATTCTGAAGCTCCTGAGGGAAGACTCATCCTTCCACAGGTCATGGCTGTCAGGGATATCCTCGACAGGAGGGGATATGCCTTTGTAATGCAGCCGGAGCAGATGGAATCCGCAGTGAGGTCATCCTTGTTCCCGAAACCGGATCTTGTAGTAGTGGACAGCCAGATTTTCGGCAAGGTGGAGAAAATAGTTCCGGAAGACTGGAATCTTACAAGTTTCAGTATATTGCTTGCAAGAAGCAAGGGGCCGTTCGAAAAATATATTGAAGGTCTTGATAAGATAAAATCGCTTGGAGACGGGGACAGAATACTGATTCTTGAATCATGTTCGCATCATTCTTCCTGCGATGACATAGGACGTGTGAAGATTCCTGCGCTTTTGAGAAAGTTCACCGGTGCCGATCTTGATTTCGATATAGTTTCGGGTCTTGATGAAACAGGTGAAGTTTCCGGCTATTCCATGGTGATACAGTGCGGTGCATGCATGATAACACGCAGACAACTTGTTTCACGTCTTAAAGAAGTGACTGATGCCGGAATTCCAGTCGTGAATTACGGGATGATTCTTGCATACCTTAACGGAATATATGAAAGAAGCGTTGCAATATTCGGAAACAGAGGGTAGAAATTTTTCAAGAGAAGAACTGGTCACTCTGCTTTCTCTTACGGATGCGGATGAAATAGCAGCCCTGTTCAAGGAGGCGTTCGACTGTAAAATCAGAACAAGGGGGGACAAGGTATATCTGAGGGGACTGATTGAAATTTCCAACATATGCAGGAAAAATTGCCTGTATTGCGGTCTCAGACATTCGAACATCAGTGTCAGAAGATACGAACTGGATGATGAAACGGTGTTGAAGGAAGCAGGATTCGCTTATGATGCCGGTTACGGTTCGGTCGTAATTCAGGGAGGGGAAAGACGTGACGGTGAATTCATATCGAGAATAGAATCGCTGCTGCGCGGGATCAAGAAAAAAGGCAATATAGGCATCACCCTTTCGCTTGGAGAGCAGACGGACGAGACTTACAGACGCTGGTTTGAAGCAGGGGCTCACAGATATCTTTTGAGAATAGAATCTTCCGACAGAAATCTATATGCCAGAATTCATCCGGATAATAATCTTCACTCGTTTGATGAACGTCTGGCATGTCTTGAATCACTAAAAAAAAACGGCTACAAGGTCGGTACGGGTGTTATGATAGGGCTTCCGTTCCAGACTTTTGAAAACCTTGCCGATGATCTCCTTTTTTTCAAGGAAACAGGTGTGGACATGGTAGGTATGGGCCCATATCTGGAGCATGATATGACTCCTTTGTATGAATACAGGAACCTGCTCATGTCCGGGCATGAAAGACTCTTGCTTTCTCTGAAGATGGTAGCTTTGTTGCGTCTTATGATGCCGGATATCAATATAGCCGCGACTACGGCGATGCAGGTGCTGGATCCGTACGGAAGGGAAAAGGCGATTATGGCAGGAGCAAATGTGCTTATGCCAAATATGACTGATCCGGACAATCGTGAGAATTATCAGATTTACAACAATAAGCCAGGTATAAATGACGATGCCGAGATTACGAAATCAAAGATTATTGAAAATCTGGAATCGTTCGGCATAAGGATAGGCTGGAATGAATGGGGAGATGCCAGGCCAGTCGACAATAGACAATAAAAACAAAAGAGGTGCGTCAAAATAAAACTTATATTTTGACGCACCGCCTGTCTTTACCATACAATCAAATCATTCTTTATTTATAGGATTTGATTGCAGCCTGCGCCGCAGCAAGTCTTGCAATAGGCACACGGAATGGAGAACATGATACATAGTTCATTCCTATTCTGTGGCAGAACTCTACGGAATCTGGATCTCCTCCATGTTCACCGCATATACCTACTTTCAACTGAGGATTGGTACTGCGTCCTGCTTTTAGACCGAGGTCAACAAGTCTTCCGACAGTATTCTGATCAAGTGTCTGGAACGGGTCGGCAGTAAGAATCTTCTTGTTGAGGTACTCGCCCATGAATGCTCCGATATCATCCCTTGAGAAGCCGAATGTCATCTGTGTGAGGTCGTTTGTTCCGAACGAGAAGAATTGTGCCGTTTTTGCCATTTCGTCAGCAAGAAGTGCTGCGCGAGGTATTTCAATCATGGTCCCGTACAGATAGGCTATTTTGATGCCGAATTCTGATTCTATTTCGGCATGCACCCTTTCACAGATCTGTTTCTGATTGTCAAGTTCGGCAACAGAGACAGTCACAGGTATCATTATTTCCGGTTGAGGTCTGTAACCTTCCTTTATGAGTTCTGCAGCGGCGGTGAAAATTGCACGGAACTGCATTTCGCTTATTTTCGGGTAAGTGACGCCGAGACGAACACCTCTGTGTCCCATCATAGGATTCACTTCATGCAGAGACTCACCTCTCTTGGCTATTTCTTCAACCGAGATGCCCAGTTCTTTTGCAAGTTCCCTCTGTTTTTCTTCGGTCTGCGGTACGAATTCATGCAAAGGCGGATCGAGCAGCCTGAATGTTACAGGTTTTCCGTCCATGACCTTCATGGTGCTCTTGATTGCTGCAATTACGTAAGGCCTCAGTTCTGCCAGTGCATTGTCCCTTTCCTCTTCTGTTTTGGAAAGTATCATTTTCCTGAGTTTTGAAAGAGGTGCTTCGGAATTTGCTCCATAGAACATATGTTCTATTCTGAAGAGTCCGATACCTTCAGCTCCGAAGTTGAGGGCGTTCTGTGCATCTTCCGGAGTATCGGCATTCGTGCGAACACCAAGTACCCTGTATTTGTCTACTATGGACATGTATTCTATGAAACGAGGATTTTCAGATGCGTCCATTGTCTTGATTTCCTTATCGTATACAAGACCCTTGCTTCCGTTGAGACTGAAAACGTCCCCTTCATGGTATGTTTTTCCGTTGATGGTAAGCGTCCTGTTTTCCATGTTGATATGCAGGGCATCACATCCTACTATGCAGCATTTTCCCCATCCGCGGGCAACAAGGGCTGCATGCGATGTCATACCGCCTCTTGCAGTAAGAAGTCCGTCTGCAGCACGCATTCCTTCAACATCTTCAGGATTGGTCTCTTCTCTTACGAGAATAACTTTCCTGCCTTCTTTTTCAGCTTTTACTGCATCTTCCGCGGTAAACACTATCCTGCCTACTGAGCCACCAGGACCGGCAGGAAGACCTTTTGCTATTACGGTTGCGCCCTTTTCCGACTTAGGATCAAGAATAGGATGCAGAAGTTCGTCAAGTTGTGCTGGAGCCACTCTGAGAACAGCGGTCTTTTCGTCGATCAGACCTTCAGCCAGCATGTCCATCGCCATGTTCAGGGCTGCTATGCCTGTCCTTTTACCTATACGGCACTGGAGCATCCAGAGTTTTCCGTCCTGTATAGTGAACTCTATGTCCTGCATATCCTTGAAATGGTGTTCAAGGTTGTTCTGTATTTCATCAAGTTCCCTGTATACATCTGGCATTGATGTTTCAAGAGATGCAAGGTGTGCGTTGTGGTCGTTTTTGGTAGCTTCGTTGAGAGGGTTCGGCGTACGGATACCGGCAACGACATCTTCTCCCTGAGCATTGATGAGCCATTCTCCGTAGAACTTGTTTTCTCCTGTTGCAGGGTTTCTTGAGAAAGCAACGCCTGTAGCTGAGTTGTCTCCCATGTTCCCGAATACCATTGACTGTACGTTTACTGCTGTACCCCAGTCATCAGGAATTCCTTCTATCTTTCTGTATGCAATGGCCCTTTTTCCGTTCCATGATTTGAATACGGCACCGATACCTCCCCAAAGCTGTTCGTATGCGTTGTCAGGGAAAGGTTTGCCGAGAACTTCAAGAACCTTTGCCTTGAAATCTTCGCACAGTTTCCTGAGATCTTCTTCTGTCAGATCCGTATCACTTTTGTATCCTTTGCGTTCCTTTACTTCATGCAGCATTCTGTCAAGCTGTACCCTTATGCCCATCCCTTCTTCAGGTTCTATTCCTTCAGACTTTTCCATCACCACGTCGGAGTACATCATGATCAGTCGCCTGTAGGCGTCATATACAAATCTTGCGTTTCCTCCAGTTTTGGCAATAAGACCGGGGATGGTTTCGGATGAAAGACCTATGTTAAGAACCGTTTCCATCATGCCGGGCATTGAACTTCTGGCTCCCGAACGGCATGATACGAGCAGAGGGTTTTCCTTGTCTCCGAACTTGCGTCCCATCACGGATTCCGTTCTTGCCAAGGCAGCCTTTACTTCTTGCTCAAGTTCTGCAGGATATTTACATCCCAAAGCATAGTATTCCGTGCAACACTCCGTAGTTATGGTGAATCCTGCAGGTACAGGAATTCCGAGTGTACACATCTCTGCTAAATTGGCACCCTTGCCTCCAAGCAAGTTTCTCATTGTGCCATCCCCTTCAGCCTCTTTTCCGCCGAAGAAATAAACTCTTTTCTTGTCAGACATATATTGATAATTTATTAAAAGTGATTTTGACGAAGCATTTCTCTTAAAAGGATACAAAATTAATAAAAAATTACAAAAGTTTTCCAGCGAGTTCCGATAATTCGCTTCTTTCACCTTTTATGAGGTTCACATGCTGGAAAATGCTTTGTCCGCTGAACTTGTCAACGAGATGTGTGAGACCGTTGGAATTTATGTCCAGATACGGTGAATCGATCTGGAATATGTCTCCTGTAAACACTACTTTTGTGTTTTCTCCGGCTCGTGTGATTATTGTCTTTATTTCATGAGGGGTAAGGTTTTGCGCCTCGTCGATTATGAAGAAAGTGTTGTTAAGGCTTCTTCCCCTTATATATGCAAGTTGTGATATTATAAGTCTTTCTCTTCGCAGCATGTCCTCGATCTTGATGTTTTCCTTGCTGTTGGATGGTGTCTGTTTTTTTATGACGGCAAGATTGTCGTACAACGGAAGCATGTAAGGGCCTACCTTTTCATCTGCATTCCCTGGCAGGTAGCCTATATCCTGGTTCTTGAGCGGAATAACAGGTCTGGCGAGAAGGACCTGATCGAACATTTCCTCCTGTGCAAGTGCACCTGCCAGGGCCAGCAGTGTTTTTCCGGTACCGGCGCGTCCTGTAAGTGCCACCAGTTTGATGTCTGGATTCATTACGGCGTCAAGTGCAAATGCCTGTTCGTCATTTCTTGCCCTTATGCCGAACGCCCTGTCGTTCTGTATCGCTACAATACTGTTCGTGTGCTCGCTGTATCTTGCGAGCAGGATATATTTGGTACCTCTTATTTTGTACAGCTGGTTCGCGGCGGGCTTTTCCATTTTCAGTTCTATGATGGATATTCCGTCGGGATTGTTTATCATTCTCGTGATATTCTCATCCGGGAAATCGGGTATCTGTATCACTTCCCTGTATGCATTTTCTATTCTGTCGTCGTCTATCTTGTCGGTAAGGTAGTCCTGAGCCATCAGACCGAAGGCCTTTGCTTTCATTCTCAGGTTCATGTCCTTGGTGACAAGTATTACTTGCCTGTCCGGATTGTTTTCCTTGATCCATGCTGTTGTGGCAAGTATGCGGTGGTCCTGTGTGTCGTCATGGAGGGAAGCTTTCATCTCCTCCGTGAAAGGATGTCCCAGCTCCACCTTTATGCTTCCCAGTTTTTTACCGAGAGGAATACCTTTCAGAAACAACCTGTTGTCGCTTATCTTGTCGAGTTCCCTTACGAATTCCCTGGCATTGTAGCTCAACGTGTCGTTTCCTCTCTTGAATTTGTCCAGTTCTTCAATTACGGCTACGGGGATTATGATGTCATTGTCCTGAAAATTGTAGATAGACTTGTGGTCGTGTAGGATTACATTGGTATCCAAGACGAATATTTTTGATTTCTTTGCCATAATTATTTGGTTTTAAAAGCATTTATTTTCATGCTATCAAATTTAGTGCAATAATCTTACATTTCCTGATAATATTTTATACATTTGGAAAATATCAAAAAAGGACAGATATGCATATAGTAGTTCTTACAGGTGCCGGAGTCAGCGCGGAGAGCGGCATAAAGACATTCAGGGACAGTGACGGATTATGGGAAAACCATGATGTGATGGAAGTGGCTTCCATAGAAGGCTGGAGAAGAAACCGTAAACTGGTAAATGATTTCTACAATCACAGAAGGCGGGAACTGGAAAAGGCCGTGCCTAACAGAGCACACTTATTGCTGCATGAACTTGAAAGATACCACATGGTAAGCATTGTGACACAGAATGTGGATAATCTGCATGAACGTGCCGGCAGTTCCAGAGTGCTGCATCTGCACGGTGAACTTACAAAGGCGAGAAGCACGAAAAACGAAGATGTTACATTTGATATCGGCTACAGGGATATAGCAGATGATGAGAAGGCTCCTGACGGTGGCTGGATGAGACCGCACATAGTCTGGTTCGGGGAAGCGGTACCGATGATAGAGAAGGCTGCGGAACTGGTTTCCGTAGCGGACCTCTTTCTTATAATAGGTACTTCAATGAACGTTTATCCGGCGGCTGGATTGGTGAGATACGTTTCCCGCGGGGTTCCCGTTTATCTGATCGATCCGAAAGATGTCAGGGTGGAGGGATGCAATCTCGTACATATCAAGGATGTCGCATCTGCCGGAATGGAGACTTTTATGGAAAAATATTTGAAGATATTTTGCCGGTAAACTGAAAATGTATATCTTTGCAGCCCAATTTGGAATATTCAAGGCTGTAGAGCTCCTAAAAGACCTGATTCAGTTCAGGCGCTTGCAGTCAAAACATTATAAATTAATTTTATGTACGCAATTGTAGATATTGCAGGTCAGCAATTTAAAGTAGAGCAGGGAAGAAAAATCTTTGTTCATCGTCTTCAGGCTGAAGTCGGAGCTTCGGTAAACTTTGAAAAGGTTCTGCTTACAGACAACGAAGGTGCTGTAAAAGTAGGTTCCCCTTATGTTGAAGGTGCTTGTGTAAAGGCAAAGGTACTTGATCATCTTAAAGGTGAAAAGGTAATCGTTTTCAAAAAGAAGCGCCGCAAAGGTTACCAGAAGAAGAACGGACACCGTCAGTGTCTTACTCAGATTTTAATTGAAGAGATTGCTTAATTTTAACAAAGAGGATTTAGATTATGGCTCACAAAAAAGGTGTCGGTAGTTCCAAGAACGGTCGTGAATCACATAGCAAACGACTCGGTGTAAAGTTGTTCGGAGGACAGAACGCAAAGGCCGGAAACATCCTGGTTCGTCAGAGAGGAACCGTTCATAATCCGGGCGAGAATGTAGGAATGGGCAAGGATCATACTTTGTATGCACTGATTGACGGTGTTGTGTCATTCCGTAAAAAAGCAAACAGCAAATCCTATGTCTCGGTAATCCCTCATCAGAACTGATACGGGGCAGACTGTGGATTTCGTATTTTATAGAATTAAGAGTGCAGCTGTCCGGCTGCATTCTTTTTTTGTGTAATTCGACATATGAAAAAGTATATCTTTTATTTTGCAGCATTGCTGGCCGTATGTGCCTGCCACAAGATCGAGCGTGGATCTGAAGATGGAGTTCTTAAGGTTCTGGAATATTGTCCTGCTCCCGGGCAATTCATAAACTACAGCAAGGAGGCATCCTGTCAGACAGCAGAAGAAGCTGTGGCGTATGCTGAAAAATGTCTTAAAAACGGGCAGATGCTTACACTCGGAGCTTTCGGAGGATATATTACGGTGAAAATGCCCTTTCAGATAACAAATGTACCGGGGGTGGATTTCGCAATTTCCGGCAATCCGTTCGACGGGAGTTCCGAACCGGGAATCGTATGGGTGTCGTGTGATGAAAACGGAAACGGCATAGCCGATGACCGCTGGTATGAACTTAAGGGAAGCGATGAGGCGGAAAGGGATTATGAAGTCACATACTTCAGACCGGAAGAGCCTGGGGATGTGCACTGGACAGACAACAGGGGAGGCAGTGGTGTCGTAAAGTATCTTCCCGACTATCATGCACAGAACTATTATCCGTTATGGATAAAAGGTGATTCCTATACGCTTAAAGGCAGTCTTCTTACTTCGAAAAGTGTTGAAGACGGCGGAATATGGAACAATGAGCCTTTCGGATGGGGATATGTAGACAATATGGGGTCTGATGTTGTTTTCAAAAAGGGAACTGAGATATATATGTACAACACTTTTGATCTGGACAATGCTGTCGATGAGGACGGAAATCCTGTAAGACTTGACAAAGCAGATTTTGTAAAGGTGCAGTCAGCCGTCCAGATGAATGCAGGTGCAATAGGTGAAGTCTCGACTGAAGTGTTCGGCTTTTTCAATTTGTAGAAATGTTTCCGTCCGTATTTTTTAGTTACCTTTGCGGACGGTGTTTGCAGAAATCAATAAAGTATACGATATATGCTAAGTCTTAAATTATTGAAGGAACAGCCTGATTTTGTAATAGAAAGGCTGGCGGTCAAGAATTTCGATGCACGCGGAATAGTTGCCGGGATAAATGAACTGAATGACAGAAGAAGAAATGCCCAGACTGAGCTTGACTCACTGCTCGCACTTCAGAAGGTAAAGGCAAAAGAAATAGGCGCCCTTATGAAGGAAGGCAAAAAGGAAGAGGCAGAATCGTGCAAGGCTGAAGTTGCGAACCTTAAGAAGCGTTCGGGTGAGCTTGAAACGGCAATGCAGGAAATCGAGACTGAACTCAATTCAAAAATAGTTCTGCTGCCGAACCTTCCGTGCAAGGATGTCCCATGCGGTAAAGGTGCAGAAGACAATGTCGTGATAAGGGAAGGGGGAGCAATGCCCGACCTGTCCGAAAATGCCCTTCCACACTGGGAACTGCTGGAAAAACTCGACATTGTGGATTTTGATCTCGGAGTAAAGATAACAGGTGCCGGCTTCCCCGTGTACAAGGGAAAAGGTGCCCGTCTGCAGAGGGCTCTTATCGAATATTTTCTCGACAAGAACACTAAGGCGGGATATACGGAGTATATGCTGCCTCTTATGGTGAACGAGGCTTCCGGTTTCGGTACAGGACAACTTCCTGACAAGGAAGGTCAGATGTATCATGTGGGACTTGACAATTTCTATCTTATACCTACGGCAGAAGTACCGGCAACCAACCTGTACAGAGATATCATACTTTCCCAGGAAGATCTTCCTGTCAAGCTTACTGCATATACGCCGTGTTTCAGGAGGGAAGCTGGTTCATATGGCAAGGATGTGAGGGGGCTTAACAGGCTGCATCAGTTCGACAAGGTGGAAATAGTGCAGATAACAAGGCCTGAGGATTCCTATGCTGCATTGGAACAGATGGTGAAACACGTTGAAGGTATTGTTCAGTCATTGGGACTGCCTTACAGAATTGTGCGTCTTTGCGGAGGTGACATGAGCTTTACATCCGCCATTACCTATGATTTCGAGGTATTCTCAGCCGCACAAAAACGCTGGCTGGAAGTAAGTTCCGTCTCTAATTTCGAGTCTTATCAGGCAAACCGTCTTAAGCTTCGTTACCGTGATGACAACGGAAAACCGCAGCTCGCACATACATTGAACGGAAGTTCACTTGCTCTTCCTAGAATAGTGGCTGCCATGCTGGAAAACTTCCAAAAGGACGGCAAGGTAATAATACCAGAAGTACTCAGGGATTATACCGGTTTTTCAGTGATAGAATAGCACCGATATGTCCGGCAGCGAACGAATAATAATGGGTATAGATCCCGGAACCAATATTTTGGGTTTCGGGATTATCAAAATTGTTTCTGGTAAGCCGGAATATGTGGATATGGGAGTCGTTGACCTGAGAAAGGAAAATGACCATTTCGTGAAATTGAGAAGGATTACGAGAGATGTCGGTGCCTTGATAGAGCATTATTCTCCGGATGACATGGCTGTCGAGGCTCCTTTCTACGGCGTAAATCCGCAGGTTATGCTAAAATTGGGGAGGGCACAAGGTGCTGCAATTTCGGCTGCCCTGATGAGGGATATTCCAGTTTTCGAATATGCGCCGCGAAAAGTCAAGATTGCCATAACAGGGAACGGTGCGGCATCGAAAGAGCAGCTTTCCCTCATGCTGGAAAGGACTCTCGGCATGAAAATGAATTCAAGATACCTGGATGCTTCCGATGCGTTGGGTATAGCGATGTGCCATTATTATCAGCTTGTCAATCCGCTTATTGACCGTGATACGTCCACTTCGTGGGAAAAATTCGTAAAAAACAATCCGCAGCGGGTAAAATAGTTTTTTATGGCAGTAATATAAAAATAAAAGGTTCATTTAAACCTTTTATTTTTTTTTTCGTCTTAATACCGAATTTCAATTACTAAAATTATAGAAATGGAACATTTTGTGCGGCTAATGAGGTCCGGGATTGTTTTCTTCTTGCTTTTCCTGATGGCGGGAAGCAGCATGTTTTCACAGACCAGAAGAAGTTATAACATTTATCTTAAGGTAAATGATGCGTTTACGGAAAAGCCGATAGAGATGGCTACTGTGACGCTGATGAATGAAGCGGATACTACCAAATTCAAATATACATCGTCTGACAGCGGCGGATCGGCAACAGTGAAGAGCGTCATGCCCGGAAAATACATGTTGAAAATAGAATACATGGGATACGGTACCATAAGGGAGAAAGTTTCCATAGTGGACCGGTCCGTGGACATGGGTACGTTCAAAATGTCCGAGCAGGCGAATATTCTCAAGGAAGCTGTCATTTCGGCGGTCGGAAATCCGATAATAGTCAAAAAGGATACAATAGAATACACTGCTTCGTCATATAAAATATCCGACAGCGACATGCTTGAGGATCTTCTCAAGAAACTTCCGGGGGTGGAGGTCAGCAGCGACGGTACAATAACGGCGAACGGTGAGGAAGTAAAAAAGGTGATGATAGACGGGAAGACATTCTTCCTTGACGATCCCCAGCTTGCCACGAAGAATCTTCCTGCAAATATTATCGACAAGATAAAGGTCGTGGAGAAAAAATCCGATCAGGCTCTCTTTACCGGAATTGATGACGGTGAGGAGGAGACTGTTATTGACCTCAGTGTGAAGCCAGGCATGATGAACGGCTGGTTCGGAAACGCATCGGGAGGATACGGAACTGACAACAGATTCCAGGCCGGAGTCATGACTTCAAGGTTTACTAAAGAGTCCCAGATAACATTCCTCGGCAATGCGAACAATACGAACAACAGGGGATTTTTCGACTTTGCGGGGGGAATGATGCAGTCCATGAGGGCGTTCAGAAACCAGATGAGCGGCGGTGGCGGTGGCGGCGGTTTCGGAGGAAACGGAATCACTACGTCTGGTATGGCTGGCGTAAATGCCAACAAGGAACTGCTTGGCGGCAAACTGAAACTTCAGGGCAGCTATATGTTCAATGCAAGCAGGAATGAAAAACTTTCAGACAGCTACAAGGAAACTTTCATGGAAGCCGATACGCTCCTGATAAACGATGACAACAGCACTTCGTTGACGAATACAAGCGGACATATGTTCGGCGGTGAAGTGGAATGGAACATAACTGACAGAACTTCAATAAAGTTCGAACCGCAGATCAACATAGGCAAGGGTGATTTCAATGAATCGTCCACTTTCCTGACGGAAAACAACTTTCTGGGTAAAAAGAATGACGGTGAGAGTCGTTCCTATGGAGACAATACTTCCCTGAGCGCGAACGGAACCCTGCTTATACGTCACAGGTTCGGAAAACCGGGCAGGACAATATCATTGAGAACTAGGTATTCGTATTCCGACAACGAGTCAGATGCGTACAATTATTCCATTACGAATCTGTACAACGAGGGTACCCTCACGGGATCGGATATCGTGGACCAGCATTACGTAATGAGTTCGACTTCTTCTTCCATAAATTCAAGACTTTCGTATACCGAACCTTTGGGAAACGACTTCTACATAGAGGCTGCATATTCATTCAAGTATAACAAGTCGCTTTCGGATAAAATAGCCAATAACAAGAACAGTGTTACAGGTGAATATGATGTCCTAGATGAAGAATACTCGAACTCATATGAAAACCTTTTCATCAATCAGGTTGCCGAACTCAATCTGACCCAGACAAAGGAAAAGTACCGTTTTGTAATAGGCGCGAGTCTTCAGCCTTCGTTCACCCAAAGTCTCGGCGGAGATACCGACATAAAAAGGAATGTCATAAACTATTCACCTAACGGAATGTTCGAATACAGATTCTCGGAGAGTGAACGTTTGAGAATAAGGTATAACGGAAGAACGAACCAGCCTTCGATATCGCAGTTGCAGCCTGTTCCGGACAATTCCAATCCGCTAATGATCCAGGAAGGTAATCCTGACCTGTTGCCTGAATTCTCTCATAATCTGAATGTGGACTACAGGTTCTCCAACAAGAAAAATTTCTCCATGATATCTGCCCAGTTGAGGACTTCGTATACCATGGACAAGATAATAAACAAGAGCTGGTATGATGAAAACGGTGTACAGCATACCAGGCCGGTCAATGAACAGGGGGTTTACAGTATCAACCCGTCACTCATGTTCAATCTGCCGATAAAGAAGTCAGGATTCTCGGTAAGTTCAAGAACTACGGCAAATTTCAACAACAGCTACAGCTACATAAGGGATGTGAAGAACAATGTGAAGAACCTGAGTTTCTCCGAGTGGTTGAGAATGATGTTCAGGAACGATTATGTAGAGGTATCTCTTGGTGGAATGGCCAGATATACCAGAGCCTGGTACAGCCAGGATTCACAGGGAAAGCCTGCAGCATGGACCAATTCCGTGACAGCGTCGCTGAATGTATCTCTTCCGTGGGACATGAATATAAAGAGTGATGCCAATTATACGTTCTATCTCGGATATGATGAAGAGTACAATGAGCCGTCCATTGTGTGGAATGCGGAATTGTCGAAACAATTGTTCAAAAAGAAGGCAACCCTGGCATTCAAGGTCTATGATATCCTCCAGCAGGCAAAAAGCGTGTACAGGGTTACCGATGATGAATATATAATGGATGTGAGCACAAACTCCCTCAAACAGTATTTCATGCTGACGTTTACATACCGTTTCGGAAACTTCGGTAAGGGGCGTGGTCCTGGAGCCGGTCCTATGGGACCTCCTCCGCACCACTGATACCCTGAATAAGGGATTGCTATTTAACAAACTGATTCCTATCTTTGCAAAAAGATGGATTTTTATCGGACCCGTAATCAAAATAGCTGATGTTTCTGTCGCGTTCAGGCAGATATTTGAGAAATACTATCCTTCACAGTATTTCTTCGCTTCAGCATTGCTGAAAGACGGTGCGGAGGCAGAAGATGTTGTGCAGGACGTTTTTACCAGTTTGTGGAAACATCTTCCTTCATTCCCGAATGAAACGGCACTGAAAGTCTATCTATATGTGCTTACACGGAATTCGTCATTGGATTATATCAGACGCCGCATCTCCAGACAGAAAAATATATAACCGGCATGGAAATGGCGTAGATGATTCCCGATGAATCTGAAATCGTAGATGCGGTAACAAGGGCGGAATGTTACAATCTGATGTACGAGGCGATATGCCAGTTGCCAGGGCAAAGCAGGCAGATTCTGGAACTTGTCCTGGAGGGTAAGACGGCTAAAGATATAGCCGAACTTCTTGAAATTTCCGTAAATAGTATCAAAACGCTTAAATACAGGGCTTTAAATAAACTTAAAAACCGCTTCGGAATATCGGTCCTGATTATTTTCAATATTTTTTCCTGAATTTTTTCTTTTTGCAGTCATCCTTTTTCCCTTCTGTTCCGTTTATATCCTGAAAAAAGATTCTTATGGAACAGAAGGAAAATATCAGAAAGGCGATAGACAAGGCGAAGACCCTTGCCGCGTCGGAACTTGAACATCTTGCCAAATCCGACGATCCGGAAAACATGTGTTTCGGCCAGTATCGGAAGAACAGGGAATCCCTGAATATGAAGAAAGCCTGGTTGAAGTTTCTTTGGAGGACGCACAGGAAGGGTATATATGCAGTCTCGGCTTCGGCAGCCGCAGTCGCATTGTTCGTTTTTACATATTCTTCGCTTGAAATCAAGGACAGACCGATAATGCCGTATTCTGGAAATATAGCTGTAGTACAGATTGCTTCGAACCATGTCGACAGTGCGACTGTTTATGACATGCCGGAGGTGCTGGAGGATGCTGTCGAAATCAGGACAAGGAATATCGATTATTCCGAAGTGAAAGTCGGAAAAGGAATAAGACACAGGGTGGAGCTGAGCGATGGTACGGTTGTGGAGCTGAATTCGGAATCCAGACTGATATATCCTGAAAAATTCGTCTCCGGCCAGCCTAGGACCGTATATCTTAGTGGAGAGGCCGTTTTCGATGTAAAGAAGGGTATGGACCGTTTTGTAGTAAAGACGGAACTTGTTGATGTCGATGTGCTTGGTACATTGTTCAATGTGAAATCATACAATAATGATGAAATGGTTTCGGTATCCCTGCTCAGAGGTTCCGTAAGGGTAACTTCAGAATCGTTTTCGGAACTTTTGGAACCGGGGGAAAAAATATCCATGAACAGACTTACTTCGGAATATGAAATATGTCAGTCAGACGTCGTATCCGACAGGTTGTGGACAGAAGACAAACTCTATATGGAGGATATGCCGGTGAAGGAAATCGCGGACATACTTGAAAGAAAATTCGACGTGTCTTTCGTAATTTCCGAGGACTGCAAGTCTTACCGCTTTACCGGTGTGATACCGATGAACCAGGATCTAAACATCATTCTCAAGCAGTTGAGAGTGGTGTCAAGACTTGAATTTTCGGTAGAGGATAGTGTAGTTACGATAAAGTAACCAAAATAAATAACCAATAATAACTGTATTTACAAATGTTTAAAATCCTTAATTATCTCTTTCTGTCGGTTTTCATCCTTTGTGCAGGATCATCGCTTCTTCATGCACAGAATGAAAACATGACCATGAAAAATCTGGAATTCAAGAATGCGACTCTTGAAGAGTGCGTGAAGGAGATTTCCAGACTGGCAGGATGCGGATATCTGGCCAAAGGAGAGGACCTTGGCAAAATAAAGGGAATCACCAGATCGTACAAGTCCGTCAGATTGGGGGATCTTCTGAAAGACCTTCTGTCTTCCTATGGCTATGCACATACCTGCAGCAATGGTGTGATTCTGGTTTACAAAGGGAGTTACGATATTCCCGGAGGCCTTTCAATGGACAATGGCAAAGCCAGAGAATCCAGTACTACTCTGCGTATAAAGGTTGTGGATTCCAAAAACGGGGAACCTGTTTTCGGTGCCACATGCCATGCAAAAAACGTAGGTTCGTATGCCATGACTGACGAGAACGGATTTGCAATCCTGGACAAGCTCCCGTGCGGAGTTATCGAACATGAAGTCATAATGCTCGGTTACGAGGCTTTCTCGCAGGAAAGGGAACTGTATTCACCGCTAGACATGACTTCCGCGGAGAAGATTACAATCAGAACGCTCAATACCTATAACTCAAACAATTCGTTCGGTACTTCCATCATGCTGGACGGCGTACCTATTTCCGACAATGCTTCTCTTGCCGACAAGACCGGTATCAATACTACCGGAGGTACTGGTGTGGACCTCAGGCAGATAGGAGCGGACAATATCGAATCCGTAGAGGTAATAAGGGGTATACCTTCCGCAGAATACGGGGACCTTTCCGCAGGAGCAGTGATAGTAAATACCAAGGCCGGATATACTCCGTATGAGATAAGGGCGAAGATCAATCCTACGACATTCAATACGTCTTTCGGAAAAGGATGGAAATTCGACAGTAAAAAGGGAAGCCTTAACGTAAATCTGGATTATGCACAGGCATGGGGCGATCCGAGAAACAAGTCCCAGGCCTTTGACCGTGTTTCTGGCGGAGTTACGTATACAAACACGATAGGCAGTATATGGTATACGAATACCAAGATAAATTTCAGCAGTATCGTGGATACCAGAAAAAGTGACCCGGACCTTATAGCTGAGGGCAGCGAAACTTCGCAGTCATAGCTGAGCATAAGGTTTTCCCACAACGGGAAGTTCTCTTTCAACAAGAAGTTCATGAGGACACTTTCCTATTCTCTCGGTTTCAGTCAGTCGATAAACGAATCCTATAATTCCACCATTGTAGCGATGGACGGAGGAAAGCCCATCATAACCGCACTTACTCCGGGATACTATGAAGTTCCTTATATTTCCACTTCATACAGGGCATTCCGGAGGAACAGAGTCACGCCCCAGAAGTTTCTATTCCAAGGTGAGCAATACATTCAGTCTCAATACCGAAAAGCTGCAGCAGCGTTTCAACATGGGGGTAGAATACAGATGGGAGGAAAACAAGGCAAGGGGATTCTTCAATGACGATGAAAGCAAACCTCTGAGACCAAACAGCAACGGACGTCCGAGACCGTATTTCGACATACCTGCAATCAATTCAGTCGGAGCCTATGTAGAAGACAATATAACATGGAACATAAGCGATGATGTGAAGTTCAGTATGCAGGCAGGAGTACGTTTCGACATGCTGCAGCCTGGTATGGAAGAACAGGTCGAATCCGTATCCCCGAGATTCAATGCCTCCCTGAGCATATTCGACTGGCTTAAAATCAAGGGCGGCTGGGGGCTGAGTGCGAAGACGCCAGGTCTTACACACCTTTATCCGGAACCAAACTATGTAGACAGGGAGGTGGCTAGATGCCTTCCTTCAGATGTTCAGAACCAGCTTGTCATGTACCAAACATATATAACCTATGTGGAAAGGAACAACATGCTCAAGAATGCGACAACCAACAAGTCGGAAATCGGTTTCGACCTGGAATTCCCTAACGGTATGTCCTTTTCAGTTGTAGGATACAGGGATTACATGAAGAACGGTTTCGGTTCTTACAGTGAATACAAGACTTTCTACTCGAATTACTATGCTCTGGGCAACGGGATCACGATTGATGCAGACGGACGTCCGTCCATAGACTGGGCGAATCCTGCAAGGGTGGATACGGTTTTCACAACTACCGGAAAGACAGGAAATACCCAGGCCAGCCTTGATAAAGGTATAGAGTTTGATTTCAATTTCGGAAGAATAAACGCAATCAACACTACCTTCTATCTGAACGGGGCATACATGGAAACCTCTTCGTGGACTACGGGCCCGAACTATTCCAATCCTACGGGCATACCTTCCAACTCGGTTTACGGACAGGGCGGTGCCAATACCCCTCCTTTCAAGCTTCATTATCCGAGCGGAATGACAAGAGATATAAACCGGCGTTTCAGCACTGCTCTCAGGGCGGTCTGCAATATCCCGAAATTGAGGATGGTGGCTTCATTTACAGGTCAGATAGTTCTCTACAGTTACTCATATTCAATAAACAATACGGAAAAACCGATAGGATGGATAGATACCGATCTTTCATATCACAAGATAACTGACGAGATGTGGGCAGATCCGGATTATACAATAAAAGGTATCCGTCTTACAGACCAGATAAAGGACCCTACCACATATGAGCCTGTAACACAGCTGCCTATCTGGCTTATAAACATGAGGCTGACAAAGGATATATCGAAGTCTGTCGGATTCTCGTTCTTTGTCAACAATATATTCTTCTACATGCCTTACCAGTCAAGCAGCAACAGCGGTACGCTGACTGAAAGAAATACAGGCACGTTTTCCTTCGGTATGGAGTTGTTCATTAAAATATGATAGATTATGCAAAAAAGATCAATTTCTATAATATGCATTTTACTGGCAATGCTGAGCCTTTCATGTGAAAGAAGTGCTCCTGATGTCATAGACAATCTCAAGGTGTCATGCATCATGCCGGACATAATAAATGATGATGTAAAATATTCATCAAGAGATGTTGTTTTCTCAGGGAAGGGGCTTTCGTATACGGTAAGGACGGACGAGAACGGTGAGGCGGTCATCCCTGAGATGGTACCGGGAATTTACAACATAACAACCTCATGGCTTCTCTCGTCAGACGAGTATAATGCGATGGTTGCGGAGGAAAATCATGTCGAGCCTAAAATTAAGGTAGTCATCAAGGCTACTGTGTCGAAGAAACTCATAATCGACGAGACTCCCGTTACTTTGGACCTTGCTTCAGTAGTACAAAGGGCACTCATGATTTCCAAAATATATTATTCCGGAACAAAGGATGATATGGACAGAAATTATACTACGGACTCTTATGTCGAAATATTCAACAATTCTGATGAAACAGAATATCTTGACGGGAAGTACATGGCTTTGGGAGAATGTGAGTCTCCGGCCGTATATCTGGCTGCCGTGGAAGAAAATCCTGAACTTAAGTACCGTTACACTACCAGGCTCTCCTCCGTAGCGAATACATATCTCAGATGGAAGGGTGAATACAGCGGGGTCAACAGGATGAAGCTTGTGGATATCAAGGCAGCTGAAGAGGCCGAATTCAAGGAATGGGTAAAGGCCGATGCCGGAAGAACGGCAAGATATGGAGGTGTTCTTGAGGAAATGGAGACTCTGTACAAGGATGTGGCAAGGTACAATCTAGCATCGATGTATTTTCAGGAAGCCGGACTCAACGGTGCTGAACTTGTGCCTTACATAGGAAAATTCGAAAAGATCGTGGCCATATACAAGAGGAAAACACTGAACGAGAAGGCCGCCGACAAGGAGGCGGAAAGACTTGAAGGTCTTACACATCAGTTCTTCAACAACTGGGACAGTGAAATAGACAGAAAGATTCTGAGAAATCTGATATTCATGTACTATCAGAATGTTCCGGTATATTTCCACAGCGAAGCCATGGACAAATACATAGCGGAATACAACGGTGATGTTGACCGGCTGACTGCGGAAATATTTGCCAGTTCCATGTTTACATCCAAGGAGCGGGTGCTCGATTTCCTGTCTCTTCCTGCTGCTGAAAGGAACATTTCAGAAAAGATAACTTCCGACCCGCTTTACCAGGTATAATCCTCATGTATGTTTCATGACGGATGCCCATACCACTGCGGGAAATTCCGGTTCTCCGGTACTCAATGCAAGGGGTGAACTTGTCGGTCTTAATTTCGACAGGGTATGGCAGGGAGTGGCTTCAGATTATAGATACGATCCTGCACTGTCAAGAAATATTGTACTTGATGCAAGGTATATCCTTTTCCTGCTGGAACACTACGCGCCGAATCAGTATGTACTGAATCAGATAGACGTAGAGTAAGGTAATTTGAAGTTTGCAGGGATTATTCCGTGATGTATTGAGAAGGAGTAATCCCTGTTTTTCTTTTGAAAAGTTTACCGAAGGTGGACTGGTCCTTGAAATTCAGTATATTGGATATTTCCTGTATTGAATGTTTCTTTGAGTTCATCAGCTTTTTAGCTTCTACAATCAGCATTTCCTCGATCCATTCCCTTGTCGATTTTCCGCTCACATGCCTTAATGTAGCCGTGAGATATTGCGGACTGACATATAGTTGGGATGCATAATAGTTTACGTCATGTCTTTTGCGTATGTCCCTGTTCAGGGTGTTCAGGAAATTCTCGAACAGTGTATCCTTGCGCTTTATCGGTGTAAATTCATTTATGTCGGCTTTGGAATAGAGGATTTCCGTAGCTGCCAGAAGAAATCCGAAAAGAGCATTCCTTACTATGGGCTTTTTGAAATAGCCGGTTTTCTTGAGTGATTTTTTTATTCTGTTGAATTCTACCGTAACAGCCCGTATTTCATTTGCGGTCAGTTTTACTTTCGGATTGTTTTTCAGGAATATATAGTGGGATATGTCAGGGTGGCTTTCTTCTATCTGCCTTTCCCCGAATTTGAGCCTCATGAAATCAGGACTTACCATAAGGCATATGGCTGTGGTTTCTTCATCTCTTCCAAGAAAAGTCACCACATGTTCCGGCATTATATGGATCATTGCTCCTGCTTTTATGGTATAGTCGGTATAGTCTACCTTAAGCCGCATTTCTCCTTTTGTCACTAGGATTATTATTATGCCGTAAATCTTTACCGTATATTTTATTGCATTGTCCTTCGAGTTGAATTTCAGGTCCGGCGATATGACGGTAGCCACTATGTCATCCGAAAGATCCTCGTTGTAGCCGAGTGCAGAGGCCATTTCCCTTATGGATACATTTGCAATAGCAGTTCCAGTTGTCATGTTCATCAGATTTTGTCGTCAGATTCCGCAAAAATAAGAAATGTTTATGAAATGACGAATATTTGTTTCTTTTTGACGAATTATTGCATTTCGTATGGCATTATCTTTGTCCGCTTTGATGCGAGAACTGAAAATCAATATAAAAAACAATATGAATAGAAAAACCCGATTAGTGAGCATGTTCGGGAAAGGGGTGCTGGCATCCTTTTTCCTTTCAGTGTCTTTGGTTTCAGCATACGCCCAGACGGACAGCGTGGACGTAAATCTGGACAAGGCTCTGGAAATGGCTTTGAGCGAGAGCCCTACGGTGCTTGTCGCAGATAAGCAGGTAGAAGTGAAAAAACATTACAAAAAAGAGCAGATAGCGTCTTTGCTTCCGAATCTTTCGGCTTCCGGCTCCTACAGCAGGAACCTTAAGAAGCAGATGATTGCAATCGGAGGGGGCAAGCCTATCCAGATGGGTACCGACAACGTGTACAACGGCGGTTTCAATCTCTCCCTTCCGCTTATAGCTCCTGCATTGTGGAATACCGTTCAGTTGTCCGAGATGGATATAACTCTTGCTCTGGAGTCTGCCAGGTCTTCACGTATTTCCATGGTCAACCAGATAAAGAAAGCGTTTTTCCAGTATTTGCTTGCGGAAGAATCGTATGATGTGTTGAAACTGAGTTATGCGAACATGCAGGAAAACCTGCAGAATGTCGTAGACCGCTTCGAGCAGGGAGAAGTTTCAGAATATGACAAGATAAGTGCGGAAGTACAGCTTCAGAACTTGAAGCCTCAGGTGGTACAGGCTAAAAATGCGGTCAGCCTTGCCGATCTTCAGCTTAAGATACTTATCGGAATGGATGTGACCGAGCCTGTCAGATTCGTAGGTGACATAAACGACTATGAAGCCCTTATGGACTATGCCGAAATAGCTTCGATGACGGATGAACTTTATAACAACGATGAATTGCTTTCCGGAAACAGTGATTTGAAGCAGATGCAGATACAGTCAATGCAGCTTGACAAGTCAGGAGACATATTGAGAGCGCAGTTCTATCCTACACTGGCTCTTTCCGCAAGTTACGGATGGATGACGATGAACAGCGATTTCAAGATAGGAAGCTATACATGGTATCCGAATTCGTCTCTTGGGCTCTCATTGAGCGTTCCTATTTTCCAGGGCAACAAGATAAGGCAGCAGATCAAGCAGAACAAGATCCAGAAGGAATCGATGGATATCCAGCTGGAAAATCTTGTAAGACAGACAAAGATATCAATACAGACGGCGCTGGATAACATGACTTCCGCTCTGGAAGAAATTTCATACAGCAAGGACAATATCAAGCAGGCTCAGAAGGCTTACGACCTGAGTGCGGAGAGATACAAGGTCGGTTCCGGCACCTTGTTGGAGCTCAACAATTCCGATCTTGCACTGATCCAGGCAAGACTCTCCTACAGTCAGGCAATATTCAACTACCTTTCCGCTGCGGCAGATCTTGAGAAGGCCCTCGGAAAGGATTATGTGGTGGCCGACGGACAATAGTCACGGCGCAATGTCTTAATGTCAAACGAAGTTTAAAAAACAATAAATATGATAAAGAATTTTTTGATAAGAAGTTCAGTAATTTCAGCAGCAGTGGTTCTGGCCGGCTGCTCTTCCGGAACGAAAGGAGAAGTCGTGGATATGACTGCCGGAAAGCCTAAAGTGAGAGTTGAACTCGTTAGTGAAGAGTCCGTTCCTCTGGAAGGAAATTTCACAGCCACCGTACAGGCTAATGTCAAGAACAATATAGCTCCTTCAACGCCGATGAGAATAGACGATATAACCGTTGAAGTGGGCGATCATGTGAAAAAAGGACAGGTTCTCGTAAAAATGGAGGCTGACAATCTTATACAGCAGCAGGTGCAGTTGCAGAACCTTAAGGTGGAATTCGAAAGGGCTGAAGCCCTTTTCAAGAAGGGAGGTACGTCCAAATCCGATTATGATTCGAGGAAGACTTCTTACGAAGTAGCAAAGACAGCATATGACAACCTTGCTGAAAATACTGTGCTTGTGGCTCCTGTTTCAGGTATTGTGACTGCAAGAAATTATGATGACGGTGATTTGTACAACGGACAGACGCAGGTACTTACAATAGAGGAAATAACTCCTGTCAAACTTTATGTGAATATATCAGAATCCCTGTTTACTTATGTAAAGAAAGGCATGCCTGTAAGTGTTAAACTCGATGTATACGGCGACAGGAATTTCGAAGGGACAGTCTCACTCGTATATCCTACCATAGATCCTGCCACCAGAACGTTTACGGTGGAAATCAAGATTGCCAACAAGGATGAAGTGGTAAGGCCTGGTATGTTTGCAAGGGTAAACATGCAGTTCGGTAAGAGGGACAACGTGGTTGTTCCGGATCTTGCGATAGTAAAGCAGTCAGGTTCCGGAGAACGTTTCGTGTTCGTATATAAGGATGGAAAGGTATCCTATAACAAGGTGGAACTCGGAAGAAGGCTCGGTGACCGTTATGAAGTATTGTCAGGTGTGGAACCGGGTGACCAGGTTGTAGTTCAGGGACAGACAAAGCTCTTCGACGGAACGGAAGTCGAGTTGATAAAATAGTTTAATGATAATCTGAAAGCATAAGATATGAGTTTGTATTCATCAGCGGTGAAGAAACCCGTTACTACGGTGCTGGTATTCGTTGCCATTGCCATACTCGGGTTGTTTTCGCTAACAAAATTACCAATAGACCTGTATCCGGAGATAGACCAGAACTCTATCATGGTCATAACGTCCTATCCCGGAGCCAGTGCGGCGGATATAGAGACCAACGTGTCCAGACCGCTTGAAAATGTGCTGAACAGTGTCAGCGACCTGAAGCATATTTCATCTACATCCAAGGAGAACATTTCCATCGTTGCGCTGGAATTCGAATACGGTATAGACATAGATGTTGCAACCAATGATGTCAGGGACAAGCTTGACATGGTGACATCAGTACTGCCGGACGGAGCGGATACTCCGAGGCTTTTCAAGTTCGGTATGGAGGATATTCCTATCGTAATACTTTCCGTTACGGCTGACCAGAGTTTTCCGGCCCTGTACAAGATTCTCGACGACAAGGTCGTGAATCCGTTGAACAGGATAAGCGGAGTGGGTTCCGTTTCAATTTCCGGTGTGCCTGAACGAGAAATACAGGTATACTGCGATCCTCTGAAACTGGAGGCCTATAACATGACTATCGAAACAATTTCCTCGATAATCGGGCAGGAAAACAAGAATACTCCGGTAGGAACCATGGATATCGGTTCCAATACATATTCAATGAGGGTGCAGGGTGAGTTTACCGATGCCCAGCAGCTTCTGGATATAGTAATAGGAAGCTACAACGGACGCAACATCTATCTGCGCGATGTGGCAAGGGTTGAGGACAGAACGGAAGAAAGGGCACAGGAAACCTACAATAACGGACTGATCGGAGGTATGATAGTAGTCCAGAAACAGGCAGGTGCGAATTCCGTGGCTATTTCCAGAGAAGTGAAGGAAAAGATGGAGTCGATACAGGAAACCCTTCCTACGGACGTCAAGCTTGATGTGATTGTGGATACTTCAGAAAATATCATAAATACCATAGCTTCTTTGAAAGAGACCATCTTCGTCACATTTATCATAGTGATGCTTGTCGTATTCTTCTTCCTCGGAAGATGGAGGGCCACTTTCATTATCGTCCTTACGATTCCTGTTTCTCTTGTCGGAGCGTTCATGTATCTTTTCGCTTCGGGAAACTCACTGAACATAATATCCCTTAGCTCTCTTTCCATAGCGATAGGTATGGTCGTCGACGATGCCATAGTGGTTCTGGAAAACGTTACTACGCATATTGAGCGTGGAAGCCGTCCTAAACAGGCTGCTGTCCATGCGACAAACGAGGTGGCAATTTCAGTAGTGGCTTCCACACTGACAATGCTTGCGGTATTCCTCCCTCTTACCATGATTACGGGTATGGCAGGTATAATGTTCCGTCAGCTGGGTTGGATGGTCAGCATAATAATGATAGTTTCCACTACGTCAGCCTTGTCCCTTACTCCTATGCTTTGCTCGGTAATGCTCAGGCAGAATCCAAAGAAAGGATGGTTCCAGACAATGCTCTTCAAGCCTATAGAAAAGTTCCTGGATCTTCTGGACAGAGGTTACGAGAAGTTGCTTGACTGGGCGGTACGACACAGATGGACGGTAGTCGCAATGGCTGTGCTTATTTTTGCAGGTAGTCTGGCGTTGAGCAAATTTATGAAGACTGAATTTTTCCCTGCAAACGACAATGCACGTATAGGTGTCGATATCGAGATGCCGATAGGTACCAGAATGGAACTTGCAAGGGATCTCGGACAGAGGGTTACCGCTGAATTCATGCAGAAATATCCTGAAATCATAACATGTAACTTTACCGTAGGTCAGGCGGATGCGGACAATACTTTTGCCACATTGAGTGACAACGGTTCGCATATCATAAAGTTCAATATAAAGCTTACAAGCGTTGAAGACCGTGAAAGGGGGCTTACATATATATGTGACCTTATGAGAAAGGATCTTCAGGCTTATCCTGAAATAGATACTTATCTTGTAAAAGCCGGTGGCGGCGGTGGCGGAATGGGTGGCCAGTCTACCGTCGATGTGGAAATATACGGTTATGATTTTACTGAAACGGACAAGCTGGCAGCGGAACTTAAAGATAAGTTCTTCAAACTTGATGCCTGCAGCCAGGTGGAAGTCAGCCGTGACAAGTACATTCCTGAATACCACGTCGACTTCGACCGCGAAAAGCTGGCGCTTAACGGACTTAATCTCGGTACAGCATCTCTTTATGTACGTAACAGGATAAACGGATCCACGGCATCCTATTACAGGGAAGAAGGTGAAGAGTATGATATCAAGGTGAGATATGCTCCTGAAAACAGAATGTCAATAGAGGATATAGAGAATATAACAATCTACAACAGTCAGGGACAGGGAATAAAGGTAAGGGATCTCGGAACGGTTGTTGAAAGAATGACTCCTCCGACGATAGAAAGAAAGGACAGGGAACGTATTGTTACGGTTTCTGCCGTAGTTGCTGAAGGTTATGCTTTGTCAGACCTTGTCGCTGAAGTCCGTACTATCATGGATAATACCGAAATGCCGAGCGGACTGTCTTATTTGCTTGCAGGTTCGTTCGAGGATCAGCAGGATACCTTCGGTGACCTGACGGTGCTTATGGTTCTGATAGTGATTCTCGTGTTCATAGTGATGGCGTCGCAGTTCGAGTCGTTCGTGGATCCTTTCGTAATCATGTTCTCCATACCTTTCGCATTTACCGGCGTTATACTCGGTATGGTCGTTACGGGTACACCTCTCGGAGTAATGGCATTTATCGGAGTCATCATGTTGATGGGTATTGTGGTGAAGAACGGTATCGTTCTTATTGACTATACGATTCTTTGCCGTGAAAGAGGTCTTGGTGTCATCAAGGCAGTTACTACAGCCGGCAAGTCAAGGCTGCGTCCGGTTCTTATGACTACGCTGACCACCGTACTCGGTATGTTGCCTATGGCAATGGGTACTGGAGAAGGTTCGGAACTGTGGAGATCAATGGGTATGTCGGTAGCATGGGGTCTTTCCGTATCGACGCTTATCACACTTGTCATAGTGCCTGTCGTATATTCAATATTTGCAGCCAACGGTATCAAGAGAAGAAGAAGGGCATGGCGCACGAAGCTTGCAAGAGCAAACAGTTAATTTGAGCAGATATTAATTCGAGCAGATTATGAAATCAGTTATAATAACTTTCAATCAGGCATATTTTGAAGAAATCCTTGCCATTATGGACTCGCTGATGATCAGGGGATTTACTTATATGGATCAGGTCAAGGGCAGAGGTTCCAGGACAGGCGAGCCAAGATACGGAAGTCATTCGTGGCCGGAGATGAATTCGGCCATAATGACCGTAGTCGAGGATGAAAAGGTTGATCCTTTCCTTAAAGAGCTGCATGCTCTGGATATGACAAGGGAAGCCATGGGACTCAGGGCTTTTGTCCTTAATGTGGAAAAGACAATCTGATCCCGTAACAGCCCGGAAAAAAGAGGCCGACCCAAAAGAGGATTTTTGAGGTCGGCTTCTTTTGTGTAATGCAGAATGATATTCGGTTGCAATATTTCAGGTTGCAGCCGATTTTTT
>CASFPH010000008.1 GCA_949296645.1 uncultured Bacteroidales bacterium
TTTCTGTGTACTGTTGTTACTGATTCTTGTGCACTGTTGTTACCGTTTTCTGTGCACTAACTTTACCATTTTCTGTGCACTCGTGGTTTCTGTTTACATCTTGTCATAGAAAAGCTCACGTCCCGTAGCAGGGTCTATACCTGCTGAACGAACTGCCCAGATATCGTCCGGATCGGCTCCGTCATAAAAACGCTTGGTGGAGTTGTTCGTCTTTCCGTTCTGGTTGAAGGATTCAAGTCTGTCGCCTATACCGCTCAATTCATTTGTTTCCGTCTTGAACGTAGCCCTTACAGACCACCAGTATCTCTTGTTCATCTGACGTATAATGTAGTATGTAGCCTGTGCCGAGAAACCGGTCGATGTCTGTCTACCGAAGTTCTGATACAATATACCGTTCGTCGCGCCTGAAGACAAAGGCATGTCTATGGCAATGAGGAGAGGGTCGGTAGTCTTCACATAATAATCTGCGACAAAATTCAACTTGTCATGCATTATAGTCATATCCATACCTATGTTTCTGTCCAGAGTAGACTGCCATTCAAGATCTGGATTACCTATCTTCTGAAGAACGGTACTCATACCGAAATAGTTGTATGAGTTGAAGTCATAGTTGAATGTGGTTATGGTATTCGAAGACGAGAAGTTCTGGTTTCCAGGATTACCGATGGAAGCCCTTATCTTCAACATTGAGATACCGTCTATATTGTCCGTAATGAACTTTTCCCTGTGTATGTTCCATGCAAGACCGACAGCCCATGTTCCGATATACTGTTTTGAAGAGCCGAATACGGACGAACCGTTGACACGGTAACTGAAGTCGAACAGATATCTGTTGTCATAACCGTAATTGGCAATAAGGTAACCACTGTTCGATCTGTATATGTCTTCATAATATGTAGGCGCACCTCCTTCAGGATAACCTCTTGAAAAAGAAGGAAGAGTAAACTCACCTTCAGGGAACCCCTGGACCGAATAACCCTGCATTACGGTATTTCTCTGTGAAGCATAGGCACCGGCAGCGACATTGATCTGATGAACATCCTTGAATACCTTGGCATAAGTGAGTGTAAATTCACCTTCATAGGTATTGGTCTTGCTCAAATCGAATGCATAGGTACCTCTTTCAAGTATATTATATTCTTCAAACCTGGTATCCTTTGGAGAATAAAATCTCTCACTCTTGGAATCAGCTGAAGTTATACCGAACCTTGCCCTGAGCTTGAGTTCCTTCAACGGAGAATATTCCACTATGAACTTGTCGGAGAAACTGATCTGGTTGTTCTTGTCATAACTGTTCAGACTGGCATTATAGAGAGGATTGGATGCCTCTATCATATCCTTTTCATATTCCAGCCACTTGTCGATACCGCCTTCTTCATTGTATTTTTCATAATAAGGATTGGCATTGACATAATCCTGGAATGAGACGATAGGAGACTGAGCCTTTACATTCTCGAAATAGAACTTGTTCATGAACTGTATCTTGTCCAGTCTGTAGGTAAGGTCAATATTTCCGCCTATTACCTCTCTGTCGGAATTCTTCATGACACCGTCCACTCCCTGATAGTTTCCACCTATTCCGAACATGAACGCACCTTCACCGCCTTCTGCATAAAGGGAATGCCTGTGATCGATACCTGTTCTCAAAGGTTCCGCAAGCCAGTATGTATCTACACCTCTTGATACGTCTATCATCTTGTTGTTGTAATTGTTTCTCCACTTCAGCTCTTCTTCGGCAGTCATATAACCGTCATCGTCATATCTTCCGGCCAGTTTCTCGAACTGCAGCTTTTCTGCTGAATTCATAAGGTTGTAGCTTGACAGATCCGCCATGGAAACATTTATGGAACCGTTATATGCAAGGTTCAGTTTACCTGCCTGAGGCGGTTTTGTCTCGACAACCACAACTCCGTTGGCCGCTTTGGAACCGTAGATAGCCGTGGACGACGCGTCCTTCAGAATCGTAATCGAAAGGATACGGTTCATATCGAGGTTGTAGATCGTCTGAAGAGTCGTCTCGAATCCGTCGAGGATAAAGAGAGGCTGGTTAGGGTCTTCGGAAAGTTCGTCCCTCATGCTTATAAGACTTGATTTACCACGAATCTCGATATCAGGAAGTCTGTTAGGGTCTGATCCGAACTGTGAACTTTCCAGTACGTTGAAAGACGGGTCCAGTGTCTTCAGACTGGCAATTGCATTCTGCGATCCTATCTGCTTCAACTGATTTGACGAGAATGTTACAGAAGATCCTGTAAAACTTTCCTTCTTTCTGGTAATCACACCGGTTACAACAACCTCTTCCAGTTGTGTATCCGAAACTGTCATGAATACTTTATAAAGTTCTTCATGTTTTTCCACAGGAAGGATAAAAGTGTTCAGCCCGACAAATGAGACGGTCAGGGCAGCAGTGTTCTCAGGTACTGTCAACGTGAAACGACCGTCCATGTCAGTCATGGTGGCAATCTTTTCATTATTTTTGACAGTCACCGTAGCTCCTGGAAGGGGCTCTTTAAGGTCGTCATAAACAATACCCTTGATAACTTTTGTTTTTTGGGTGTTCTGCCGGTTCTGATTCAGATTCCCGGCAACATCGGCCAGATTCTCTCCGTATACGGAATGTACAAGAATGCACACAAAGAAAGAGAGAACAAGGCTAATTCGATTCAGCCAATGTTTCTTCATAAGGTTTTTTAGATTAGTAAATAATTTTTAACCATGTAAATGTATGCATATATTTTGAAACAGCAAGATTAAGTTAAAAAAAATACCATTTCAGTTACTTTATCATTACCTGAAAAAAGGCAGCGAAAAATCGAACGGCTGCCTTCCGCTGATGTGCCGCCTGACAGTCGACGGCGAAATAAGACAATTCAGCTGCAAGATGGACGTTCCTCCGCACATGTGGGACACGAAAACAGGAAGGGCTGCCGGAAGAAGTGCCACAGCCAGAATAATCAATGAAGAAGTCGACAGGATACGCGCCGACATAAACCGCCATTATCTGGAACTGATACGTAAAGACGGATACGTCAACAGTCTTGAAAATGTAGACCGCGGATATCTGTCCCTGGAAGAAATACGAACAATGATAAATACCGGAATGCCAGGCAGAACCCACGAACTTGTAAGGGACCTGTTCATATTCTCAACATTCACGGGCCTGGCCTATTCCGACGTAAAAAGCCTTACCTATGACAATATCCAGACTTTTTTCGACGGAAATTTATGGATAATAAAAAGGAGAAAGAAAACCAATACGGAATCCAACATCCGGCTTCTTGAAATTCCGAAAAGGATCATTGAAAAATACCGTGGAATTTCCGGGGACAACCATGTCTTTCCCGTACCCAGCAACACCACATGCAACAAGATACTCAAGGATATAGCCTCATTGTGCGGCATAAATCGTAAACCAGAGACGAATTAGAACACTTTTGTTACATTTAAAATAAAATGCTCATTTTCTTCTTGTTATCGAAAAAGCAATAGACGGAAACAGAAACATCGGAAGACAGGCTCCTATTACCAGCATGAAAATCGTTGTCGAAGTAAGGATGGCATTTGAAAAGAACATTTCAAGAAAATGGCGTTTGTCTTCCGGCACGTCCAGAGAATGCATGAACATTATGAGCGAAAATACCATGTTGTAGGCGAATTTTCCTGGAATCATCGGAAGAAGCGCAGGAATGAAAAGGACAGTCATCGGACAATATGCGGCACGCCCCAGCAAAAGGCTGCCCATACCTATCGTAAATGAAGCAAAAAGCGAAGCAGTAGCTATGTCGAATGAAAAATAATCCATAAGCACATAACGCAGGGCATGTCCTGCAGCCGCAAGTATCGCAATATAGACAAATGCACGCCTTGGAGGGTTCGAAACCGCTCCGAATCCGATTCCGGCAATGGCGGCGAATATCCCGTCCAGAACCACATTTTCAAATATTTCAGCAAAAACCACCATATCTTTCAAATAAGACCGTCCTTAACGATAAGCAAAGTTATCGACATTCCTATTGCTATGCAGACAATAATCAGGGATGCATTCACCAATCTGGAAAATCCTGTAATCGTATGTCCCTCCACTATATCTATCACCGAATTTATCAGCGGCACTCCTGGTATCAGATACAGGACACTTGTCGCAAGTGCGATTTCTGAAGTCGTATCAAACAGAAGGGACAGGGACGACACAACGGAAGCGACGAATGCCGACAATATCACATTGATATAATTGTTCAATCTCGAATGCAGTCTTCTTCTCAGGTAAAAACCGCATACTGTGGCAATGAATACTATTCCCATGGAAATCCAGTCGCCTCCGAAAAGCCGGCAGAAAGAAGCATTGGCCAATCCTGCAAGCAGAAGGACAAGCGAAGGACTCATTCTCGGTTTCCCTATGATACGCCTGTACTCGTCCCATATTTCCCGCATGGACATCCTTTCATCATAAATTCTCCAGCTCAAGGCGCTCAGATCGGCATTATATTCAAAACTGGTCGGCATAAGCTGTATATACGCAACTTCACTGTACGTCTCTCCAGTTTCCTTATCAGTTACAGAAAGTATTATCGTACGTGAAAAAATGCCAATATTCACATCATAGCCGAAAGACGCAGCTATCCTTATACAGTTCCTTACCACACGTGACGTATGAACTCCGGAACCCATAAGGGTCACAGCATACTCGGAAACAAATCCGGCGACCGATTTCAATGATTCCTTTTCTTCCATAAAATATCAGACAAGCGTGCAAATTTAATGATTTTGCCGGATTGTGGATTTTATGAACTATCTTTACATGCTGAAGAAACGGGAAAAACAAAAATGCAGATGAAATACACAATGAAACTTATAACAGGAACAATAGCGCTTCTGGCAGTCTCATGCATATGCTCATGCAACGGTCTTTTCAACCGCAATAACGGCATGAACTTTTCCGTCAGACTGATAGAAGCCGGATACAATTTTGCAACTTTTGAAATAAATCCGTCGGACAATACCCACAGCTACTATTACTACGCATTTGAGACAGACAAGGATATAGAAGACGACAGAATCTTCGACATGTCCATGCAGTACGCATCGGAAGCGGCACAGGGGGCAGGACTGTCTTTGGAAGAATATCTCGTAACTGAAACCCTCCCGGGCAAAAAGATGATCACACTGAAGTCTCTTTCTCCTGAAACCGGCTATACTCTATGCGTATTCTGCCTTGAAAACGGAGCGATATCATCAGAAATAAACAAAACAGGATTTTCCACATGTTCCGAGGAAGAATATTCGGAACCGTTTCTCGTAACTGCGGAAAGCACCGGAGACGGGGATATAATGATAATTGTGGATCCTTCAGACGAAAATATCGGGGAATACTGCATACTTGTAATGAAAAAGGAATCCTTTTGCACGGATTTCAATGAAGACGGATATGAAGCTGCACTTGACTATATCTCTTCAGGAGACATAACAAGATATGAAGGCAAAACGGAAATCAAGGCATCTTCGATAGCGGAACTGGATCTGTCCTCGGAATACAGCATACTCGTATTTGGAATATCATCGGAAAACGAGATAAAGACCTCCGTGATTTCCGCATCCGCAACCTTATAACCATCAGGTTATTAACAACACAAAGGCGGCGCGTCAAACCTGTATCTTGACACGCCGCCTCTTTATCTTATCATTCTAAGGAAATCAGTCCATATATGGATATGTAGCCTTGTAATCAACAGGAGGTACAAGGTTCTCTTTAACCGCACGCGGTGATACCCATCTTATCAGATTCATATAAGCTCCTGCCTTATCATTGGTACCAGATGCACGTCCGCCTCCGAACGGCTGCATTCCCACAACGGCTCCGGTAGGTTTGTCGTTTATATAGAAATTGCCTGCCGCAAACGAAAGTCTGTCGATTATCCTGTCTATGGCCACCCTGTCCCTTCCGAAAACGGAACCTGTAAGGGCATAAGGCGATGTGGATTCGCAAAGTTCCACCGTTTCATCCACCTTGTCGTCATCGTACGGATATACGGTAAGAACCGGTCCGAAGATTTCCTCACACATCGACTTGAATTTAGGATCCGTAGTCTCGATAACCGTAGGTTTCACGAAATATCCGACGGATTTATCATATTCCCCTCCGATTACAATCGAAGCCTTGTCCGAATTCTTTGCATATTCGATATATGAAACGATATTGTCGAACGATGTTTCATCTATTACGGCATTGATGTAGTTCTGTGGATCCCTTACATCCCCTGTCCTGACCTCGGAAGCGTACTTCTTCATTTTTTCCAGGACTGCAGGCCACAGGGACTTAGGTATATACATCCTTGATGCGGCTGAGCATTTCTGTCCCTGGAATTCAAAGGCTCCGCAGAATGCCGCAACAGCCACTTCGGAAACATCTGCTGAAGGATGTACGAAAATGAAGTCCTTCCCTCCCGTTTCACCGACAAGACGCGGATAAGACCTGTACTTAGTCAGGTTCTCGCCTACCTTCTTCCACAGATGATTGAATGTGCCTGTAGAACCCGTAAAATGAATACCTCCAAAATCAGGAGACTCAAGAATCACACCTCCTATCAGGGAACCGCTTCCACACAGGAAATTGACGACTCCGGCAGGAAGACCGGCCTCCATATACACTTTCATCATGTAATAGTTGGACAATATGGCCGTAGTTGCCGTTTTCCATATGGTCGTATTACCCATCATTACAGGAGACATGTTCAGATTGGAAGCTATCGCCGTGAAATTGAACGGACTTATCGAGAATATGAAGCCTTCTAGAGGTCTGTATTCCACATGGTCGATTACTGAATTGTTCGACTTCGGCTGATTGGAATATATCTGAGAAGCATAAGCCACATTATAACGCAGAAAATCTGTTGCCTCACAAGCCGAATCGATTTCAGCCTGATAGATATTCTTGCTTTGTCCGAGCATGGTAGCCGCATTGAGCACCGCCCTGTACTTGCCGGACAACAATTCGGCAATTCTGAGCAATATGGCAGCCCTTGTATGCCATGAAGTTCTGGCCCACTCCTTATGTGCAGCCATTGCGGCATCTATCGCCATCCTGACCTCTTTTTCTCCTGCCTTGTGGTAGCGTGCAAGTACATGTCCATGGTCATGAGGCATCACCACCTCACCCATATCTCCAGTTCTCACTTCCTTGCCCCCTATAATCAGAGGTATTTCTATCACTGTAGAACTTTGTCTTTCAAGTTCTGCATCGAGTGCGATTCTTTCAGGGCTCCCTTTCAGATAGCTCTTTACAGGCTCATTCTGAGGGAGCGGATAGTTGATGATGGCATTATTGTTCATATCAGTTTGGATTTAATTAATAGACTGCTACGAATGTACTAAAAATTTTATCAATAAGCAATCCTGTAAGGTATAATGGTAAAACCCCAGCTGTAACTTTTCCCGGAAGGGACAAGGTATTCCGGTTCTGGCCTTGCTCCCCAACTGTTGTAGCCTGCGACACCCTGCTGTTTCATGTCTATGCACACTTCCACAAAATTCCTTGGAGAAATGTCATTTACATGATGCATTCTCCTGAGCACGTTCCTGGCCTTGTCAACATCATGGTCCGCAACCTCTTCCGGAGAAAGATTCGGCCACTGATAATCCCTCCATGAAGCCTCCTCGGAATCAAAATCCTCAATGGTATTGTATAGGGCATTGAAACCGACAAGGGAATCGGCCACGACAGCAAGCATCTTTTTCCCCTCTCCGAACGAGATCCATCTTACATCCGTCCTGTGTCCGTTCTCCTGCGGCCTTACATATGGGAAATACATGGAATCCGCATCCGTAACATACACACCGGCAAACGAACCCCTGTTACGGTCGATATAATTTTCACCGGGACCTTTTCCATAATAACTGACAGCCTGCCCGTATATCTCCGGGAGCCTGAATCTTACTCCTATTCGCGGAACTTCCGGAAGCGAATCCCCCTCAAGAGCATTGAAATGCATCCTTACCTTCATTATGCCTGAAGGCGATATCCTGTACTCCATAGTACATGTATTGCCTGCCGCAAGAAGATAGTCTGCCCTTATGACAACATCTCTGCCGTCCTTACAGGCCGAAGCACCGGCAACGGCAAGATTCTCCCCAGACTCTTTCCATATCTGAAGACGCTTGGGGGCACCGTTCCCGTAATCGTTGTCCGTCGGACCCCTCCAGAAATTGGGAACAAGCCCTCCTCCTTCCGTAAAATACTCCATCTTCCCTACTTTATAGGAAACAAGTGCCGCCTTTTTACGGTCGAATACCGCCACGACACGATTTGACGATACCGCAATACTGTTTCCATCATCGTAAACACTCAAATTTCCTCCGTCGGACGGCGAACAGGTTATCATTCCGGAAGGCTTTACCCTGCCGGTAAGTTCCAGCTGTTCTTCGGCCACGACATGTCCCTTTGGGACTCCGGGTTCTTCCGACAAGGACACGACTTTGATATTAAGGTCGTATTCAGCACGGTCAAGGTCTGCCGGAATACGGAAAGGTATGTATATGGTATCATAGCACTGAGGTGCGGCATCTGACACAAAATCGTACTTTTTGACAGGCACTCCGTTCCTGCGAATCTCACAATCGATTCTGTATGCGGAAAGGTTTCTGAAATAGAATCTGTTGAAAACGGAAAACGCTATTCCTCCATCTTTCGGACCGGCAAGCGAGAACGCCATGTTCTGGTAAGAATATTTTACCTCGGTCATGGCAGGATGAGGGTTCCTGTCAGGATTGACTATTCCGTTGCACAGAAAATTCCCGTCACTTGGAGCATTCATGCCGAAATCGCCTCCATAAGCCCAGTAACCGCCGTCTCTGTCTATCCATATCCCCTGATCTACCCAGTCCCAGATGAATCCGCCCTGAAGCTGTTCGTATTTGTAAATTGCCTCCCATTGTTCAGCCAGATTACCGTTTGAATTACCCATTGCATGGGAATATTCAGAAGGAACTACAGGACGGTCCGAACCTGCTGCACCTGTTTTTTCCAGCCATGCGGCACTCGGATACTGCGGGACATACATGTCAGTGTTCCACTCCCATTGGGCGCGCTCATAGCAGACAGGTCTGTTCATACCTTCACTTTCCCGTTCCTTCAGCCACAGGTATGTCTGATAGAAATTGTAACCGTTTCCGGCTTCGTTTCCCAAAGAAAATATTGTGACACACGGATGGTTCTTGTTCCTCTCATACATGTTTTCAGTACGTGCCATATGTTTGGCGAGCCAGTCAGGATTATTTCCCAGTGTTCCCCCTTTTCTCAGATCATAATACATTCCATGCGATTCTATATTCGCCTCATCGTATACATACAGGCCGTATTCGTCACAAAGTTCATAAAACCTTCTGCTCTGAGGATAATGTGCAAGCCTGAGACTGTTGATGTTATTGCGTTTCATCAACTCGAAATCCTTTCTCATCAGCTCCTCCGTCACATAATGACCGGTAAGCGGATTATGCTCATGGATATTGACCCCCTTGAATTTCACCGGTTTTCCGTTTACAAGAAAAAGTCTGCCTGTTTCGAACTTCCTGAATCCTACATTGTAAGGCACCGCTTCAACAACGTTGCCGTCCGATACAAGAACCATAAGCAGACGATACAGATACGGATGTTCTGCACTCCACTGTTCCGCATTTTCCACAACAGCGTCGAACGACAGTGTACATCCGCCGCTCAAGCTGTCGTTCAGGGCAGTCTTTCCACCCGAAACGGCCACATTTCCATCCGCATCATACAGATAATATTCAAACGACAGCCCTTCATCCTGCGCCGCCTCATCTGTAAGGCAAACGTCAAGCGAAAGGATTCCGTTCCGGTAATTATCATCCAAAGTCGAAACAATCCTGAAATCCCTTACTGCAGTACGTGGCTGTGACCATAGATACACATCCCTTTCAATACCGCTTATTCTCCAGAAATCCTGACATTCCAGATACGAACCGGTGCTCCATCTGAGAATCTTGACCGCAAGCACATTTTCACCTGGAAGCAAATAGTCGGTAATCCGGTATTCTGCCGGATTTTTCGAATCTTCATTATATCCCACCTCCCTGCCGTTCACATAGACATAGGCACCGGACTTGGCTCCATCCAGAGAAAGAAAAATCTCCCTTCCGGCCCATTCTTCAGGGACTATGAATTTACGTCTGTATATCCCGATGGGATTGTCTTCCGGCAAAGCAGGAGGATTGGGATTTCTTGGCTTGAACTCATACCCGTGATTCGTGTATATTGCCGTACCGTACCCCTGGACTTCCCAGTTTCCGGGAACGGATATCTCATCCCATAATGAATCGTCATAACCGGCAGAAACGACATTGCCGGATATACTGGAATATGATCCGCTGAAAAGAAATTTCCACTTTCCGTTAAGCGACATATAGTTCGGAGATTCTTCGAACTTCATCGACATGGCGCTCTCCTTGTCGGGATAGGACATGAACTGCGTTCTTGCCGGCTCCCTGTTTATGCTTGTAACAGATACGTTCCGCCAGTATGGCTGCGCCGCAGCTGTATCTGCAACTCCGGCATCAACAGAAAACGGTATGAAAAAGGCACCTATGAAAAATAAAAGTATGTTCTTCATTGATTTACACTGTGTATATGATACGGGTTAAAAATAACGGGAGGTTGCGTAAAACCGTATTTTACACTACCTCCCGCATCTGTCATATTTGTACGTGCAATTATTCTCTTATCGCCTTTATACCAGGAAGTTCCTTGCCTTCAAGAGCTTCAAGCATGGCACCGCCGCCGGTAGACACATAGCTTACCTTGTCCGCAAATCCCATTTGGGTTACGGCTGCTACGGAATCCCCTCCGCCTACTAGAGTAAATGCACCCTTCGCAGTGATTTCTGCAAGTATTTCAGCGATTCTCAAGGTTCCCTTTGCAAATGCAGGCATTTCAAAAACGCCAACAGGACCGTTCCACAATACGGTTTTCGACTCATGGAGAACCTTCTCCCATACCTTAAGCGTTTCATCATCCGCATCCATTCCCATCCATCCGTCAGGAATATTCATTGCACTGCAGACCTTGACGTTTGCATTATTGTCAAACTTGTCCGCTGCAACCACACCTTCAGAAAGATATATCTTCACTCCTTTTTCTTCTGCTTTTCTGAGAGTGTCTGCAGCAAGCTGAAGCTGGTCATCTTCACATATCGAGCTTCCGGTCTTTCCTCCCTTTGCCTTCATGAATGTGAATACCATTCCTCCGCCGATTATCATATTGTCACAAACATCGAACAGTTTCTCGATAATCGTTATTTTGGAGGATACTTTGGCACCTCCTATTATCGCGGTTACAGGTTTTACCGGATTGCCAAGGACTTTTTCTATCGCCTTTATCTCCCCTTCCATGACATATCCGAACATCTTGTCATTCGGGAAATAGGAAGCTATCAGCGCCGTCGAAGCATGCGCCCTGTGAGCGGTACCGAATGCATCGTTTATATAGCAGTCCGCATATGAGGCAAGTTTTTTGACGAACTCTTTCTGCTTTTCCTTTATTTCAGCCTTTGCTGCTTTCTTCACGTCTTCCGAAGCATCATCCGCAAGACCTCTCGGCTTACCCTCCTCCTCTGCATAGAAACGCAGGTTTTCCAGAACGAGAACCTCTCCCGGCTTAAGGGCGGATGCCTGTGCATCGGCCTTCATGCAGTCATCAGCAAACTGAACAGGAACACCGAGAAGTTCCGAAACCCTGCCGAGTATATGTTTGAGGGAATATTTTTCCGTAACGCCTTTAGGTCTCCCCAAATGAGACATGATTATCAGGGATCCCCCTCCCGACAGGACTTTCTTCAATGTAGGTACGGCAGCCCTGATCCTTGTGTCATCGGTTATTTCAAACTTTTCATTCAACGGCACATTGAAATCTACCCTGACGATAGCTTTCTTTCCTCTGAAATCGTAAGTGTCAATTGTTTGCATGATCTGTAATTTTTATTTGTAAACTTATATTCCGCTAAGTTATGTATTTTTTCATTTATCTCTGACTGAAAGTCCCAATTTATCGGCAACCAGGCCTACCGTTGTTCCCTGAACAAGCAGGGACATGATTGTAATGAAAAACACCACATTGAATATGTATGATGCATTCTGAACATTTGCAATCAAAGGATAGGTGGCAAAAATTATGGGGACAGCCCCCCTCAACCCGACCCACGAGACATAACATCTCGCCTTGAAGGAAATATCCCTGAACGGAGCAAGACATGCAAAAACAGACAACGGCCTGGATACGAGAATCATGAACAGTCCGACGCATATTCCGAAGACCATAACCGGAAGCAATTCATTCGGATTCACCAGAAGGCCGAGGCTCAGGAACATCACAATCTGAAAGAGCCATGTAAGTCCGTCGAAAAAACCTGAAAGATTCTCCTTGTTCACAGCGCTGCTGTTTCCTACGACAAGCCCGGAAAGATAGACGGCAAGATATCCGTTTCCTCCTGTCCTGTCCGTAAAGGAAAAAATGAAGAAAACCAGGGCAAGCAGCATTACAGGATAAAGAGCCTGGTTTATATTTATTTTTTCCAGTACAAAGACTGTCATCTTCCCGAGAAAATAGCCGAATACCAGGCCTATACCCATCTGCATCACGAATTTCACAACTGAATCATAGAAGGAGAACTCTCCGGAAGTCACTATCTGGATAAGAATTATGGTAAGCATGTAGGCCATCGGGTCGTTGCTTCCGCTCTCCAGTTCCAGCATCGGCTTGAGATTTTCCTTAAGATTCTGTTTCCTGGCACGCAGAATCGAAAAAACCGATGCAGAGTCCGTGGAGGACATAAGCGCCGCAAGCAACAGCGATTCGGACAATGTAAGCGTAAGGAAAGAATTGTCCCCGGAGGCCATGACATATATGAAAACTCCGGTAAGCAAAGTCATCAGCACGACTCCGGCTGTTGCAAGTGTAAGACCTTTCGCCATGACAGGACGTATATCCTCGATTCTGGTATCCATTCCACCGGTAAAAAGGATTACACTCAGGGCTATCACTCCTATGAACTGCGCGATGGCAGGATTGTCGAAATGGATGCCTATTCCGTCACTTCCGAAAAGCATTCCCACCGCAAGGAAAAGCAGGAGGACAGGCATTCCGAACTTGGATCCCGCCTTGCCCACTATTATGCTTACGAACAGAAGCACGGACCCTATTAAAAGTATGTTTTCCGTATTGATCGTCATATTGGATATTATAATATTTTACAAATGTACATATTATCATTTAACTATTTAAGGTATTTATTATAACTTTACCGATTATTTTTATTTTTTGCATAGAAATGTTATTGGAATCAACAACAGGCTGGAAAGATTACGAACTGATCGACTCGGGAGATTTTGAGAAACTCGAAAGATTCGGAAACTTCGTAATGGCACGTCCTGAACCGAAAGCTCTTTGGAAAAAATCACTGTCCGACAAAGAATGGAAAAATCTGGCACATACCAGATTCGTAGCCGGCGCAGGATTCGGCAAATCCGGTAAAGAAGACAGCGGATCATGGACAATGCTGAAGAAAATGCCTGAACAATGGATGATAAAATACGACGGACGCGGGACAGATCCGCATCCCGACTTCAGACTCAGACTCGGCCTTACATCATTCAAGCATGTAGGAGTATTCCCCGAACAGGCTCCGAACTGGGACTACATATACAACCAGACCCTGCGTATAGGAAAGAATACAGGAGGACGCACGAAACCTAAGGTTCTGAACCTGTTTGCATACACCGGTGCCGCATCACTGGCTGCACGATGCGCCGGTGCCGATACTACACATCTTGATTCGGTAAGGCAGGTAGTGACCTGGGCAAAAGGCAATATGGAACTCAGCGGTCTGGACAATATAAGATGGGTAATCGAAGACGCCCTTAAATTTGTAAAAAGAGAAGCCAAAAGGGGAAACATGTACGACGGACTCATCCTAGACCCTCCTGCATATGGTCACGGTCCCGACGGGGAGAAATGGAAACTGGACGAATGTCTTTTCGAACTTCTATCCGAATGTTCGAAGATAGTCGCTTCCAGAAACAGCTTCACTGTCCTGAACCTCTATTCCAACGGATATTCCGCACTTTTAGGCAAAACGCTTGTAAAAACAGGATTCAATCTTAAGGAAAACAAAGACTGCATCATAGATTTCGGAGAACTCGTGCTGGAAGACAAATTCGAGAAGGCACTTCCTCTCAGCATATTCGTTCGCATAGCAAGATAAATTCCAGACATAAGACAGAAAATGAACACCTTCCTTTCAGTAACATGGAACATGGATCCTGCGATTTTCACGATAGGATCATTTGAAATCAGGTGGTATTCCCTGATGTTCGTAATCGCATTTTACCTCGGTCTCAAAATATTCACATGGTTTTTCAAAAGGGAAAACATATCCGACAAACTTATAGACCCTCTCTTTTATACAATGATAGCAGCCACCTTCATAGGCGCAAGGCTTGGACACTGCTTCTTTTATGAACCGGAATACTATCTGGCCAACCCGTCCGAAATACTCAAGGTATGGCACGGCGGACTTGCAAGCCACGGAGGAGCAATAGGAATACTGCTTGCCCTGTGGTGGTTCGTGAACAAATACGGTAAGAAATACGATTTCGACTACCTCTGGCTGCTGGACAGAATGGTAATAGTAATAGCTCTGGCCGGAGTATTCATAAGACTCGGCAACCTGTGCAATTCGGAGATTTACGGGGGTCCTACGGACCTTCCATGGGGATTCATATTCGTTAGGGCAGGAGAAACAATACCGAAACACCCTACTCAACTGTATGAGGCCCTTTCATATCTGCTGATTTTCATGGTGCTTATGGGTATTTACATAAAATACCTCCCGAAAATAAAAAGAGGATTCATATTCGGACTGTTTCTTGTTACGCTGTTCGGAGCCCGCTTCATAATAGAAAATATCAAAAACCCGCAGGTTGATTTTGAAGCGACAATGAAATACAACATGGGACAGCTCCTCAGCATACCTTTCATAATAGCCGGTATCATCCTCATAATCTACTCCCTGAAACGTGGGAAACCGGCAATGATTGGACATCAAGCGCCATACGTTTCCAAAAAGAATAAAAAAGATTCTAAATAAAAAAAGAAGAGGCTGCGTTATGAAAGCAGCCTCTTTTCACTCATAATCAAAATTATTACATCATTCTGATAGCCCTTATTGCACCGTTCTTTGCACCTTCTTCTTCAGGAACAACAACATCCTTGTACTGTTCTACAACCTTCTTCAGATCTTCGGACGCCTTTGAAGTATAATCGTTCATGTCGCGGTAGTATTTTGCAAGAGCCGTTTCAGGAATACCTTTGATCATCGTAAACATCCTTTCGATATTTACCCTTTCCTTATATGTGAAATCGTAGTATATCTTGTAGGCATTCAGAAGCTTGCCTACCTTTTCAAGATCTCCTGCCGCATAAGCCGTTGCGGTATTGCATATCAACACTGACATCCTGTCTTCCGGAGCCATATATTTCAGTCTTTCGACCAAAGCTGCCACCTCATCTGCGGAAAACTCGGTTTTGCCGGCAAGATAACTTCTCAATTTGTTGTATGTGGTATTTTTAAGGAGTTCCTTGATTTTGTCTCCATACATACGTACCGTACCTGGATAATCAGAAATGAACTTGTCATATACGATAGACGATTTCGCACGTGCCGCTTCCTGTATATAAGGCCACAACTCATCGGAATAGACCGAATATCCGAGATCATTCCAGAATTCTCCGAAAAACTCGTCCATTTTGGCAGTCATATAATTTTCTTTCAACGCCTCAAGATAAGCGATTGCGTCGTTTATATCCTTGCTTCCACGGTATTTTTCAAGAATTACTGAAGGTGATTTGGCCGGATCCATGGCTGCTTCTACACTCTTTATGAAATCTTCAAGTTCACCGCCGCCGACAACGCGACCGATTTCAGTACCGTCTGGATTGAGAATCAAAAATGTAGGGAATGCCGCAACTCCGTATTTTTCCATCAGCTGCACACCTTCTCCCTTTTCCATGTCTATCTTGATGCACACAAAGTTCTTGTTGAAGTACTTTCCGGCTTCTTTAGTCGTAAACACCTTGGTAGCCATGTATTTGCATGGGCCGCACCATGAAGTGTAGCAGTCCAGAAATACGACATTGGGACCCTTTTTGTTGGCCTTGGCCTTGTCAAGAGCCTGCTGTAATGTTCCGTGTTCCCACTGAATACCTTCTTCCTGAGCATAAAGACCTACTGACAAAAGCAGGGTCATAGCAAACAATAAAAGTTTTTTCATCTCTTTTTATTTATTTTTTATTTGTTGGTAATTTGAAGTTCGATTCCGATTGCGTTGAGAACGCGCAAAAATCATTCCACAAAACCTCGTGGAATATGGAAAAAAGAAAGGGCCGTGTCATATTTGACACAGCCCTGACTGTTAAAATAAACTGCAAGCCGAGAGCAAAAGCAAAGTTTACTTTGATTATGCCGAGGCGCAGCGTTTATAATAGATATAATCTAAAATAATATCATGCTGTAAAATTTCTATTTGCTGTTGCTCCAAGGAGTAGTATCAAGCTCTATACCCCACTGAGGATTCCACTTCAGGACAGCATTTCTGATAGGCAGGATAAAGTAATCCGAATCTACCTCTGCAGTGTAAGTCTGACCTTCCACAACATGAGTTATGCTTTGCTTGCACCATGATTTTCCGGTATCAAGAACGAAACGTTTCAGGTCGAAGAATCTCTTAGGTGAACCTACAGGCAATTCACGCCTTCTTTCGTTTACGATTTCCTGCATAACCTTGTCAGGATCGGATTCCGTAAAGGTAGTGAACCCTGGTTTCATTCTGAACTTTCTGAGATAGTTCAGGTCCGCTACGGCGAGGTCCGCCTGATTTGTCCTTGCATATCCTTCTGCTCTCATAAGGAGGATTTCAGGATAAGAGAAACCGCATGTCTGGGCTACCTTTGTCTGGTAATTAAGCACTTTTCTGCCGTCATCATATGTTACACCACCATCCGTTGTCTTGTAACCGTTATACTCGAAGAACAGATACTCGCGTCTCAGGTCGTATGCTTCATCGAACAGAGCAAGAAACTCTGCTGAAGGATAAGCGTCGGCTGAAGGAGCGTTGGCTGTCTTTCTGTACAGACATATCTCACGATTGTATGATGCCGTTACAGGATCTTCACCCTGGGAAGTATTGATTGATGATGTATATTTGTTATCCGGATCTTCCGCTACCTTATCTGCATCAGCCCAAGAGAACAGGTTCATGTCATAGAACAGATTGTCCATGCCGCCGTTCTGCGAAGCAGCCATTGTAAGACAACGGTTTGCATAGTAGGCTACGCTGTCATAGTTTCTGGTGAAAAGATGATAGAATGCAAGGAAAGCGTTTGCCTGAACTTTTCCGAACCTCGTATTTGAAGCGGCAATGTCAGGAAGATTGTCATAATGTGTATGGATATCTGACAGAACCCTGTCGAATACCTGCTGCTGGGTAGACAGATCTTCCATCGCACCCATCACATCGCTCTGTGTTCTGTAAGGGATGGTCTTGGCAGAATTGTCCTGACCCGGTTTGTATACCGGACCGTATCCGAGAGTAGCATAGAAATATGTCCATGCACGGGCTACGGTAGCCTGAGCTACGATTTCGTCTGCTTCTTCAGCAACATCATCGGTCCTTACCGAATTGACTCCGTCTATGCAGGCATTGAAATACTGTGCCTGTCTATATGTACCCCAGTTCCAATAATAGTCCTGATTGTCCGGATTACCGTAAGGCTGTTTGAAAATATGGGCGAAATAACAGTCTATGTTAGGATGACCGTCGTACCATGCAAACTTTGCCTGATTGTCCGACAATTCCAGATCATCTGTAAGATACATGAGGACATTACCCCTGTTGTTGTTCTGGTATGTCCAGCTTATAGTATTGGTATTGTTCAGCAGCCTGTCGAATGAAGCGACATCACCCTTCTCCGGAATAAGCTTTCCTGCAGGCTTTATATCCAGGAATTTGGCACATGAACCCAATGTCATGACCGATGCTGCAAGTAAAATGTATTTTGTAATTTTCATAATTTTCTTTCTTTTTATTGATTACAAATTGATCTGCACACCGAAATAGAACTCTGGTCTCAATGGAAGCGATGCGAATGCCTGATTGGTCATGGCGCCGGTTCCGCCGCCTGTGTTAAGTTCCATTACTTCAGGATCGATATCAACTCCTTTGGCTGTAATATAGAAGAGGTTCCTTGTCTGGAAATAGAATTTCAGATTTGAAAGACCGATCTTCTTCACAGCTTTCTGAGGAAGATTGTAAGAGAAGGTAAGATCACGGAGTTTCACATAATTTGCTGATCCAATAAGATGGTCACTGTACGGATAATAGAACATATCCATATTCCATGATTTCAACTTAGGATAGATCGTATATGCTTCATCACCCGGTTCTCTCCATCTCTGGCCTACATACCTGTTGTTGTAGTTGGAACCTACGAAAGCATCCTTCCTGTATTTGGCACCGAATTTACCGATAAACATTATAGAAGCCTCGAAATTACCGAATTTGAAACTGTTGGTCCAGCTCATATCCAATGGAGGTCTTGATGTTCCCAGATATATTGCATCTGCAGCTTCCAGGCTACCGCCTGCTACTTCTTCACCGGCAGCGTTGAAGTAAAGTGCCGTACCGGTTTCATCGATTCTTGAGAAACGTGCACCCCAGAAACCGTCCATAGGATAACCTTCAACGAGAAGTCCGGTTGCTCTTGCATATGAAGTGAAGTAAGATCTTGCTATATTGTATTTAAGCACCTTACTTGTATTGTAGCTGGCGATAAGGTTACTGTTCCATACAAAATTAGGATTTCTTATTATGTCACCTCCCAAAGTCACTTCGAAACCGGTATTTCTCAATGAACCAACGTTCTGAGTCAAAGAAGAAGTACCTGTAGTTTCATCGACTTCGTCGCTGGCAATCAGGTCGGTTGAAAGTTTATTATAAAAATCAACTGTAGCATTCAAACGGTTGTTGAACATACTCAAATCGAAAGCAACGTCGACGATCTGGGTTCTTTCCCATCTCAACTGGTTGTTAGGATATGAAGATATTCCGTATGATACACCGCCCATGGTTTCATCGTAGCTGCCTACGTTCAGAATCAGATAAGGCGTATTGTTCAGTGATATGTTACCGTTTATACCATAAGATGCACGAAGGTAAAGTCTGTCAACCACATCTTTTGCACCTGCGAAGAAATCTTCTTCTGAAATCTTCCATGTACCACCGACTGACCATGTAGGTTTGTACCTGAACTTAGGGTCGGTACCGAAGAAGTTGGTAAGGTCGAGACGGATACTTCCGTTGAGGATATACTTGTTCATAAGTTCATATGAAGCATTACCGTACCATGAAACGAACCTGTTGTCGCGGACAGCATAATTGGAACCCATTGAAACTGATGAAAGGTTGGTAGGTTTTCTTCCGAAAAGCATGTCACCTGACATATTGTTCGCATTTTTGTTGTAGTCCAGTGCATTGAATCCTGAATTGTAGGAAGCGGAAACAGAGTTGTAACCTACCCTTGAAGGCATGTAAACTGTTTCATATGTATCCTTGCTTATTTCAGTACCGAGCATTGCAGTGATACGGTGCTTGTCATTGTTGAAAGACTGGTTGTAGTTCAACTGTCCTCTGAGTACCCATGTATCAATGGTTCCTCTGTTTTCGGTTATCATACCTCCTTCAGGAAGATAGTGCACTGTAGGGTTGGTCTGTGACGTAGCATCGTTGTATGCAGTCCTCATCTTGAAGGATTCTCCGTCATAAACTGTTCTTGAACCGTTTGAACCTTTCACCCATGATCCACCGAAGCTACCGGTCAACCATTTGGTAAACTTGACGTTCATGTCACCGCCGAGTCTTATCTGAAGATTGTTGGTAGTAGTCATGTTCAGCGGAAGATCGGTTTCAGGATGATAGGAAACTGATTTCATTCCTGGATATGTATGATATGTTTCAAGTCTTCTCTGACCTACTGGTTCCCAAGAAATAGCATTTCCGTTATCGTCATACATGCTCGTATAAGGAAAGATCTTCGAGTCGAAAGAAGTGTAGCTTTCGATGGTTTCAACAGTCGAATAGTCTTTGTTGTAGGTTATGTTGGCAAGAAGCCTGAAATTGAACCAGTCAACAGGTGACCATGTATTGTTGATATCGAAAATCATGCTGGTGTTCTTGTTGTTCGGAAGATTGTCGAATTCTTCAGCGTATCTCATTGATGCGGTAAACTGATTCTTTTCGGTTCCGCTCATGAGGCTGACGTTATGCTGATGAGACTGCTTAGGTCTGAGGAGATATTTCTGGATTTCATCGAGCACGTTGTTGTTCTTCAACTGTTCGATCATTGCCTCTCCGTCACTCCTTGACATGAGACCGTTATCCATGGCCATCAGGATATACTGATAATCGGACATCAGATAATATCCGTTATAGTCACTGTAGAAGCCGTTAGGGCCTTCATTGTAAAGCTGAAGTTCAGCATCCATATAATCCTCAACAGATGCCATATGCAAATCGTCGAGGTCAGGTTTCAAGGTTACACTGTATCTTCCCTTGTAGCTTACGCTGAAAGTACCTTCCTTGGCTTTCTTTGTCGTAACGACAATCACACCGTTTGATGCACGCGAACCATATATGGAAGCTGCAACGGCATCCTTAAGTACGGTTACGTTTTCGATTATGTCAGGGTTGATTGATTCAAGGCCGAGACCTTCACCGATAAGAGGATATCCGTCGACAACAATCAGAGGAGTCTTCACACCGCTGATGGTGGAGACACCACGGATTTCTATGTCGCCGTCCTTTGTCAGTACGACACCGGCTGACTGACCTTCAAGAACACTTTTTACGTCAGCCTGCAGTTTGTTCTGGATTTTTTCGGAAGAAACCACTGAGAACGAACCTGTAGCCCTTTCCCTTGACAGTGTCTGGTAACCTGTAACCACCACGTCTTCAAGTGCTACGACATCTGCTGCCATGGAAAGCTCTATCATCTGACGTCCGTTTACAGGCACCTCAAGGCTTTTCATACCCATAGAGGTTACGTCAAGTATCGCAGTCGAAGGAACAGAAGCCATAGAAAAGGATCCGTCAGCTTCGGTAACAGCATATTTGTCGCTGTTCCTTACCTTTATCACAACGCCAGGCACCGGTTCGCCGAACTCGTCCCTTACAACACCTTTTACAGGAATCACTTTCTGTGCAGGCACTGAGCCGGCCATATTTGCCGGGGCGAGGATAACCTGTTTGCCCTTTATCTCGAAAACGATACCGCGACCCTCGAACAGTCTGTTAAGGGCCGTTTCAATACCGGTTGATTTGTATTCGAAGTCAACCTTCTGTTCGATTTCCTTAAGAACATTGGAATATGCGAATTCATACCCAGTCTGCTCGGTAATTTCGGTCAGAATGTCCGAAATACGAGTATTCTTAAAGCTTAAATTCAATGATTGTGCATTCAGAGTAACGCACAAAAAGAGTAAAACGGACACTGTTATGCCGCGCTTTAGAATTTTGGTTAATAAATTACTCATATAATTTTTAATTAGGTTTTGAAAGTAGAACAGAACCTGTCACCTCCACCCTAAAAAAACGAGTAACAAAATTTACAGAAAAACTTAACTTATCTGCTGGAAATCGTAACGACATTCTCCTTTATCTCATATTCGATAGGAGTGCAATAATGCAGAATCTCCATAATCTGTGTTATGGATTCCGATCTGAAAGACGCCGTTATATTATATTTGAATACTGAATCATCCTTGACAATGAATCTGGTACCATGCCATCTCTCCAGTTTCTTCAGGACATCTTCCATAGGTTCGGCCTTGAACTTGAGCCTGCCTTCCGTCCAAAGTTTTTCGTCTTTCGGTTCATTGTTAACGAGAACAGGCAGCTTTCCATCGGTTATCTCATAAATCTCGTTCGGCCTGACTTCGGTCACATGGTCCACACCTGCCGACGAATCGGTTATCAGGCTTATCTTACCAGAATACAATGCGGCATATGACTTGTCATCATTGTCATAAGCCCGGAGATTGAATTCAGTTCCTGTAACTTCAACCTTGAAATTCTTCGGAGTCTCCACTATCATCGGCATGTCGGCATTTTTCCTCACTGAAAAATATGCCTCTCCGGAAAGCAGTACCCTTCTTTTTCCACCTGTAAACTTAACAGGATATGATATTTTCGTATCGGAATTCAGATAAACTTCACTGCTGTCCGGAAGTATGACCTTGGCCTTTGCCCCTTTCACTGCATATACCTCCATCTTCTGCTCGGAAGGCAAAATATTCAGGTACTCCTCAACATTATCCATATAAGCATACCTGAGTTCCATGGCCTCCATAATCTTCATATTGCTGTTCCTGTCATAGAATATATACAACACGGAACACAACAGAAGAAACATCGCCGCATATGAGGTTATCCTGTAGAAATTCAATTTACGGACAGTATTCGGGCCAGCCTCCCGTTTCGGAAGTGAGGATATTATGGATTTCATCTCCTTCCACTCTTCCCTGCTTGCACGTTCATCGGACAGTGATCCTGCAGACACAATGTTTTTCAGGACACAATAATAATTCTCATTGTCGGATGAACTCTTTATCCATCCGACAACCTCTTCGGCTTCTCTTCCGGCAAGCTCGCCTTTTATGAATCTTATGATTTGTGATTTTTTCATACTTCTTAACATAAGTATAACACGATAAGCGCCGGTAACCCTAAAAAAATATAATCTTTTAACTGTTTTCTCAAATATTTCAAAGCATAAGACACCCTGTATTCAACCGTTTTGACAGAAATCCCTTCCAGTCTGGCTATATCGGCATATTTGAGATCACCTCTCCGTGACAACAGGAAAGTATGTTTTATCTTTTCAGGCATGGACTCGACAGTATCATGCACTATGTGACATATCTCTTCTGAAAATATCGAATCGAAGGACGAATGGGACAATGCATTTATATTCATCATCTCCCTGAAGGATGAAATGCTTTCCTCTCCATAATTTCTCGCACTTTTCCTTCTGTCCAGAAGATTCATGCATTTGTTCTTGCAGATAAGAAAAAGATAAGGCAGGACAGACTGTTCGAAATCAATCTTCTCACGGTTTTCCCAAAGAACGGTGAAAACCTCCTGAGCGACATTCTTCGCCTGCTCATAATCTTCAAGATAATTGTATGCAAAAGAAGATATCCTCCGAAAATTGGCCATATAGCAGTCTTCGAATTTCTTAAGATAATATTTTTCTCCCTTTTGCATAATATACGGCAAAATTCAGATTACTTTGAATAGACGACAAAACGGTATCTCAAACCGCTTTTCTTATCTTCATTCCACTCGCCCGCTTCCTTACGGAAATCCCTTACTATTCCGGAATAGTCGGGGAAGAAAGTATCCGCATCAAAATCCGCATCAACCTCAGTTATATAAAACCGGTCGGCAAGAGCCAGGGTCTGGGCATATATTTTACCGCCGCCCATGATGAAGATCTCACCGTCTCCGGCTGATGCCGCTATCGCCGCCTCAACTGAAGGAAATACCTCGATCCCTTCCGCCGGCTTCATTGTCGAAGAAACGACCATATTCCTTCTGTCAGGCAGAGGACGTCCGATCGATTCATATGTATGGCGTCCCATTATCACCGTATGCCCTCCGGTGAGTTTCTTGAAATACTTCAGGTCTTCCGAAATATGCCACAGAAGGGCATTGTCCTTTCCTATGGCAAGATTGCCGGCATGTGCGACTATTATTGACAGCATACTAAAATTTTTAGAGAACAAAGATAAAAAAAGTTATAATACGCAAATACAATAAAGTTCAGGCATACCGGTGATTTTATTACCTTTGCCATATATTATATTTATATGGCTTTACCCGCAAATGAAGAAGGGGACATAAGACTGATGGAAAACGTGCGGAAAGGAAACACCGCAGCATTCTCCTTACTATATGAAAAATATTTCGACAGATTGAACAGATATGCCTATCATATGGTAATGTCGGAGGCCTCGCTTGACATCGTCCAGGACGTTTTTACCACATTGTGGACAACACAGGTTGAAATTAATGGAGGTTCTGTTCTCCCACAACCTGTAAAATGTTTCCTGCGCCACATTATCTGCCATGTCATAATCCTTGAGATAATTGTACGCATAATACCTTACCTTATAAAGGTTGTCCTTATAAGCTTCCTCGAAAAGTTTCTCAAATGCGGCTTTATCTTTCATGGCGCACAATCATCATACAGCTACTGGGGCCTTTATGGAAGGGTACGGATCATATCCTTCAAGGGTAAAGTCTTCATAAACGAAATCTTCTATTGAAGATACATTCCTGTTCAATTTCATTACAGGCAATCTCCGCGGTTCTCTGGAGAGCTGTTCAGCCACCTGATCGAAGTGGTTCAGATATATATGTGCGTCCCCCAGCGTATGCACGAAGTCCCCTGGTTCAAGATTGCAGACCTGGGCCACCATCATAGTCAGCAGTGCATACGAGGCTATATTGAACGGAACTCCAAGAAATACGTCAGCACTTCTCTGATACAGCTGGCACGAAAGTTTTCCATCGGCCACATAAAACTGAAACAGCGTATGGCACGGAGGCAGGGCCATTCTGTTGACCTCTGCAACGTTCCAGGCGGAAACTATATGCCTTCTGGAATCCGGATTGTTTCTTATCGAATCAATCACCATTGAAAGCTGGTCTATGCAGCCACCCTGATAATCAGGCCATGATCTCCACTGATGACCGTATACCGGACCGAGGTTGCCGTCGGCATCCGCCCACTCATCCCATATCGTAACACCATGATCGTGCAGGTACTTTATATTCGTATCCCCTTTTATAAACCAGAGAAGTTCATATATGATGGACTTGAGATGGAGTTTCTTTGTAGTAAGTAGAGGAAATCCGGCAGACAGGTCGAAACGCATCTGATAGCCGAACACGCTTTTAGTGCCCGTACCCGTACGGTCACTTTTGAGTGTCCCGTTTTCCATAATATATTTCAGCAGGTCGCAGTACTGTTTCATCAGAATACATTTTAATTCACAAATTTATCAAATATATCCCAATTATGGCAAATTAGGATAAATTAAGTAACTTTGTTTGATGCTAACGAGTTTTTGAAATGAAAGGGATACTTTACCTTACAATATTCCAGATAATCATTCTGTCCGCATGTTCATGCAGCAACAGGGACGGCAAAACAAGACCGTTTCCATACATGAGCCCGCCGGCAATGATAAATTCGGAAGAATCCGCGGCGGAATACATGTCCGACAATTTCTGGAACGGATTCTTCGATACGACCGCCATATGGAAAAGCGACTCGGCCACTGTTGCCGGAGTCTCGAAAAAGGAACTCAACGAAGCCTTTTCCAGCTACGTAAGACTGGTATTCCCTCTCGGGCAGAAGGGAATGACAAAAGCAAACGACAGAATGCTGGAACAGCTGTTCGCATACGTAAGGCACAGCGGAGACTCATCCGTACTGCCTGTTTTTGCCGACATACTTGAAGCGTTTTTCTATGATCCGAATTCATTCCTCAGAAATGACGAGATAATAATTCCGGCCTACAGATCTATATTGGAAAGCGGAATGGCAGATGAAAACCTTTATGCATCATGTTCATGGATATTGTCCCGTGCCATGCTGAACAGAGTCGGGGAAACGGCATCGGATTTCGTTTTCACTGATTCAGAAGGCAATGAATCGTCCCTGTCTTCGATAAATTCTGAATACTTACTGTTGTTTTTCAACAATCCGGGATGCAATGCATGCGCCATTATCATTGATTTTATCAAAAACTCCATGGTGCTCGAAGGTGCCGCAAAAGAGAAAGACCTAACTGTTCTGGCGCTGTACATAGATGAAAACGTGGAAGAATGGATGGAATACGCAAAAGGACTTCCGGAAAAATGGATCAAAGCATACGATCCTACATTTTCACTGAAGGAAGGCATATATGATCTGAAAGCCATCCCTACAATATACCTGCTTGACAATGAAAAAACCGTTATTCTCAAGGATGCTGACATAAGAGCCGTGGAGGCATGGTTTCAAAACAGATGAATATGAAAAGGATTCTCATAGTAGAAGATGACAGCGCATTCATGGTCATGCTTGAGGCATGGCTTCGCAAGAAAGGGTTTGATACGGAAACGTCCATGACAGTTGCCGAAGCAAAGGCAAAACTCAGGAACAGTGAATTTTCCATAGTATTGACTGACATGAGACTTCCGGATGAGGACGGAATTTCACTTCTCGAATGGATAAACGGAAATGTTCCGGAGACACCTGTCATCATAATGACAGGTTATGCAGATATACAGAATGCCGTAAAATGCATGAAAATGGGTGCCTCAGACTACATTACCAAGCCTGTCGACCCCGAGAGCCTGCTTGAAAAAATAATGGAAACCGGGAAGGAAAAACCCGGAAAACCGGAGAGAAAACAACGAACCGAACCGTCAGAACCCGGTAACACGGACTATATTGAAGGCAGAAGTAAGGCATCAGAACGGCTTTACAAGATGATCAGACTGGTTTCTCCCACTAATATCTCAGTACTTATAAGAGGTGCAAGCGGTACAGGTAAGGAACATGTCGCCAAACTTATCCATAGAGAAAGCAGCCGCAAAGACAAGCCTTTCGTTGCTGTCGACTGCGGAGCCATCCCAAAGGACCTTGCAGGATCGGAATTCTTCGGACATAAGAAAGGCTCTTTTACAGGAGCCATAAACGACAAGAAAGGTGCGTTTCTTGAAGCGGACGGAGGAACTCTGTTCCTTGACGAAGTGGGGAACCTGAGTTACGACGTACAGGTACAGCTTCTAAGGGCAATTCAGGAGCGGAAAATAAAGCCGATTGGTACAAACACAGAAATCGACGTAGACATACGCCTAATAGCTGCCACCAACGAAAATCTTGAAGACGCCATAAGGAAGGGCGATTTCAGGGAAGACCTTTACCACAGGCTGAACGGATTCACTCTCGATGTACCGGAGCTTAAAGACCAGAAAGAAGATATCATGTCATATGCAAGATTCTTTCTCAAGAAGGCCAACAGGGAACTCGGTAAGGAGGTAAAGGATTTCGACACCGCTGCGGAACAGGCAATAATCGGATACGGATGGCCTGGAAACATCAGGGAGCTGCAGAATACCGTCCTCCGTTCAACACTCCTTGCTTCCGGCGACTACATCGGCATGGAAGAACTTCCCGACGAGATAACCGGGCATTCAGGCGAACAGGGCAATCAGGCGAAAATCGGAATTCAGGTCCGTCACGAAAACGATGAGGAAACGTACAGACTGAAGAACCGAGATGAAGAAAAAAATGCCATAGCGAGAGCACTTGAATCTGCCGAAGGAAACAAATCAAAAGCCGCAAAGCTGCTCGGTATAGACAGAAAAACCCTCTATAACAAACTGAAGCTTTACGACATGGAATAAGACAAATGCTTACGGCAAGTTGCCGCAAGTTGCCGCAATCTAAACGTTGAAAAGGAAATGCATTATGTCACCGTCCTCTACGACATATTCCTTCCCTTCTGTGGCAAGTTTTCCGGCTGCACGGCATGCAGCTTCCGAACCGAGCTTCACGAAATCGTCATATTTTATGACTTCAGCACGTATGAACCCTTTTTCAAAATCCGAATGTATCACTCCGGCAGCCCTCGGCGCCTTATCCCCCTTGTTTATCGTCCATGCCTTAACTTCCTGAGGACCGCATGTAAAATAAGTCTGCAGATCAAGAAGACTGTATGCCGACTGTATGAGACGTACGACACCAGATTTTTCAAGACCTATTTCCTGAAGGAACATTTCCCTTTCCTCATAGCTTTCAAGTTCAGCAATCTCGGATTCTATTTTCGCAGCAAGCACGAGAATCTCAGCATCTTCATCCTTGACAGCCTCCCTTACCATCTCAACGTATCTGTTACCGTCCTTAGCAGAACTCTCGTCCACATTGCACAGATAGAGCACAGGCTTGTCGGTAAGCAGATAAAGTTCGTCAGCCAGTTTGCGCTCTTCAGCGTTATCGAAAACAACCGTTCTGGCTGACCTGCCCTGAAGCAGTGCATCACGGAACTTTTCAAGTACCTCGCAAAGCTTCTTTGCCTGTTTGTCACCTCCGGTCTGAGCCTGTTTCCTGACTTTTCCAAGTCTGTTTTCCACAGTCTCCAGATCCTTGAGCTGCAATTCAGTGTCTATTATCTCCTTGTCCCTTACAGGATTCACTGAACCGTCCACATGTACGATATTGTCATCGTCGAAGCACCTCAGCACATGTATTATGGCATCGGTTTCCCTGATATTCGCAAGAAACTGGTTTCCAAGACCCTCCCCTTTGCTTGCCCCCTTGACAAGACCTGCAATATCGACAATTTCCACAGTCGCTGGAACCACTCTCTGCGGTTTCACAAGTTTCTCCAGGACATAAAGTCTGTCATCCGGGACGACGGTGGAGCCTACGTTCGGCTCTATCGTACAAAAAGGGAAATTTGCGGACTGCGCCTTTCCTGAGCTTATGCAATTAAACAAAGTGGATTTTCCTACATTCGGAAGTCCAACTATACCACACTTCAATGACATACCGGTTTATTTTTTTCTTTTGATTCTTGAATAAAACGGATGCAAAGATAATCAAAAGTTATTATCTTTATGTTTATGATGTGGAGGGATGACATGAAGGGAAAAGCCAGGTACATAGAAGAACTTGCAGGTGCAGCCGCAACGGTTGCTGCAATTCTGGTCTTCTTCAATACAGTCTATGCACAACGGAATCAGGACACACGCCGCATCACAGTTGCATTCTGGAATCTCGAAAATTTCTTCGACCCGTTCCGGGATTCTCTCGCAAAGGACGAGGAATTCACATCGGGAAGCATACGCCGCTGGACATGGAAAAGATTCACCGACAAGGCCGAAGATTTAGCCAAAAGCATAATAAGCATGAAAGGCCGCTTGGGGGAATTCCCTGTAATCGTCGGAATGTGCGAAGTCGAAAACGGACTGGTCCTCAATCATCTTGTAAACAAGACATTGCTCAAATACACGGGATACGGCTATATCCACCATGATTCACCGGACGAAAGGGGTATTGACGCCGCCCTGATATATCGCAGGAGCATATTTAAAATAACGGAACACAAGGCGGTGTCTGTCAATACCGGCAACGGAAGAAAAACAAGGGATATCCTGTATGTAAAGGGATGCATAGGGAAGGATACTCTCCACATTCTGGTAAACCACTGGCCGTCACGTCTGGGAAACAACTCCGAATCCTTGGCCAGAAGAAGGGAAGCCGCGGAAACACTGCTTTCCATATGCGATTCGATCACACGCACGTGCAGGGGAAGCAGAATAATTGCAATGGGAGATTTCAACGACACTTTCGGTTCGGAAGCAGTTTCCCTATTGTCCCGCATGTTCATTTTTCCTGAAATATCGGTTGCAGGTACGCTCGAAACAGAAAAACTTGTAAAAGGCAGCTATAAATACAAAGACAGATGGGAAACCATAGATCTGATAATGTCATCGGGGAATATTCATCCCGAACACGGTGAATTTATGGTATTCGCACCGGAACACCTCCTTGAAAAAGACAGGAAATATCTGGGATACAAACCGTTCAGAACATATATCGGGCCACGCTACAACGGGGGCTGCAGCGACCATCTTCCAGTGCTCTGCATATTCAATCTTTCTGATTGATTCCGAAAACCTCTTCCTGGTGAACATCGCCCTTCGGCTCGACATGAACTACAATATCGAAAACGTCAGGAACCTTCTCCCTTATCATTTTCTCCACTTCTAAAGAAATACCGTGGGCATCCCTGACGGACATGTTGCCGTCCACTTCCACATCCAGGTCTATCATGTACTTTCCTCCTATGGTTCTGGATCTCACCCTGTGCGGGTTATATGCGCCTTCAACATTCGCAACTGCATCGAAGATCTGCTGGTAGACTGAAACATCCCTGACTCCGTCCATAAGTTCTATATTGGACTCCATAAATATACCGACGGCAGAACGGAGAATGAACAGGCTGACGATTATCGCAGAAACAGCGTCAAGCATGGGCATGTCCAGGACAAATGTAAAAACCAGTCCGGCAAGCACACTGACGGATATTATCACATCGTTCCTCATGTTTATACCATTGGCGATAAGCATGGATGAACTGTACTTTTTACCTGCTGAAGTCTGGTAAAACGAAAGAAGCAATTTGCCCGCTATCGAAAATACGGTAACATAAATCGCAGTCATGTCAGGCATTGTCTTTTCAGACGGATTGAACAGGCTGCCCACGGAAGAAACAAGCATCTGAGCCCCGGCAAAGAATATTATGAACGAAAGCATTTTCGTAGCGATGCTTTCTGCCTTGGAATAACCGAATACATATCTCCTGTCGGGAGGACGGTTTATGATCTTTGCCGTAAAAACCATTACTATGGATATAGCGACATCGGAAGCGGAATCCACCCCGTCCCCGAGCACTGCTATACTCCCGCTCAGGAAACCAACCACAATCTTCAGGACTGAAAGAAGTGCGTTGCCGGCAATGCTTACATAAGATGCCCTCAAAATAGCCCTGGAACTTTCAGCATCTCTCATAGGACACAATCATTTTAAATAAAAATAAGCCGGTCACGCCTGATGACCGACTCCGTTGACCTACCAGGATTCGAACCTGGACAGACAGAACCAAAATCTGTAGTGCTACCATTACACCATAGGTCAGTCAATTTGGGGTGCAAATATATGTAAATATTCCCTATATCCAAATTTTTTGTCAGAAAAGTGAGACGTCCAGAATCCTGCTTCCGAACTCGGAATAAAGAAGTACCCAGAAGACGAATCTCAGGCCTTTACCGATTAACATGAATATCGCTGATTTCCAGAATTTAACCTTATAGAATCCCAGTGCAATCGCGAAGACATCGCCCACAAACGGAAGCCACGACATAAGCGCAAGAAGGGAACCGTACCTGTCTACATGCACCTTATGCCGTTGCAGCCTGCTTTCGCTTACGCCGAACCATTTCTCAAGCCACTCCCACTTGCCGAGATAGCCGAGATAATAAGAAGTAAGTCCTCCCAGCCAGTTTCCGGCTGTGGCCACTATCGGTGTCACAACATACGACCCGCCAGCGATAAGAATACCTACAAGCAATATGTCCGAACTGAACGGCACTACCGTAGCCGCCAGAAAAGACCCTATGAACAGGCCTATATATCCCCACTCCTGCAGAAACTCCATTATTGTCTTCTTTTTTTAAAAAACCTACGCATCAGTTCCGCCGCTTCTTCTGCCCTTATACCTCCGGATACCATGGTTTTGGGATGATACAACGAGGGTTTATACAGCGAGGCTCCCCTCTTCTCGTCAACGCATCCGTACACCACTCTTCCTATCTGCGCCCAGGACAATGCCGCAGCACACATCGGACACGGTTCTACCGTAACATAAAGCGTACAGTCCCTCAGATACTTCCCTCCCAAATGATCGGATGCCATCGTTATGAGTTGCATTTCCGCATGAGCAGTAGGGTCATTGAGCCTTTCAGTCATATTGTGCGCCCTGGCTATGACGGTATTCCTGCACACCATAACCGCGCCTACCGGCACTTCCCCTTCAGCACAGGCCGTTTCCGCCTCCTTAAGGGCCATATCCATAAATCTTTCGTCTCCTGTTTCCAACATTGTCATATACTTTTGCTGCAAATATATGCAATATCTGACATTTTGACACATTTTTCATTTGGCACTTATTTTGTTTTTGTTCCATCGGGCCGGATTCAGAGGAATCCGAAAAATGAAATAAACAATATAAATATAAAAATTACTTATCATGAACGTTAAACCATTAGCAGACAGGGTCTTGATTGAACCAAAAGAGGCTGAGACCAAAACAGCCGGAGGATTGTACATTCCTGACACGGCAAAAGAAAAACCACAGGCAGGTAAGGTTGTAGCTGTAGGAAACGGCAAAAAAGACGAGCCTATGGAGCTCAAGGTCGGTGACAATGTTCTTTACGGGAAATATGCAGGTACTGAAATCAGCGTAGACGGTAAAGAATATATGATGATGCGCCAGTCAGACATCCTGGCAGTAATAGAGTAACAAACAAATTTTTAAAATCGTAAAATCATGGCTAAAGAAATAAAATTCAATATTGAAGCCCGCAATCTGATGAAAGAAGGGGTGGATGCACTGGCCAATGCCGTAAAGGTAACACTTGGTCCAAAGGGAAGAAATGTAGTAATAGACAAGAAGTTCGGTGCTCCTCACGTAACCAAGGACGGTGTAACCGTAGCCAAGGAAGTGGAACTTGAAGACCGTTTCGCAAACATGGGTGCACAGATGGTAAAGGAAGTGGCTTCAAAAACCAACGATCAGGCAGGTGACGGTACTACCACCGCAACAGTACTTGCACAGGCAATAATAAACGTCGGCATAAAGAATGTCACTGCAGGTGCAAATCCTATGGACCTCAAGAGAGGTATCGACAAGGCGGTTCAGGCAGTTGTGGCAAACCTGAGATCACAGAGCCAGGAAATCGGTGACGATATCACCAAGATAGAGCAGGTGGCTACCATATCTGCAAACAATGACAGTTTTATCGGGAAACTGATTGCTGAAGCGATGGGCAAGGTAAAGAAAGAAGGTGTCATTACCGTTGAAGAGGCCAAAGGTACGGAAACCGAAGTCAAGGTGGTTGAAGGCATGCAGTTTGACAGAGGCTACATATCACCTTATTTCATGACCAACTCTGACAAGATGGAAGCAGTCATGGACAGACCTTACATCCTGCTTACGGACAAGAAGATCTCCACCATGAAAGACCTTATGCCTATCCTCGAACCGGTTGCACAGAGCGGAAACGCACTTGTAATCATAGCTGAAGACGTGGACGGCGAAGCACTTGCCACACTCGTGGTGAACAGACTCCGCGGAACCCTCAAGATTGCAGCAGTAAAAGCTCCTGGATTCGGCGACAGAAGAAAGGAAATGCTTGAAGACATTGCAATCCTTACTGGCGGTACCGTAATTTCAGAAGAAAAAGGTTTAAGGCTCGATGCAACAACTCTTGACATGCTGGGACGTGCCGAAAAGATTACAATAGACAAGGAAAACACCACTATAGTCAACGGAGCAGGTGACAAGGAAAGAATCGCTGACAGAGCTGCACAGATACGCAAACAGATTGCATCTACCACATCCGACTACGACAGGGAAAAACTCCAGGAAAGACTTGCAAAACTGGCCGGCGGTGTGGCAGTCCTATATGTAGGAGCAGCATCCGAAGTTGAAATGAAAGAGAAGAAGGACCGTGTGGATGATGCACTCAGTGCAACGAGAGCTGCCGTTGAAGAAGGTATAGTTGCCGGTGGCGGCGTGGCATACATCAGGGCAATAGAATCCCTTGCCTCTATAAAGGCTGACAATGAGGATGAACAGACAGGTATCAACATCATAGCACGAGCAATAGAAGAACCTCTCAGAATGATAGTCCAGAATGCCGGTGTAGAAGGCAGCGTTGTAGTACAGAAAGTAAAGGAAGGTAAAGGTGATTTCGGATACAACGCACGTACCGAAGTATACGAAAATCTTCTTGAAGCAGGCGTGATAGACCCTACCAAGGTAACAAGAATAGCACTTGAAAATGCGGCTTCTGTAGCAGGAATGTTCCTCACGACTGAATGCGTTCTTGCTGACAAGCCTGAAGAAACACCTGCAATGCCACCTATGGGCGGCGGAATGGGCGGAATGATGTAATAACAACTGCCGGACCATACCGGAAAATTGAAAAAGGAGTGACTATCAACGGCCACTCCTTTTCCTTTTTAACTTAACTCATCCATAAAAACCCGGATGTTTTCTTCATCCCAGACTTTCGGCTTCATGCCTTTTGAAATTCTGTCGATATCGTTTTTCCTTTCTGGGATAAGTTTCTTCATGTTCTTTATACTGAAAACATACTCCTTTCCTTCATGAAGGATAAGGAATACCTCCTTTAATTCAAAATCATATTCCCCGGGAACAGTAAGTTCCTTTGTGCCCGAATTACCGCCTATAGAGGAATAGGAAGTCGATGATGTAGTTCCCGAGGCTACTCCGAAAGCTCCCATTTTTCTGAAATCGGTACAATCCGTATACTTGCGGCTCACTATGGCTATGTCTCCATATGAAGAGATTCTTTTGCCGAAACCTTCCTTTATTCCTATAAGTAGGATATCTCCGACCAAAACCGAATCTACCGTTTCAGGAAAGGCGAACTCGAAAACGGTTCCTCTGTCTTTGAAAAGGAGCTTGCCGTTAATCATATTATAGTTCAAATTCTTGTCCGCCTTACTGCCGTTGCTGAAAAATATTGCAGCCTCCCTGAATTCCGGAAACAAAAAGACCATATTTTCAGGCAGAGATTTTTCGAGCACAAGCGGTCCGGATTTCACCTCTAAGGTAACAGTCTGCTGCGCCCACATTCCCACAGAAAAAAACGTCACCATCAATGCAAGCAAAATTCTTCTCATACGAATATTTTTATTGAGCTTCAAGAATTTCAGAAACATAAACCCATACATCTTCAGGGTTATCATTCCTTCTGTACCTGTAATTCAAATGAAAGGTCTCATAATCCCAGTCGTAATAACTTTCATTATCAGGATCCTGCTCCAGAGTTTCAGGACTCTGGTAACCGTACCAGTTCTTGCCTGTCATTTCTGAATTTGTCTTGACAAATTCCACTTTATAATGACGTTTGTCCTGTGTCGGGATTACCCTTATACCCATCGAATAAGGAATCGCCATACCGTACTGATATGACCAGTTCTCTGCCGTACTGAAATAGTCGGTGAATATATCCAGAATAATCATGTCCTTGTCGTACGATTTCGTGGTTTTGGTATCCGAAGCATTTACAGAACGTCCGTCACAAGAGACGCTCTTCCTGCTCGTGTAGTTCCACTGATAATCGTTCTTTATCGTCACCTTAAGCAACAACAATGACTTCTTGGGGTCGGGTATATGCTTTGAAGAATTGCTTATCCTCAATGGCAGATAGAAAGTCTTCCTGAACTCTACTTCATTGTTTTTAATAGTAAGAGGCAGAATCGCATAAGACTCCCCTTTCGAAAATACGATACTGTTCTTCAATTCATAAGCGGATTCAGGCAGAAGGTCACCGTCATCAGGCACACATGAAGCATCAACCTCGAATTCCAAAGTTACATTCTCTTCCATTTTAAGACCGAGTCCTTCCGACATTATCATCAACTCCATTTCCGTATTGCCGGCATCATAGGTAACCACCTGGGCTATGGTATTCTTGTCGACTGACCTGTTGTCCCAGAAAAAGAATGTCGGCTGGTCCAATGTAATGCAATATATTGCCTCAAGCATTTGCTCGTCCTCCTGCAGATTGTACATTGAAGTACCGTCCAGCCTTATCGGAATCGCGTATTTTATTTCCTCAAGAGCAAGCCCCAGTTCTTTCATCCTTACAAGATTTATCTTTATTCCGAGCTCACCGTGGGAACGGCCTTCAGGTATAGTTATCCTATCGGACATGAACTGATAGCAGTCTGACGGAAGTTCCACAATCTGTCCCGCATAAGTCTGGGTAATATCTTCATTGTACGCCTTTATCAGTTCAGGATCCACTGAATAATCCACATATATCTCCTTTTTTCTGTTCTCGGGTCTCAATCCGGAACAATTCACGGACAGATCTATGATGTACTCCTGTTTCCCCTGAAGCCAGGCCTTGTTCAGACTGAAACCGTTTTTCGGTATATATACCCTCGGGTCGTCATGATCCAGCCATATATTTTCAGTACAGCTGCAAAAATAAATTAATGACAATATCAACAATATCCTTTTCATGACTCAAAACTTTATGAATAACCTAATTCAATTCCATCCTGGATTCTGTACCAGTTTTCCTTCGTACTTCACAATCTCTGAATATGGAATAGGCCACCAGTACATGCAATCCCTCCATACACGGTCGCCGACCTTGACCACCTTATAAGTAAAACCCGTAGGACGATCTTTATCATCAAACCCTGTAGGGGTTATTACAACACCGTGTATAGCATTTCCAAGTGTGGAGCCTTCCTTCCACCGCCTCAGATCATACATTCTGTGCCCCTCGAAACAAAGCTCGATACGTCTCTCGTGCTTTATGACATCCCGCATCTGTTCCTTTGTAAGACCGCCTTCGATTACAGGGATCTTTACTCTGCCACGGATATAGTTTACTGCATCCAGAGCCGTCTTCACGCCGAATCTCAAACCTCCTTCTGGATCCTCGACTTCAGGCCCGTAGGCTTCATTCATAGCCTCCGCATAATTTAGTATTATCTCAGCCAGTCTGATCACGATTCGTGATCTTGAAGGAGCTTTATTAAATCCTGTTTTATTCATATAATAATCTTCGGACAAGAATTTACGCATATAGTACCCTGTTTTTGTCGAATTGGGATTTGTTGGCTGCCTGTGCACCCCTCCCTCATATGTATCTACAGAATATTTATACGAATTGTTCAGCCCCCATACCATTCCGTTATACATTACCGAAGCATAGAACCTCGGATCCCTGTTTGCATACGGATTCGCAGCATGTTCAGGATTGGACCAATCGAACGGTACGGCCTTTTCGTCTGGAGTTCCCTTATTTTCTATAACCTCGAATGCATCCACCATCTCCTGCGTAGGATTGGTATATCCGTAACATCCTTCCTGACCTGCAGGCAGATTGTATCTTTCATCGTTTCCAGATAAATTTGATGAAGCAGGCGTCCCCCATATCATTTCCTTTTGCGACAGATTGGCAACAAGACCTATCTGATTGCTGTAAGTACCGCTGCTTGCATAAGGAGCAACGAATTTGGTTACAGGCATAAGTTCATAGAAAGTATTCTCGTTTATCATCTCCCGTGCTGCCGAAACCGCCAGTTTCCATCTGTTCAAATCGCCGGTAGAATTTGCAGGAAGTCCGAATTCTTCGAAATTACCCTGATACAAAGGGCTTGCATAATACAATGTCACCCTCGACCTGAGAGCCTGCGCCGCCGCACGGTTGGCTTTGTTCCAGTTGTTGTCATCCCAAAGTTCCGGCAAAAGCTTTATCGCCTCATCAAGGTCATCCATTATTGCCTGATAACATTCGTCCAAGGTATTTTTAGGAGAATACAAGTCATCATCTGTAGAAAGGCTCTTCTTGGAAACTGGAAAACATCCATATTTCCTGAAAAGGTCGAACTGGAACCATGCCCTCAGAAAATAAGCAAAACCTTTCTCATGAGTCCTTTCCTTAGCCTTTGAAGGGTCGCTCGGGTCGTCCAGCAAAGCTGAATTATCCACATTTTCGAGGAATATATTCACCCTTCGGATGGCTTCATAGCTGTTGGCCCAGGGAGAAGTGTATTTTCTGTTTGCAGACCAAGGACCTCCATAATACACATCAGGCACATTCGTCGGATTCCATATACCGTTGGTAAAGTACCTGACAACTCCCGAAGGATTGGAATGTTCGGCCTCATCGGATGCGGAAGCGAAATTTCCGCCCCCGGATACTTCATTATATATGGCACTTACCATATTGTCTGCAGAAACCGCATCAAGAAATCCCTTTGTAAAATCATAATAGTTCCATACATCTTCAGGCTGCCTTGCCCCGTCAGGCGGCCACGGAAAGAGATAGGATCTTTCACATGATGCTGCCGCAAGTACAGCGGCGCATGACAAAATCAGAATATTCAGTTTTTTCATAACAATGTCAGAATTTAAGATTCAATCCGATATTCAATACCCTAACCTGAGGATACCTCGATATTCCGGCAGACGGATCTTCCGGATCCATTCCGTCGATATTGTCGAAAGTAAACAGATTGTAGCCGTTCAAATATATTCTTAGTCCATTCATCCCCAATTTTTTGGCTGCTTTCTGAGGTATATTGTAACCAAGTTCTACATTCTTGACTCTCAGATATGCCGCATCCCTGAGCCAGAACGTGGATATTCTCCAGTTGTTTTCATTGGCTTCGGTAGTAAGGCGAGGGTATGTGGCAGTAGCCCAGCTCGCTTCATCGGTATACCTGTTCAGGGCATATGTCGAAATATTGCCATTATTGTAAAATGCCCTTACCGCATTATTGTTAAGATAATGGCTCATGCCTGAAACTCCCTGCAGTAGCACTGAAAAGTCGAGATTCCTGTATCTGAACCCAAGATCAAGGGCAAATCCGAGATTAGGGAAAGTTGCTCCGCCTATGGAGGTATAGTCGTTTGCATCCACAAAACCGTCGTCATTCAGATCGGCATACTTGATATCCCCAGCCTGATACGGCCCGAACATCTGCTGCGGACTTGTAGCGACATCTTCGGCATTCTTGAAAAGTCCGAGGGCAACCAGTCCGAAGTTCTGACATACCCTGCCACCGGTTTCACGCCTGTACCAGTCTTCCTTGTAAGGTTCATCCATGTTGATTATCTTGTTTGCAGAATAATCCACATAAGAATTGGCCCAATACGTGAAATCCCCTACCTTATGCTGCCATCCCAAAGAGATTTCAAAACCCATGCTGTTTACCTGACCATTGTTCATTATAGGCAGATTCTTTTCCAATACACCAAGGGACAACGGTAATGTACCGGCACCTCTGGTATATATATCAGATCTTTTCTCATAAAAGAAGTCCCCGGAAAATGAAAGCATGTTTCCGAACATCTTCATGTCAAGACCGACATTTACCATATTGGACTTTTCAATTGTGAAATCCTTATTAGGCATAACGCCTTCCCTCACTACATTAGGAACCCATGTCAAACTTGCGCCCCAAGCATGCTGCTGGACCTGACTCCACCATCTGTCCCTATACGGGAAACGGTATTTATAGCCGTTAGTATCTGTAAACAAATATTCTTCATTCCCGGTTATACCCCACGAAGCCCTTATCTTCAACAGTTGAAGATAATCATTTTTCATCCATGGCTCGTCTGAAACAATCCACGAAGCCGATACTGCTGGGAAAAAGAACCTCGATGTATTTGTAAGATAGAAATTGTCCGTTCCCGAATAATTCGTCGTAACCTCAAGAAAATACCGGTTTTTCAATGAATAGGTTCCTCTGAAAACAAAATCCTGCATCTTCTTGTCCGGTTGGTTTGTCTGATCATATATCGTTCTGTTCTGCCTGTACATAAGAAGTCCGTCTACCTTATGTATACCGAATACCCTGTTATATGTAAGATTAAAATTCAATCCCGACCATTGCGTTATATCCGGATAATAGTAACTTCGGCTCAATGTAGTCTCAGTATTATAGGATTTGTAACTCGATATGGTCCCGTCCATTTTATAAACAGGTTCCCATACCTTGTACTGTCTTGAAGCATAGGTAAGAAGATAGCTGTAACCGTCGGCATTGAATTCAAGGTTTGCCCTAAGCCCCTTGGTTATATAATCCATATCATGATGCAGCTGTACACCGAGCTGATAATATCGCTTTAGATTCTCATAATTTCCGCTGTACGAAAGTTCTCCAAGTGGATTGTCCGTATAGATGGAATTACCGCCGAGCATATGGATCTCCTTGTTCAAGGCAGGGTCTATACCGGTAAATTCAAGAGGTATTGCATTGGAAGGATACCTTGACAACATACTGAAAACAGTACTCCCGCTTGCAACAGGATATCGTCTGTCCTCAATTCGTCCGGCGAGATTGAAACTTGCAGACAGACGTCTGAATATGTTAACATCGAGATTTACTCTGGCATTGTATTTTGAATATCTTAATTTAGTCTCTATTTCTGGATCTTCGTTGATTCTGTCATAAAGTCCCCCTTGATGGTTGTATGCAAGGGACACGAAATATTTCACTATCCTGTTCCCTCCCGACATGGAAAGCACGCCTTTTATCTGTTGTGTCATATTCTTGACAAATTCGTCATAATAGTCCACATTCGGATATCTTATAGGATCTGAACCGTCCCTGTATTTCATTATATCAGTATCATCATACAACGGTTCAAGTCCGTCGTTCCTCCTTGCTTCGTTATGCAAAACCGCATATTGGTCAGCCGGAAGGAACTCGGGGAGGAAAATCGGACATACCATGCCGGCAGAAAACTCGACATCAATGGTTCTTTTGTTTTCCTGACCTCTTTTCGTGGTAACAAGAATAACCCCGTTCGCGCCTCTTGTCCCGTAAATCGCAGTGGCCGCCGCATCCTTCAGTACACTGAACGATTCTATTTCCGAAGCATCGAAATCAGCAAATTCGCGTTCAAATCCATCAACAACAATAAGAGGATCACCGTATCCGCCCTTTTCCATAGTATTCATGCCACCTTCTTCCAAAGTTCTTATCCCTCTTATCCTGTAAGAAACTGACTCATCTCCAGGAAATGCTGAACCGCTTACCACCATAAGCCCGGGCAACCTGCCTGAAAGCGCCTGATCCAGTCTCATGGTCGGACTTTTCCTCAATTCATTATGGGTTATGGTCGAAACCGATGAAGTAAGGCTTCTCTTATCAGTCACCATCCAAGGCATAAATACCCTGTCATAAACACCCTGCCCTTCCGGTGCCTCCTTAAGGATGATTTCCAGATCTCCCTCTTTCATTGCTACGGTTGTAAATCGTTCGAATCCGTCGGCCTCTATAATAAGAACCGATTTACCGCTAGGCACATCAAGCACGAAATAACCCAACTCATCAGTAAGGGCATTTGCCGTTGATTCCTGTACGGTAACTACAGCTCCCATTACCGGGAGTTTGTTCTCGGTAAGCACACGCCCGTATACTGTCAGCCCCTTCTGTGCATAAACAGATGCAGGACAGAAGTACAGAAGACACAAGGCAGCCAGAATAAATATTCTGAATATTCCCTGACCTGAACCAAATATGTTTTTTGTTTTTTCAGTTTTCATAATTTAGAAATTTTTACCATCCCGGATTCTGATCAATACCCATAATGTAAACCTGATTCTTAGGAATAGGATACCTGTACATCCTGTTCTTGTCGAAAGGTCTTTCTTCCACAAGTTTTCTGGAATAGACAAACCTGTCACCACTCTTGACTATATCAACTCCGTATACTTTTCCCCCTATATGGTTCTCACCCTCTTTCCACCTCAACAGGTCATACAGATAATGTCCTTCAAAACAAAGTTCGATATTCCTTTCGTTCCTGATCCTCTCTGTCATTTCCGACGGGGAAAGTCCTTCAGGTACAGGAGGCATGCCTTCTTCCAGAACCGGAAAATCCGGATTGTTCTCTCTCTCAACCAGTACCCTGTAGTACGGATCATTCGGTCCTGAAATATTTTCATTCGCAGGGGATACCAACCTGGCCCTTATCCTGTTGACCGCATCCCTTGCAGTGATTTTTGTACTTCTGCCAAGATTATCCGCATCCGGACCGAACGCTTCGTTCATCGCCTCTGCATAGTTGAGAATGACTTCCCCGTATCTTATATAGAAAGGAATCATCCTGCAAGATCCCGGACGGTCATAGCTGTAACATTCCATTGGCCAGAATTTTCTCAGATAGTATCCGGTCCTGGTAAACAGATGATCCTTGGGGTTTATATCCTTACCGTAGGTATTTCCCTCTCTCCAGGTCTCTATTTTTCTCTTTATCCAGTATATGTCATTGTAAAGCACTGTATAATAGAACCTCGGATCCCTGTTCTTATAAATATTTGCTACATGTTCGGGATTGTTCCAGTCGAACTTCTCTGTACCGATTGCCTTGCCCGTCTCGTCAAATACGATTACCTCGAACATATCCACAAAATTCTGGGTAGGAGAATTACTACCATAACCCTGGAATCCTTCACCAGGAGTAGCATGGCCATAATTAATTATAAAGGAATTAAAACTTATCACGTTGTTTCCCCAGTTCACAGGCATTATCACTTCCGGCCTCTCCTCTGCATACCCGCGCATGAAGATATCCTCATATACCGGAAACAACTGATGCATTTTCCTCTTATCGCAATAATCTATGCAATCCCTTGCCGCCTCTGCCGCCAGTTTCCATTTGTCCTTACTGTTCTCCGGATTGTTCAGCGGACTCGCCGCATAAAGAAGCACCCGGCTTTTCAGGGCCATGGCAGTAGCCTTATGAACCCTCCCGAAATCATTCTGCGACCATTCGTCAGGAAGTACGGCAATCGCATTGTCGAGATTTTCTACAATATACTCCACTGTCTCGTCATATGTAGAACGAGGTATCTGCATGTCTGATTCGAGATCCAGGACCTTTTTTACCAGAGGAACACCTCCATATCTTTTAAGCAATTCAAAATAATAGAAGGCTATCATGAATTCTACCTCCCCCTTCATTGTCTGCTTACGGCCTTCAGGTTCGTTGTTGAACTGATCCATGTTCTCAAGAAACATGTAGGCTATCCTCAATGCCTCATACGAGTTTTCCCATGGATAAGAGATTTCATTATATGCAGAATTGTCAAGCCAGTTTCCGACATTGAATGACTTGTTTGCGGCCCCATAAGTAGCAGTATATTCAGCCATATCGGTAGCTGACTCCAGAAATCCTGGGTTTGAAACAGAAAAATAGGAAGAACTGTTGGCCCATGTCCTCGGAAGATAATCGTACAGCTGATCCATATACCTCTGGGACCTGGTATAGTCTTCAAATATATACTCCTTGGTCTGTTCACCGGTAGGGGCCTGGTCGAGGAATTTACCGCATGACAAGGTAAATACCGCCAATAATATCATAAATACCTTTTTCATAATCCTAAAAATTTAAGTTTAGACCAAGACTGAAATTGCGGGCCTGAGGATAAACGCTTTCATACGCATTTGCCGCCGTTTCCGGGTCAACCACCTTCAATTTATCCCATGTAATCAGATTGACTGCACTCAAATAAATCCTCATACCTTTCATTCCTATTTTCTTTGCGGCGTTTCTGCCGAGGGTATACGAAATCTCCACGTTTTTCAATCTTATATATGAATTGTCATTAATGAAGAAAGAGTTCTTTACATGATTCTGACTTATAGCTCCCACATGCAACGCCGGATAGGTGGCCGTTTCGGCAGTCTGAGGAGTCCATCGTCCAAGATGGATGTCCTGAACCTTCCCTCTGTTGTAAAACTCATACATCAGAAACTGGGATATGAATACGCTTGACTGTGCAGCACCCTGAAACAATACATTCACATCGAAATTCTTTATGTTGAATCCGAATGAAAGACCGAAAGTATATCTCGGGTACGCACTGTAACCTATCGGAACCTGATCGTTTTCATTAACCACACCGTCTCCGTTGTAATCGACATACCTCAAGTCTCCCGGAATAGGATATGAACCCACTTCATGTTTCGGAGCATTCGCTATCTCCTCCTCGCTGTTGAAAAATCCCTCTACTATATAACCGAAATACTGGCCTATAGGCTTGCCCTCCTGCTTTCTCCACCAGTCCATGCTTTCCGGCTCGTCCCTGAACACCACCTTATTGCGTATGAACGATACATTTCCTTTTATATAGAATCCGAAATCGTTGTTTATTTTCTGGTTATATGCGGCCTCCAGTTCCCATCCGTCCCTTTCTGTTTTACCTATGTTCATGTCAGGAAGCCCGATTCCCAATATGGAAGGTACTGATTGCGGCTCCTGCAATATGCCGTTGCGATTCTCGAAGAACCGGTCGAACGATGCGGAAATACGGTCCTCGAATAATGAAATATCCACTCTTACGTTGAACTGTCTCGCCCTCTCCCATGTAGCCAGAGGATTGGCTATCGAAGGCTCGGTTGTAGAGCCTATGGTACTTCCTCCGCTGTATCCGAATTTCGGTCCGCCGCTTGTCGATGTAGTCCATTTCCCTTCTTTATAGAGGAATCTTGTAGAAGCATAGTCACTTCCCGTCATACCGTATGAACCGCTCAATTTGAGATTGGATATGAATCTGACCCTTTCCATGAACTTTTCGCTGCTTATGTTCCAGCTCGCCGAAACCGACGGGAACAGACCGAATCTTCTTCCCGGGGCAAAGTTTTCAGAACCCCTGTAGGAAGCATTCGCCTCAAGATGATATCTGTTCTTGAATGAATAGTTCAATCTGCCTATAAAACTTGCGGAATTGTACGGCACGCTTCCGGAATACTTCGACTCGGAGAAATTGGCGACCCCCTGCAGCCTCAATGAATGTGACTTGAATTTTCTGGAATAGATGATGTTGGCAAGTCCGTCCAGCTTGCGGTACGGATTTACGCTCGCCCCGTCTGTACTATTACCGAAATATACAGGTTTTAGATACGACTGATATCTGTCCGCCCTCCCCGGTCTGGAAATAAGCTGATATGTAGACTGCGTTTCCGTCCAGTACTTTCCGTTGCCGAATTGAGAGTCGAAAGCTATCCTGACATTTGCGGAAAGTCCCTTTATCCATTTTCCGAAATCGTACTCCAGCTTTATGGAAGATGCTACATAACTGCTGTTTCTCTGGTCGCTTCCTTTGGTCTGAAGCATCCAAAGCGGATTGAAATCCTTGAATTCCGCCGTTCCGGCATAGGAACCGTCAGGATTTGTCGCCGGCATATACCACGGAGCAATCCTGTTCATATTCTTGAATATGTCCAACTGAGAATAAGGGTCCCTCCTGTCATTCATGTTTCCGCTCAAATCGACCGTTATCGTAAAATCATCCGTAATGAGGGCATCGACATTTGCGGAGAATCTGTATCGCTTGTAGGAGAATTTCGGATTGTACACCTTTCCCTGCGAGGTCTTTAACTGCCCGTCCTGATTCATGAAAGAACCGGAGACGAAATACCTGACTGTCTTGGAACCTCCCCTTACATTCAATGAAACATTGTACTGCGGGGCCACCTTTTTCATCATGAGCTTATACCAGTCGGTATCAGGATATCTGTAAGGGTCATCCTGCAGACGGTAATGCTCCAGATCCTGCCTTGAATATATCGGATCCTGACCGTCATTCATCAGAGCCTCATTATAAAGCAGAAGGCTTTCATAGGAGCCGAGATAATTCGGATATCTGGTGAATTGCTGCAATGTAGTCGATGCACTAAGATTGACCGCAACCTTTCCTTCCGTACCTCTCTTCGATGTTATCAATATTACCCCGTTCGCGCCCTTCGAACCGTACACCGCAGTCGCTGCAGCATCCTTAAGCACGGTAAATGACTCTATTTCATTGGGATCCATTGCCGTAAACATACTTGCAGGCCTCTCCACCCCGTCAATCACATATAGAGGATCTGCATTGTTCCATGTTCCTATACCTCTTACATAAATCTTGGCATCATCAAGACCGGGCTGACCGCTTGACTGCATGGTGGTGATACCTGCTACTCTTCCCGCTATCGCGTTCGAAACATTGGCAACAGGACTTCTTACAATATCATCGGCTTTTACAGAGGATACGGACGCCGATACACTGGCCTTGGTCTGCTGGCCGAAGCCGACAAGAACGATTTCATCCAGATTCTCTGCCGCAAGCTCCATTGTCTGATTGATAACCGTAGAATTTCCTATTGTAACGGTAACAGTCTTGTATCCCATAAAACTGAACATAAGGAATTTGGTATTCCCGGTAATTTTAATTGAATATTTACCGTTCTCATCCGTAAATACTCCTGTTTTAGGATTATCCGGATCAAGCACGTTCATGAACGGAAACGGGTCCCCGTTTTCATCATAAACGGTTCCTGTCACGATCCTTTCATCCTGTGCATACACATTTGATTCTGAAAAACACAGAAAAGCAAAGATGAAAAGCACAAGACACAGTGGGAACTTTTTACACAATAATGATTGTTCTCCTTCCATTGTTAAATAATTAAATGGTAAATAATAAGACAGATGAACGGAGAATGATCCAATCTCCGCTATTGAAAATAAAGCATATCCATAAGATACAGCTTGAATTAGAATTTAATAAAGGAAATAGCATTCATAGTCATATGGTTTTTAAGATGATGTTCAGATTTATGGATTTGTTCTATAAAGGTAATTATAGTTTTTATAAATCACAAAAATTAATGCATCAAATTGGTTCAAAATCGATTCCATGTTCATTAAATATAGTTTTATATGATTTATTTGTATATTTTTGTGTCAACATAACAACAACAATATGCAGAACATTTATATCTACAACACTCTTACAAGAAAAAAGGAACTGTTTGAACCGATCCATCCCGGACATGTGGGAATATATGTTTGCGGACCCACGGTATATGGAGATGCACATCTGGGACATGCAAGGCCTTCCATCACATACGATGTGCTTGTAAGGCTTTTCAAAAAGGAAGGATACAAAGTCAGGTATGTAAGAAATATAACCGATGTTGGTCATCTGGAAAATGACTCCGATGAAGGGGAAGACAAAATTGCAAAAAGGGCCAAACTGGAAGAACTTGAACCGATGGAAGTTGTCCAGTATTATACTATCAGATATCATGAGGCCGTAAAAAAACTCAATACCCTTCCGCCGAGCATAGAACCGAGGGCTTCAGGACACATTATAGAACAGATTGCAATAGTCCGGAAAATTCTGGAAAGCGGATATGCATATATAAGCAACGGTTCGGTGTATTTCGATGTTGCCAAATACAGCAGGGACCACAATTACGGAGCATTGTCAGGACGTATCATAGAGGACATGATTTCCAACACACGTGCACTCGACGGTCAGGACGACAAACATTCGCCGCTTGATTTCGCATTATGGAAAAAAGCCTCTCCTGAACATATAATGAGATGGCCATCACCATGGAGTGACGGATTTCCGGGATGGCATCTTGAATGTTCGGCAATGAGTGAAAAATATCTCGGAAAGGAATTCGACATACATGGAGGCGGAATGGATCTCATGTTTCCCCACCATGAATGCGAACTGGCGCAGAACACGGCATCAAGAGGGACAGGAGGAGTCAAGTACTGGATGCACAACAATATGATTACCATCAATGGCCAAAAGATGGGGAAATCATACGGCAACTTCATAACACTTGAGGAACTTTTCACCGGAAACCACAAAATGCTGGAACGCGCCTATTCTCCGATGACGGTACGCTTCTTCATCCTTCAGGCACATTACAGAAGTACTCTTGATTTCAGCAACGAAGCCCTCCAGGCCGCCGAAAAAGGCATGAAAAGACTTATGCAGGCGTACAGGGACCTCAACAGGCTGAGACCTGTCTCAAATGCCGCAACCATGGATGAAATAGAAAAATGCAAAAATAACATTTTCGACGCTTTATACGACGACCTGAATACACCGATAGCACTTGCCCACCTCTTTGAACTTGTAAAAATCGTCAATCAGGCCAAAGACGGCACTGCAAAGCTGAACGAAGGTGATATCGCGGCACTCAAGACGATTTTCAGCGATGTAGTCACAGATGTTCTGGGAATTGCCGATGAACAGAGTGAATCCGGTTCATCAGACAAGCTCGGAAGCGTTATAGAAATGATTCTGGATGTACGTAAGGAGGCAAAAGCAAACAAGGACTATGCAACAAGCGACCTTATTCGCGACAAGCTTGCCGCACTCGGAATAAACATAAAGGATACAAAAAACGGAACTGAATGGTCACTTTAAAAATATGATTCTATGTTAAAGAAAGGAGACAAGGCACCTTTTTTCAAGGGAACAGACCAGAACGGAAGCGAAATAAGTCTGAGCGACTTTGCGGGCAAAAAACTGGTACTGTATTTTTATCCTAAAGACAATACTCCCGGATGTACGGCTGAGGCCTGTGATTTGAGGGACAATTACGAAAAATTTCTTGCGTCAGGATATACTGTGATAGGCGTAAGCAAGGACAGCGCCAAATCACATCAGAAATTCATCGAGAAATACAATCTGCCCTTTCCCCTGATAGCCGATACGGACACTGCAATCCAGCAAAGCTATGAAGCATGGGGAGAAAAGAAATTCATGGGACGCACCTACATGGGCACCATAAGAAGAACCTTCATAATCGACGAAAACGGAATTATAGAAGATATTATAGACAAGGTAAATACAAAGGCACATACTGCCCAGATTCTGCCGTAAAACAGTTTTACTGCTGCTATAAAGCAAAAGGGCTGTGTCCGCATGGATACAGCCCCTTTATTTTGCCATTTGTTGTAATTTTTAGAAAAATCTGGCCCTGTTGTCCTGTATGTCGGCCATGTCGTTCAGGATTGCAGGAAGCATCCTGAGCTGGAATGCAGCAGACTGCATTCTACGCATTGCAGCATCGTCCTCTGTATAAAATGCGCCTGTTTCACGTGAAAGGACGTTGAATACATATACTCCTACATTTCCTACAATCGGACCGCATATCTGATTTTCAGGAGCCGCAGTAACCGCTCCTATCATTGCAGGATCGAATGACTGCGAACCCATTGCACCGAATGAGATGGCGTCTTGCTTGCTTACTGTAGTACCGAGCTTTTCAGCTATTTCTTCCATTGAAGAAAGTCCCTGAATCTTAGCCTTGATTTCCTCTGCTATCTTTTCGCCCTTCTTACGGTTCATTAAAAGAAGTGAAATCTGCGTTTCCATTTCAGACATAGGTGCAATGCCCTTTTCCTTGATACCTGTCAGAGTTGCCACAAAGAAGTATTTATTGTCTATTGAAATGATAGGAGAAACTTCCCCAAGTTGCGCTTCGTAAACCCATCTGCTAAGTTCCCTTGCATTACTGTATGTTGCAACTTCCTTTGCGCCGTCAACGATACCCATTGCCGGATATACTGGAAGATTGGCTTCCTTTGCCGCCGCATTGAAAGATTCGGTATTGCTCCCGGCCTTTGAAACAAGGTCATTTGCTTTTGCATAGAAATCCTGATATGTTTCCTTACCTGCTACTATTTCCTTTGTAAGGACAGCAAGCTGCACTTTCTTTTCAGCCGGCGTTCTCTTTTCGACGTTGACAATATGCAGACCATAGTTTGTCTTTACCTTGAAGTTTTTATCAGTCTGTGCATACAGAACCTCTTCCATACCCGGAATCATATATGTCTGGGTCATCCAGCCCAAATCACCATTCCTTTCTACCCTGTTGTTCTGGTCTGCTGAATATTCGGAAGCAAGCAGAGAAAAGTCTGCTCCTTTGTCAAGAAGTTCTATCAGACTGTCTGCCTTTGCTTCAAGAGCCTTTTCATCGGTTCCCTGAAGAAGTATGTGTCTTACGAATGCTGAATCAGACATGTTCTTTATATCGCTTATCCTTGCAGCCATGAAGTTGTCGCCTTTCTTGAATACCGGAAGGACATCATCCTGCTTTGCGGAAAACGCAAATTCTTCCAGTTCGGGTGAAAAGCTTTCAAGTTCTCCTTTCTGGAAATAATACGGATTCAGAGGCTGGTCGGAATATCTTGTCAGATAGTTCTTGAGATTTTTGGAAGTCTTGAAACCTTCAAAAACCTTGTTCATGTCCTCTTCCGCAAGATCGATATCCTTTTGCGATGGAATAACTTCAAACACCACATATTCAATGTCCCTTGAAGCGTTTCTCTTGTAAAGGTTCCTGTGTTTTTCGTAATATTCCTTGATTTCTGCCTGAGAAATCTGTATAGTGGAATCAACGGCAAATCCTATAGGCTGCATTACGAATTCCACTTCGCTGGTTATATTATTGTTGTCTATTTCCCTTGCCAGTTCAACAGGATTGTATATGCTGCTCTTTTCAAGCAAAGAAGCATATTTTGTAAACATCTGATCCCTGTACATGTTGGTCTCTATAAAATTCCAGTAAGTGTTGAGATTTCCTGACTGGTCCTGGGAAGAAGCCATTATAAGCTGGGCAACCCTTGCCCTGTCGAAATTGCCGTTCTCATCCAGAAAAGCCGGATCAGCTGTCAGAACAGGTGATATGTTCTTTCCTTGAGCCAGGTCGTAAAGTTCGTCCTTGCCGACTCCGATACCTGCCTTCTCAATCGTTGGAAGTACTACATTGGACATTATCAGATCCTGCCACGCACTCTGGTTTATCATTTCCTGGGTCTGATCTCCTGAAACCGTACCTCCGGAAGTAATCTGATAAATCTGATTGTAGTAATCTATTTTTTTCTGATAATCTTTATACGATATGGAATTGCCGTTCATCTCGCCCACATCATATTTTGATGAAAACATTGAAACTGCTGTTTCCAGCGTCGCCGGATCGATTATGAAAGATAGCAACGCCAAACCGATGAGCACTGTAATGAAAGCACCCATCTTCACACGGATTTTCTCCAGAACTGCCATTTTTATTTATAGTTTTTAGTTATTATTCAATGATATAAGGCTGCGAATATAATAATTTTTTACGTTATTTCAGCACGGGACCGATAAAATTAGCACTGTCCGCATAACGTTTTATTGAGGATGAATCTCCGGAAACATATCCGTAGCTGTCGAACGGCCTCAATATTTCGGCATTTCTCGCCATTTCATCAGATTTGAAACCATATCCCTGAAGATAACCTTGCGGAGAAGAAAGGCGTACAAAACTGTGGGTATATATCATTTTCTTTTCCATATCCCAATAGAGAGTATCGGTACGCATTACCTCTCCCTTGAGATAATTTTCCACTTCCACATTACCGTATGCCTCCCACGCCTCATTGCGGTTTTTAGTCTTATGTACGGCCTTGTCAGCCACTATACGCGTTTCTACCTCCCCGTCTTCAGTGTATCCGAGAACGGTAAGTCCTTTTTCAAAAACCTCGTACGGTTCTTCTGCATTTTCATAACGTTTCATCTGCGGCGCAATCAGTTTATAAACAAGTACGCCGTTGTCCGTCTGGACAGCAGATATATCATTTACAACCTGCGAAGGAAGAAGCGACAGATCCATATCCGTTTCCGTCTCTTTCCTGCCTCCGCAAGATACAAGAAAGGTAGCGGCTGAAACAACCGCTACCGTCATATATATTCTTCCTGTCGAAAACATCAGTTGCTTTGTGTTCTTACTTTCGTAGTCTCTCTCAGACCGTTGCAGCTGACCGTATATGATGCACCGTCTATTACGTCATACATGAAAGCATCCGCCTTGAGAGGGAAGTACTGGCTGTATGATGAAATAAGCCTGTTGGCTTCTTCCGCAAGCGTTGCATCTGCTGCCTTTGCCTTGGCTAGATAATCCACAGCAACCCAGAACTTGGCTCTCTGTTCTATATCATTACCTTCGCACTTCATGTTACCCCAAATCGTACCTATCAGAAGATAAGCCTTTCCTGCGAGTGAAGGATTCAGGTTTGCCGCCTGCTTTGCTGCATCCACTGCCTTTGCATTACTGCTCATGAACTTGTAGTAATATGTAGCAAGTTCAAGATAATATTCACCGTCCTTCAGGTCATCCGAACCTTCCTGATTGATTGCATCAAGAAGGAACTGTGCGGCCAGTTCAGTATTGCCCCTGCTTGAATTAAGCTTGTAGAGATAGAATGCCGTTGAATGTGAAGGATCCAGTTTGTGAAGTGCATTTACCGATCTCAGGAAAAGATTCTCATTAGTACACTGTGTATCGGAAAGAAGCTTAACTATTCCTGAAACAAGATCCTTGTTCGTTGAGTCTGCTTCGAATTTAGGAGTGAACAGTGTCACAAGATTTTCACAACTTGCCACACCGCTTGTGGCGAATACCTGTTCCAGGTCGGCAAGCACGTTCTTCAATACTTCCGAAGGTTTCTTCGCCATTACGCTTTCACCTGTTTCAACTGCAAGCTGATATGCATTCATCACATCTTCAGGCTGGATTTTGCCTTCCTTATACATTTCCGCGGCCTTGTTCATGTATATCACAAGTATACCTGCGCTTGGGAAAGATTTTCCCTTGCAGATGGAAACTGCTTTTTCAAGAGATTCAAGTATGGCAGCATCGTCTTCCGAATCAGCATATTTTACCATATCGAGAGCCTTGTTGGTATAGCTGTTCAAAGCATATTTCGGATAGTATTCAGATCTGAGATCATGAAGATTCATAAGCGTGTCTATCATTGCCTTCTTAACAGCCGCATCCTTTTCCCTGTCGATCCAGTATTTCATTATTTTCTGTCCGTCTATAAGCATGTTCTGGCTTGACTGAGGAGGACACAGTTTATAAGCCTGTCTCCAAAGAGGTGAAGCTTCTTCAATATTGTTCTGTTTCAGGTAATCTCTGTAGAATGACAGGAATTTTATACACTCGGCACTGTCCTTGCCGTATTTGCCCTGGGCATATGAGCCGATACTCAATCCCAAAGTCAATACCAATGTTAAAATTACACGCAACTTTTTCATATTTGTCTGATAAATTTTGGGTTTATATTAATCGTATTTCTGTTTTACAAACCATATGTCATGCAGTGAGATTCCGATATGGAACATTACATACCTTTCCCTTATCATACCGTCTTTCAGACTACCTCTCTGGCCCAGGTCCACCGAAAAGTTAAGGGCATTGTAAAACCTGTACACCGGCATAGAGAAACCGAAAGTCACTCCCATGGCATCCACTCCGTTAGTGCCTATCTTCATATAGGATTGATCATAGTAAGCTCCTACCCTGTATGTGCACCTCTTGAGGTAATATCTTACGTCGTACCTGTTCGGTACTATCTCAAAGCCGGCCTTGAAACTCTGGCTCACTCTCGGAGAAAAATCCACTCCGGGAGTAGCAAGGAATTTTGAACCGCTCCAGTCCTGCCTTGTATAGTCGAAACCGAGTCTCCACTTGTCAACTTTTCCGAATGTAAATCCGGCAGCATACTCATCCGGAATCCTTACCCTAATGTCTTCCGACCTGTCGAAATAAAGTGTATCCGTGGAGCTTATGCTGTTTGCAAACGCCTGTCTGGTAAGGTCACCCTTAAGGTTGGTACCCATTTTATAGGTAACGCCGGCTGTTATGTTGAAATCCCTGATGTTTTTGGAATACTGAAGACCGAAACTTCCTGTAAGGGAATGCAGTACATAATCCCAATTCGTTATAAGGGACTTGTATGCATAATCCGTTGTAAACATCGTATTTGAATAACGGTCCAGCGAACCGAAATAATAAACGGCCTGTGCCCCGAATGAAAAGTCTTTCAGGAAAGTGATGGCTGCTCCGAAAAATGCCTGGCTTATTCCTCCTATTCCGTATTTCTGATATCTGATGTCACCCAGTTCGCTTATAAGTTCAGGATCCTCCTCCAGATGCTCAAACTTGTATCCTATGCTTGAATATGGTGTTATTCCCGCTATGAGTGCCGACTTTTTGTAAATAGGAGCCGTAAACACCACATTGTTCATGGAAAGCGTATTGTAGGCCGACGATACGGATCCGTCACTGTTGTAGAAATTTTTCTGGTAAAGACCGAAATCCAGCATGAATGCCAGTGTATCCCTTTCCGTTATGGATGCAGGATTCAGATAATTTATGTAACGCTTGTCCCTTACTCCTACACCTATGCCTCCCATACCCATGTTGATGGCATTTCCCTGCTTCAAAATATCTCCTATTCCGAACAGAGTGTACGGAGTATATGTTCCGAACGCGTCAATGGTCTGTGCACCGGAAGTAAAACCTGACATAATACAGGCCGACAGAACTATCAGTATTTTAGATATCCTTTTCATCTGACTTATATTGTGCTAAATAGGACAAACCTATTAAAACCAAATTACAAATTACAAATATCGGTTTTTTCATTTTATCAGCAAAATAAAATGCATCACCTCCCGTAAAAATAACCTTGTGGTCAGGATATTTTTCCATATATCCTTCTATCTCAAAAAGCATGCTGGAAATTACACCGTACTCGATTGCTGTTTTAGTGGTCTTGCCGAGCATCCTGCTACGCTCCGGCAATTCTTCTGGCGGAGTAAGCAAAGGCAGCTTTTTCGTATAGTGGTTTATGGCTTCATATCTTGTCCTGAGCCCGAGGGAAATGTTTCCACCCTTAAATTCTCCGTTTTCGGTAACTATGTCAACTGTAAGTGCAGTTCCGAAATCGAATATAAGGCATTTGCTGCCTTTCATAAGTGAATATGCCCCTATTGCCGCAGCTATCCTGTCCGGTCCGAGAGTTTCAGGAGTTTCATACATTGTCCTGACAGGAGAATCAGTTTTTGAATCAAGTATCACTACCCTTTCGCACTTCAACTTTAGATATTCTATAAGAAACGGATTAATTTCCGTTACAGAAGATACAACCGCTGTTTTTATGTTCCCGTCGAGTTCCCTGTCCAGAAAATCTATGAGATTGTCTCCTTCATATCTGAAAATATCTCCCAGTTTTCCATTTTCGGAAACCGTAAATTTGGAAATGCTGTTTCCTATGTCTATCAAAAGATCGGCCATATTGTCAAATATTTATATTTTCAAGTACCTTGCACGCATCCTTGACGCTCTTAACGTCAGGAACGGATATGTAAAGCCTGTTGTTCCTTTCCTTCAGCCTGAGCCTGTCCGCCCTTTCGTTGATGAATCTGATCATTCTGCCGAATTTTTCCGACTGATAAAAAGGAGATACAGGATCTGAAATGAAATATGCAAGCATGATGCCGTTCTTGAGAACTACCTTGTCCATTGAAAGTCTTGAAGCCTCCCTTCTCAGCCTTACTACGTCTATAAGATCAGCAAAAGGCTTTGGAATGGCCCCGAACCTGTCTCTTACGGAATCCGAAAATCTTATTATATCGGTTTCCCTTTCCAGAGAATCGAGTTCCTTGTAAAGCCTTATCTTTTCAGCAGTATTGCTTACATAATCGTCTGGAATAACAAGTTCCATGTCCGCATCTATGACAGGATCCGTCTTGAAATTTTCATTTTCGGATACAAACGTATCATTATCATCTCCCGATTCGGCCTTTATTTCAGCAAATGCTTCAGAAAGTATCCGCTGATATGTCTCGAATCCCATATCTGCAATGAATCCGCTTTGTTCACCTCCGAGAAGATTGCCGGCACCCCTTATGTCAAGATCCTGCATGGCTATATTGAAACCGCTGCCGAGATCCGAAAACGTTTCTATAGCCTTGAGTCTCCTTCTTGCATCATCGGTAACCGAAATCATCGGTGGTGTTATCAAATAACAATAAGCCTTTCTATTGGATCTTCCGACACGTCCTCTTAACTGGTGGAGATCGCTCAATCCGAAATTCTGCGCCTGATTTACAAGTATGGTATTCGCATTTGGAACATCTATCCCGTTTTCCACAATCGTTGTCGAAATAAGTACATCGTAATCTCCTGCAATGAAATCGAGTATCCTTTTTTCCAGAACAGAAGGATCCATCTGCCCGTGACCAACGCACGTCGTGGCTTCAGGAACCAGTCTTCTTATCATATCCTCAACTGACAATATGTCTTCCACCCTGTTATGGACAAAATACACCTGACCGCCCCTGTCTATTTCCGACTTTATTATGTTCCTTATGAGATCTTCATCGAAACTGATTATCTCAGTGAAAACCGGAAGCCTGTTAGGCGGAGGAGTGTTGATGATGGACAAATCTCTCGCTCCAAGAAGGGAAAACTGAAGTGTACGCGGGATAGGCGTTGCCGTAAGGGTAAGCGTATCAACCGATATTTTAAGCTGCCTGAGTTTTTCCTTTGCCGCAACTCCGAACTTCTGCTCCTCGTCTATTATAAGAAGACCGAGATCCTTGAATACTATTTCCTTGTTAAGAAGCCTGTGAGTGCCTATTATTATATCTATCTTTCCCTCTCTGAGTTTCGAGGATATCTGCTTTATTTCCTGTGAAGTCCTGAGTCTGCTCAGAAACTCTATATTGCATGGAAAGTTTTTGAGTCTGGACCTGAACGTATTGTAATGCTGAAGCGCAAGTATAGTAGTAGGAACGAGTACCGCCACCTGCTTGCTGTCTGCAACAGCCTTGAACGCTGCCCTTATCGCTACTTCTGTTTTCCCGAAACCTACATCGCCGCACACAAGACGATCCATAGGATAATCCTTTTCCATATCTTCCTTTACTGCCTGGGTAGCCCTTGACTGGTCAGGCGTATCTTCGTATATGAAAGAAGCTTCCAGTTCATGCTGCATGTAAGTATCTGGTGAAAATGAAAAACCCTTGGAATTTCTTCTTTCAGAATATAGCTTTATAAGATCCCTTGCTATATCCTTTACCTTCTTCTTTGTCTGTGTCTTCAGTTTCTGCCATGCCCCTGTACCGAGCTTATATATTTTAGGAGGAGTACCGTCCTTCGACCTGTATCTCGATATTCTGTGAAGGGAATGTACTGAAACGAATATTACATCCTTATCCTTGTATATGAGCTTTACAGCTTCCTGTATCTTGCCGTTTACTTCAGTCTTCACAAGTCCGCCATATACCCCTACTCCATGGTCTATATGAACTATATAATCTCCTATCTGGAAAGCACTCAGATCGTTTATCGTTATCCTTTCACTTTTTTCAACGCTCTTCCTCATCCTTACACGGTGGTAGCGGTTGAATATCTGATGATCCGTATAGACTGCAATACGGATATCGTTGTCCACAAAACCCTCATGCAGACTCACAGGCACAGGGATAAATCTTGCTCTGAAAGTATTGTCGACAAGTATGCTTTTAAGCCTGTCTATCTGTGACTGATTATCGCTGAGTACATATACGTCGTATTTTTTGCTTTCGCATTCCCTGAGGTTATCGGCAAGAAGTTCAAAATTCTTGTTGAAAACCGGCTGAGGAACAATATTGAATGATAGCAGCGACGCATTTGAAAAAATACTGTCTGAAGTTTTCCTGAAAGATACCGTCTTCATACCTTCTATTCTTTTCAGGAGATATGTCATGTCAAGATAATTGGAAAGAGAACTTTCGGAAATAATCCTCATCCTTTCTTTTACGAGATCGAAATCATCAAAATAAACCCTGAAACATTCATCAGACGCATAATCAAAAACAGAAACATATGACACCATACCCGATTCGGAAGAAATGTCCGGTACTATAGAAAGTACTTCGGAACTGTCAACGGATCTCTGTGTATTGATATCGAATTTTTTTATGGACTCTATCTCGTCACCGAAGAAATCAATGCGGTACGGAAAATTATCGGAATATGAAAATATATCCACTATGCTTCCCCTGAGGGCGAATTCACCAGGCTGACTTACAAACTCCACCTTCTCGAAATTCATTGAAAGAAGCCTGCCCTTAAGATCCTCGCGTGAAATCTCGTCACCCTTTTTCAGAACAAGTCTGTTTTGAGAAACCATATCCTTTCTTATCATGCCTTCCATAACGGCATGGGGATATGCAACTATCACAAGACTCTTTTTTCCATCATAAACTGAAACGGCCTCTATCGCGGAAGTACGCTGCACTTTAAGTGATTTGTCCTCCACAAGCATTCCTGCTGAAGAAAGTTCAGCAGAAGAAGGTAAAAAACAGACATTTTCACCGCACAGACCGTAAAGATCGGAGGTCATGTATTCCGCTTCCTCCCTGGAGGACATTATGACAAGATCTATACCCGGTTTGAGTCCGGAAACCGAAGAAATGAAAAAAGAAAGCGCAGAAGAATTTATTCCTTCAGCCAAATATTTTCCATACCCTGCATCTTCAGAAAATGCCTTTACCTCTTTTCTAACTGAAAATTTACCTATTAACTCTGATGCGTCCATATATTCATGCAAAGTAATACAAGTTTTTAACAATATTCAATAATTATGTTCATATCATGTTTATAAAACATAAAAAATCCGTTAAAAAAACTGTTGATTTATATTCAAATAATACTCATTGTAATCAGGAAAATTTTTATAAGCAGAAATGTTTTCAGATAAATTCATAAAAGAATGTTTTTTTATTCATCATATTTCAAAACATATTTTGACATTCATATATTGTTGAATTCAATATATGATAATATTTCAACATATGTTTATAAAAATCACGAATATAAAATCAATCAGTATTTTATAATAAAAACAACTGTTGATATACCTGTTTGTATACAAAGTAATATATAACATGCATGTCGATAAAAAAAGTATTCAACAAATCAACATGCATATAAAAACAATAAAATTAAAAGAATTAAAATTTATTGTTTTATTTGATTTTCGTTTCGCAATATCGGTTCTATGTTTTATTTGCTGTTTTTACTCTGTTCATTTTGCTTTATCTTTGCTATGCTTTTAATGATTCGTTTATGATTACAGAGAATTCCTCAAGTTTTGATCCCAGGATGGAGATTGAAAAGAAAGACAAAGATCTGGATGGAAAAATCCGTCCTCAGGAATTTTCGGACTTTTCAGGTCAGAACAAGGTTGTTGAAAATCTGAAGATTTTCGTAAAGGCGGCGCTTATGCGTGGAGAGTCTCTTGACCACGTGCTTCTTCACGGACCTCCAGGTCTGGGAAAGACGACACTTGCACATATTATAAGCAAAGAGCTGGGAGTGAATATGAAAATAACTTCCGGACCTGTTCTGGACAAGCCAGGGGATCTTGCCGGACTTCTTACTTCTCTGGAATCAGGTGATGTTCTTTTCATAGATGAGATACACAGGCTTTCTCCTGTTGTCGAGGAATATCTTTATTCTGCCATGGAGGATTATACCATTGATATAATGATAGACAAAGGGCCTGGGGCTAGATCCGTGCAGATATCACTCAATCCGTTTACTCTGGTAGGTGCTACTACAAGAAGCGGTCTTCTTACGTCTCCTTTGAGGGCCAGATTCGGTATACAGGCGCATCTTGAATATTATGATTATGATGTTCTCCAGAAAATAATAAAGAGAAGTGCGTCAATACTTGATATACATATTGATGATCAGGCATCTATGGAAATTGCAATGAGAAGCAGGGGTACTCCCAGAATAGCTAATTCATTGTTGAGAAGGGTAAGGGACTTTGCGATGGTCAAGGGTTCCGGCGTAATAGATCTGGAAATTACCAAAATAGCGCTGGAAGCTCTTAATATAGACAAACGCGGTCTTGACATGATGGATAATAAAATATTGACTACGATAATAGAAAAATTCAAAGGAGGTCCTGTAGGAGCTGCTACAATAGCAACAGCTGTAGGGGAGGATGTTGGCACACTTGAAGAAGTATATGAACCTTTTCTTATAAAGGAGGGTTTCATACAAAGAACACCGAGAGGAAGGGAGGCAACGGACCTTGCCTACAGACATTTGGGTATAAGCAGAAATTCATCACCGGAAAGAACGCTTTTTTAATCATATTCATCCTAACTTTATCTTTATGAAAAAATTTGTTTTGACTGTTTTGCTTGCAGCATTGGTATCGGTTGATATTTTTGCCTGCACATCTGCCATCATAACCGGCAGACTTACACCAGACGGACGACCTTTGCTTTGGAAACACAGGGATACTGGTGAACTCAATAACAGAATGGAATGGTTCGATTCAAAGGAAATCAATTCGCTTTATTCGTTTCTGGCACTGGTGAATTCTCCTGACAAGGGTGGAATAATATGGGCTGGAAGCAACGAAGCAGGATTTTCTATAATGAATACGGCTTCCTACAATCTTAAGGATGATGATGTGGAGGAAATGGATATGGAGGGAGTCTTGATGTACAAGGCACTCGGGTCCTGCAGGACGCTTGCAGATTTCGAGAAGTTTCTTGATGCTCTTCCGAGACCGATGCGCGTGGAAGCCAATTTCGGAATAATCGATTCGGAAGGAGGGGCGGCTTATTACGAAGTCAACAATACAAAATGGGTAAAACTTGATGTAAATGACCCCAGGATAGCTCCGCACGGTTATCTCGTTTATACAAATTTCTCATATACGGGCAGGGCGGATGAAGGTATGGGATATATAAGATATGAAACTGCGGATAGAATAATAAGAGAAAAATCTATTGAAGGCAATATAACTCCTTCATGGATTATAGATAATGTATCAAGGTCATTCTACAATTCACTTATGGGTATTGATATGGTATCTGAAAATTCGCCGGCCATGACAGGGAGCGGTTTTATTCCGGATTCAGATTTCATATCTAGGAATTCTACATCGGCTGCTGTTGTCATGCAGGGAGTCAAAGCAGGAGAAAATCCTGGCAATACGATAATATGGACCGTTTTGGGATATCCTCCAGTTTCTCCAGTTGTTCCCCTTTTTGTAAAGGCCGGGAGAAATCAGCCTGGTTTTGTTATGAAGAGTTCAAATTCCGAAAATTCAGAAATATGCAATATGGCGCTGGATATAAAGTCGGAAATTTTTCCCATACATAGAGGGAGCGGTCAGAAATACTTGAATTTCAGAAAACTGTATGATAAATACGGAAACGGTTACATGTCCGATACAAGAAAATTGGAAAAAGAAATACTGGAATTATATTTTCCTTTGCTTTCATCTTACAGGGAAATGAAGAAAATACAGGTTTCCGATACTGAAGAAACGTATACTTCCGTATGGGAAAAAATAAAGGAAGTAATGAAAAGATAATGAAAAAAGAGTGGTCTTTTGATATTACAAAAACCACTCTTTTCCGGTTTTAAACCGTTGTCTGATTAAATCAACATCCGGATGTACCTGACCTAAACTAAATTTCAACTACTAAATATTTTGATACACTCCAGAATTTTACCGGATCGGAAATTTCAAGAACCGTATTTTTAGAATCTCCTGTTACAATGTTGTAACTGTCTGAAGGATGTTGTGTAACCAGTTTTATTTTTGATGCATTTATTTCTATTGATTTCAAATCCCTTAGATCGGTTTCGGTAAATGAACTCTTGTCGAATTCGCCGTCAAGAATCTTTTTGGCCGAGAACATGCTTTTTCTGCTTATTATGCCTGCTTTTTTAAGATCTGCAGTCTTTCCTATACAGTACCATACTGTATTGATTAGCTTGTCCTGTTTTGCCATTTCCTCTTTCTGACTTGCAGTTTCCCTGTCGAGTTCTGCAAGATTCACGTTCAGGCTGTCAATTTCTTTTGAAAGACCTTCAATCTTTATATCCTTGTTTTTGAGATCTTCTTCAAGGGAAGCAAGCATGTCGTTGCTTTTCTGAAGTTCTTCTTCAAGTCTCTTTATGGTTTTTCTGAGAGCCGAATTGTTTGCATTTGAGGTATTGAGTTTTTTCTCAAGTTCATTAAGTCTGGCTTTATTGGATTCTATTTTTTCCTGAATGTATCTGACTTCAGATATGATTTCCTTCTTTTTGGATTCAGGTTGTTTTTCTATATTGTTCATTTCTACGATAAGTCCGTCTTCGGATTCCCTTATCGACTTGAATGTCTCTTCTACCTGATTGAGTATATCAAGTGTTTCATTGTAGTTCGCTTCAAGTTCAGAAGAATGCAGAAGGAGAGAATCCCTCTGTGCGGTAACTTCCTTGTATTTTGCCGAATTTTCAACGCATGATGTGCCGCATATAATGCAGGCGGCTATTGCCATAAGATAATTTGCAGTTTTCATATTCTGTATTTCTATTGATGTTCTTCAAAAGAAAGAGGAAAAATTGTGCCTTTTATTTTATTGTTTATTTAAATCATGATTATCAGTTAAATACATTTCAAGAATAAAAAAAAGATGTGGATAAATTCCACATCTTATGTATTGTGTGTACTGGAAAACTGTGAGTTTATTCCACAAATCCGTTTACTATTTCCGCAACTTCTGGAGCTTTTTCTATGAATGAATTATGTCCTGTTCCTTCAATAATGTATGATTTGCTGTTTTTGAACATTTCAATGATTTCCCTTGCCTTTTCTACAGGCATGAATTTGTCGTTATCGCCGAATATCATGGCTGTTTTCATGCTGCAGTTTTTCCAGAAACCGCTCATGTCTTCCCTTTTCATCAGTCCCTTTATGGAAGAAACTATTCCTTCCGGATCGTGAGTCTCACATATTTCTATGGTTTCCTGTATCTTGTCATCGAATTTTCTCAGATTGTCAGGTGAGTACATTTTCGGTATGGATGATTGTGCAAGATAAACGAGTTTGTCCGCCCTTACTATTTCCATTTCTCTTTCCCTGTCGTTTATTTTTTCAGGCGAATCTGCAAAAGGATTGCTGTTCAGAAGCATTACCCCGGAACATTGTTCCGGATACGATTCCGCGAACTTGATGGCTGCATATCCTCCCATGGAATGTCCTGCCAGATATGCTTTTTCAACCCCGCATATTGAAAGTACATCCTTTATGACTGATGCAGTCCTGTCCATCGTGTTTTCATCGAACGAACCTGAAAGTCCGTGTCCGGGAAGATCTATGGCCAATGTCCTTATCCTGCTGTCAAGGAGACTCCTGAAATCTTCCCATATATACAGGGTTTCGAGATATCCATGCAGAAGTACAAGAACAGTATCTCCATTTTTACTGTCGGAAATATGTACCGGGATTTTGTTAGAAGTGGCAAAAAATTCCATTTTCATATATTTTTTACAAAAATAAGGAAAAAATAATAAGAGGCTGCACCGAAACTTCAGTTTTGATGCAACCTCTTATATTATTGTCAGACATTACCGTAAGAACTTAGTCTTTCAGTTTTGCAGACAGAAATTCCCTGTTCAGACGTGCAATGTGGGAAACAGTTATATGTTTAGGACATTCCATTTCACATGCTCTGGTGTTAGTGCAGGCTCCGAATCCGAGTTCGTCCATTTTTGCAACCATTGCCTTTGCCCTTCTTGCCGCTTCAACACGTCCCTGAGGAAGAAGTGCGAGTGAACTTACCCTTGCTGCCACGAACAGCATTGCAGAACCGTTTTTGCAGGTTGCAACGCATGCACCGCAACCTACACATGCAGCGGCATCCATGCTTTCGTCTGCTTTTTTCTTAGGAATAGGAATAGCATTCGCATCCGGTACTCCACCGGTATTCACGGATATGAAACCTCCTGCTTGAAGAATCTGGTCGAAAGCCCCTCTGTTGACTACAAGGTCCTTGATTATAGGGAATCCGGCACTTCTCCAAGGTTCTATTGTGATAGTGTCGCCATCCTTGAATTTACGCATGTGGAGCTGGCATGTCGTGATTTCATTGTCAGGTCCGTGAGGACGTCCGTTGATGTAAAGCGAGCACATGCCGCAGATACCTTCCCTGCAGTCATGGTCAAAAGCCACAGGACCGCTGCTTTTGCAACCCTTGTTGATTGCTACAGGATCATTTCCTTCTTTTATAAGCTGTTCATTGAGAATATCCATCATCTCAAGGAACGAACTGTCAGGAGATATGTTCTTCACCTGATAGGTTTCGAAATGACCTTTATCTTTTGCGTTTTTCTGACGCCAAACTTTTAGTGTTAAATCCATAGCCTTTCTTTAGTCTTTATAGTTACGTGTAGCTACTTTAATAAATTCATACTTGAGAGGTTCCTTGTGGAGTTCAGGTTCAGCGCCCTGTTTGTACTCCCATGCACTTACATACATGTAGTTTTCATCGTCCCTCTTTGTCTCGCCGTCTTCGGTCTGCATCTCTTCACGGAAGTGGCCTCCGCATGATTCGAACCTGTTGAGAGCGTCAAGTGCCATGAGTTCACCCATTTCCATAAAGTCAGCTACTCTGAGAGCCTTTTCGATTTCCTGGTTGAACTCGTTCTCTTCTCCCGGAACATATACGTTTTTCCAGAATTCCTCACGGAGTTCGCGGATTTCTGTGATGGCTTTCTTGAGTCCGGCTTCGTTTCTTGCCATTCCGACATATTCCCACATGATATGTCCGAGTCTCTTGTGGAATGAGTCAACGGTTTCCTTACCCTTTATAGAGAAGAGTCTGTTGATTCTTTCCCTTACTTTCTTTTCAGCCTCGTCGAATGCAGGATCGTTTATGTCTGTCTTAGGAACCTGGATCTTGCCTGCAAGGTAGTCTCCGATAGTATAAGGCAGGATGAAATATCCGTCTGCAAGTCCCTGCATCAGAGCAGATGCACCGAGCCTGTTTCCGCCGTGGTCGCTGAAGTTCGCTTCACCGATCGCGTAGAGACCAGGAATGGTTGTCTGGAGGTTGTAGTCAACCCAGAGACCGCCCATCGTATAGTGTATTGCAGGGTAGATCATCATCGGTTCCTCATAAGGATTTACGTCAGTGATCTTTTCATACATCTGGAACAGGTTGCCGTAACGTGCCGTTATCACATCCTTTCCAAGTCTTTCTATTGCAGTCTTGAAGTCGAGGAATACTGCAAGTCCTGTTTCATTCACACCGAATCCGGCATCACATCTTTCCTTTGCGGCCCTTGATGCCACGTCACGCGGAACAAGGTTTCCGAATGCAGGATAACGGCGTTCGAGATAGTAGTCCCTGTCTTCTTCAGGAATCTGGGAAGCCTTTATCTGTTTCTTACGCAGTTTTTCCACATCTTCCTTCTTTTTAGGAACCCATATACGACCGTCGTTTCTGAGCGATTCACTCATGAGGGTGAGTTTTGACTGCTGGTCGCCGTGTACTGGAATACACGTAGGGTGGATCTGTGCGAAGCAAGGGTTTCCGAAGAATGCGCCTTTCTTGTAGCACTGCCATGCAGCTGAACCGTTACTGTTCATTGCGTTTGTAGAGAGGAAGAATACGTTTCCGTAACCACCGGTAGCAAGTACAACGGCATGTGCCCCGTGTCTTTCTATTTCACCTGTAACAAGATTTCTTGCAATGATACCTTTTGCTTCTCCGTTTATCATTACAAGATCGAGCATCTCGTGTCTTGGATATGATTTTACCTGTCCTTTGGAGATAGCCCTGTTAAGTGAAGCATAGGCACCGAGAAGAAGCTGCTGTCCGGTCTGTCCGCGGGCATAGAATGTTCTGCTTACCTGAGCACCGCCGAAAGATCTGTTATCAAGCAGTCCGCCGTAGTCCCTTGCGAAAGGAACACCCTGTGCAACGCATTGGTCAATAATTAGATTACTTACCTCGGCAAGACGGTATACATTTGCTTCTCTGCTTCGGTAGTCACCACCTTTTATAGTGTCATAGAACAATCTGTAAACCGAGTCGTTGTCGTTCTGATAGTTCTTTGCGGCATTGATACCTCCCTGGGCGGCAATGGAGTGTGCACGTCTTGGAGAATCGCTTATACAGAAAACCTTGACATTGTAACCAAGTTCGCCGAGAGTTGCAGCAGCAGAAGCTCCTCCCAGACCTGTACCGACTACGATAATTTCTAATTTTCGCTTGTTAGCAGGGCTAACCACACGAATATGAGCCTTATGGTTTGTCCATTTTTCAGCCAAAGGCCCTTCCGGAATCTTTGATATTAATTTTTCGGCCATCTTTGTTGTGTTACTGTAAATTTTCCACAATTTTAGTCACTTTTTGTCAATTTAACAATGTTTGTACCATAAAATTAGTATATTGCTGAACATAATTACAGAATCATGAAAAAATCAATCGTATTATTATTTTCGGCCATCACGTTATCAGGAATCGCATTTGCATCACATACATATGATAATGAGGGTGTTTACGATAAAATCAGAAAAGAGGAGAAAGAAAAAAAGGATTCGGTGAAGGCTGTTCAGATAGCGGACAGCATGAAGGCCATGACTTTCAGGATCGAGGCTACCAATGTTTTTCCTTCCGGGAATTTCAGGCCGCGTTCACTGACTGGGGAATATTATTTCGAAGTAAGGGATTCCGTACTTAAATGCTATCTGCCTTATTTCGGTATTTCCAGAAAGGCGTTTATGGGTTCTTCCCTGGCAGTAGAATCTGAAGGCGGAAAAATAGACCCTAAGATGGAATATGACTCCAGGAAAAGATGTTATGAACTGGAGTTCGATTTTGTCAATGATCCTACAGGAGAAATATTGGAGGCCTATCTTCTGATATATGACACGGGAAAAAGTGTATTGACTTTGTCTTCCACATACAGGGATTTGATAACATATATGGGAGAAATCAGAATCGACGAACCGAAAAATGAATGAATATGACTTCAGTAAAACCGTATTTTCTTATCATTGCAATTGCCGGATTGTTCCTGTCTTTCAGATCGGAGGCCGGCGTAACGGAAAAAATGCCATGCCTCATACCTGTACCGCAGGATTTGAAAATGGGGGAGGGGTGTTTCAGATTTTCACAGTCGACAAACATAAGAGGATCCAGAAGCTATCCCGTGCTTTATCTGCAGGAAAAACTCAATGCGTCAGGATTGGCTACGGATCCTTCAGGTCAGGCGGAGGAAATTGTCTTCAGCATATCTCCAAAAAACGGATTGCCTGAAGAGGGTTACAGACTGGAAATCGGTGAAAAAAGAATAATGATAGAGTCATCGGATAATGCAGGGGCATTCTATGCAGTCCAGACGCTGCTTCAACTTATGCCTCCCCGGATATATTCCGGTGGGGCAGACATCGAGGAGTGGACGGTACCTTGTCTGGAAATCAATGATTATCCGAGATTCTCATACAGGGGTATGATGCTTGACGTATCCAGAACGTTCTATGATGCATCGTATATAAAGAAGCATATAGAATGGCTTGCATATCATAAGATAAACAGGTTCCACTGGCATCTTGCGGATGACAACGGATGGAGAATAGAAATAAGGAAACATCCTGAACTTACGGAGAAAGGGGCCTGGAGGGGTCCTGACGAAGTAATAGAGCCTTCATTCGGTTCAGGAAACAAAAGATATGGAGGATATTATACACAGAAGGAGATACGTGAGATAGTCCGGTTGGCGGCTGAACGCAATATAGAGATAATACCGGAAATAGACCTGCCGGGACACAGTCGTGCCATAGCGGCGGTATTTCCTGAAATATTGTGTCCGGTGGAAGGCGGCGCAAGCGTGCAGGGCGAGACAAAAAATGTCTGGTGTGTATCAAGAGAGGAAAACTACAGGCTTATTGAAGATATAATAAAGGAGATAGCCTCCATGTTTCCTTCCGAATACATACATCTCGGAGGAGATGAAGTAGCATTGGCTTCCTGGAAAGAGTGTCCTTCATGTCAGAAACTGATGAAGGAGTGCGGGTATACCGACGAGAACCAGTTGCTTTTCCATTTTGTCCGTCGCGTAAAGGGCATAGTGGAAAAATATGGAAAAAAACTTGCGGGATGGGATGAAATCATGGAAGATTCTTCAATAGGCAAGGATGCGACGGTTTATGCATGGAGGAGTGTCGGGACTGCAGAAAAATCCGTAAGAAGCGGGTACAGGACAGTCATGCAGGTTGCCGAATATTGTTATGTCGACATGAAGCAGTCTCCTCTTGAACGCGGCCATAACTGGGCAGGAATAGTTACTCTCGAAAAACTTTATTCATTCGATCCGCTTGATAAGTTCAATTTTACAGATGAGGAAAAAGAAAATGTTGCCGGAATACAGGGCGGTTTCTGGAGCGAACTGGGAAACAGACCGTACAGATTTGTGGAATATCAGAATTATCCGAGGACTGCTGCCATAGCAGAAATAGGGTGGTCTTCTCCTGAATCCAGGGATTACCCCGATTTCTACAGAAGACTGGTGACATCCCATTATGACAGAATGTATCATCAGGGTATAGCATTCAGACTGCCTTATCCCGACGTAAAATATTTCGAAAAAGAGAATGCCGTTAAGGTAAGGTTGCCTTATCCTTCAGCCGTCGTGAGGTATACGGTAGATGGAAGCGAGCCGGATTCGGACTCTCCGGTATGCATGTCTGCCATAGTCACGGATTCTCCAAGGAAGTTCCGTTTTGCAACGTTTTTCAACAATGACCTTAAAAGTATCTCGGTAGGAGCGTCAAACATAAAGCTGTTTGATACATTGGCCGTATGTTCCGACGTGATAACCAATATGGGTGAGCATACCCGTTTCCCTCTTTCGAATCTTAAGGACGGCAATGCCGCCACTTATTTCAGAAGCGACCGGAAAGCCGTACCAGGTGACTATATAGAATACAGGTTCGGTACACCTCTGTCATGTTCCGAGATAATAGTCGAAACAGGGATTCCTGATATCACCCTTTACGGTGTTACGGACGGTTATGTGGAATATTCCTATAACGGGATAGACTACGTAAAAGGGGATACTTTTGTCGACGGAGTAGCGGTAATCCGTCCTGATCAACAGGTGAAATCAGTAAGAATCAACATAACTGGAAAAAGCGACGGTCCGGTACTGGCTGTACAGGACTTGAAGATAGTATTTTGATGCAGGATCAGTTAAGATATTCGGATTCAAGTTTCTTTATATATTCTCCGGCTTTTTTTATGAAGGCCGGAGTTTCATTTTTCCATTCCATGAAACATTCTTCGCCGGAGTTCCTTGAAGAGTCCATTCTTTCAAGATAGTCCGTCAGTTCTTTTTCCGCTCCTGTTTGCATGAAAGAAGGTTTCATCTTATGCGACAATCTTGCCGCCCCGTCGAAATCATTTTCCGACAGCGCCTTTTCAAGCAATCCGATGTTTTCCCTTGAGACGGATATGAATGTTTTCAGTACGTTCCTAAGAGTTTCATTATCATCCGCAAACATATCGAAAACGGTTTTGAATGCGGTCTTTCCTTCATCTGTCTTTTTCTTTCCGTGGCATCCTATAATGGCTTCGCGTATCTTGTCTGCGGTTACCGGTTTGTAATATATGTTGTCGAATCCGAGTCTTTCAGCATCGGATTTCGAAATATCGGTCCTTCCTGTGACTCCGCATACCGTCGTCTTTCTGTTTTTACCGGCATCGCGGGCACGTATACATGCAAGTACATCGAAAGCGTTTCTGGTACCTATTTCCCAATCCGTCAGTACGATATCGTATTCTTTGTCGTCCGGTGCCTTTTCCAGTTCCTCAAGACCGCCGTACATGTCGCAGGTAATGCCTATTTCTGCCATAATTGCGGAATATACTTTCAGAACGGCTTCGTCGTCATCTATTATCGCTATCCTTACATTTCCAGTTTTTTCCCCGCAGGCTGAAGGATTTTGTTCAGTACGCAGATATCTGACAGGAACGGATACGGAAAATACACTGCCTTTTCCCTTTTCGGATTTTACTGTAATCTTGCCTCCCAAAAGATCGACGAGTCCCTTTACTACAAACATTCCTACTCCGTCACCCTTAGATATTTTCTTTCCGTCATCAAGCCTTGAGAACAGTCCGAACAGGTCTTTAAGTTTTTCTTCAGGGATACCTATGCCTTCATCGGAAACCGATATCTCAAGTCTGTTTTCCTCCAGTCCGGCTGAAATGGCAACGGTTCCATCAGTACTGTATTTTACAGCGTTTGATACGAGATTTATTACAATCTGTTCAATTTTGAGTATATCTGATTCGATAATCGTGTTTTCGGCTATTCGGGATTCCAGTTTCATCTTCAGACCCTTTTCGTCTGCAAGGGAAGAAAACATTCTCACGATTTTTTGAAGAACTTCGTTTATATTGCTTTCATACAGGTCTACACCAAGTTTTCCCTGTTCCAGAGCCGTGAATTTAAGCAGGTTCTCAAGAAGGGAATTTATATATCCAGCGGAGTTGATCATACTTTCTATCTCTTCCTTCCTGTTTTCGTCTTTCCAGGTGCTGAGGTATCCCGTAATTGAAGACAGCGGCGTTTTTATGTCGTGAGAAACGTTAAGAAGAAGAGTGTGGCGTGTCTTCATAAGTGATATTACTCTTGATTTCTCTTCTTTAAGCGACTTGTTGGATTTTTCAAGTTTTATGAAATTGTCTATGAGAAGATATACAAGAGTGATTACAGCGATTATGCACACAAGCGTGGCGGCAAAGATGTAGTAGAAGAAGTTGCCTATCTCGTCCTGGCTCCTGCTCAGGTTGAAATCTATCTGCCTGAGTCTGTTTTCGTGCATTTTTACAAGAATTGTGGATATGCTGGATGAGATATTCCTGTCATTGTAAAGGAGTATGTTGATCTCCCTGATGATCGAGGATATGTCCGTGGAGTATTTCTCTTTTGCCTCTTCAGACCTTTCGAGCATTTCGGAAACGATTTTCAGGCTGTCTTTCTTTTGCGTAACAATAGTGTCAACCTTGATAGTACTGACATAGGCGATGCTGTCTGCTCCGCGTTTTGGAGCAAATACTTCCCCCAGTCTTTGCCAGAAATTTTTCTTTTCATTATTTTTGAATACAGTATCCCTTACGATTTTGCTTACTATGAGGGAATCATCATACGTCATGAACTGGCTGCTGTCTTCTATTTCCCTGAGTCTTTGGTTGATTTTCTCTATCGGGTCAAGATTGTTGAACAGATTTTCGAGTTTCCGTCTGTTTTTCTGTTTGCTTTCCAGAAGTCTTATGATTTCTTCCGTATGCGTCTTTACATTTTCATCATTCGTGAATGCGGTAATCGAATCCGCCAGTGAGCGTATGTTCCCGATGTCTCTTCTGAAGGAGGCATTCGCGGTTGCGTTGTAGAGGCTACCCGACGACAGCGCCTTGTATACCTCTATACTCAGCCTTCCGGTCATTTCAAGTTCAATATGCTGATTGTCGATACCTTTTCTGTAGTCGGATATATCATTGTAGATGTCGACGAGTTTAAGCATGAAGATTATTATGATTGCCATTACAGTAGAGTAGACGGCAATTGTCATTGTAGCAAATCTTCCTGCGTTTTTTTTACTCATCTTATCGTATCTTTTTGCCGTGAATGGCCTTACCATAGGAAGTTGTCAAACGGATATCTGCCCGCATGTATTTCCGCTACCATTTTGTAGAGGTCATTTCTAAGTTTGTCGATTTGTATCTTCTCTTTTGCAGATATGAATATGCAGGGAGTGTTTTCCTTCGACATCCAACTGTTCTTCAGTTCGTCCAGCGAATAGTTTTCCGGTTTTCTCGGTCCGATATCGAACTCGTCCTGTTCGACATAGCGGTATGCATCGATTTTGTTGAAGACCATGAATACAGGCTTTTCTCCGGCTCCGATTTCCTGGAGGGTTTCCTTGACAACCTTTATCTGTTCTTCAAAGTTGGGGTGGGATATATCGACGACGTGCATGAGGATATCGGCCTCGCGTACTTCATCCAGAGTGCTTTTGAATGATTCCACAAGCTGATGCGGCAGTTTGCGGATAAAACCTACAGTATCGCTCAGAAGGAAAGGCACATTTTCTATGACAACCTTTCTTACCGTAGTATCAAGTGTTGCAAACAACTTGTTTTCTGCGAAGACGTCGCTTTTGGCCAGAAGATTCATGAGTGTGCTTTTACCCACGTTGGTATAGCCCACAAGCGATATTCTTACAAGGCTGCCCCTGTTTCCGCGCTGCGAGGCCATCTGTTTGTCTATTTTCTTCAGCTGCTGTTTAAGTTTGCTTATCTTGTCGAGGATGATTCGGCGGTCGGTTTCAATCTGGCTTTCACCCGGACCTCTCATGCCGATACCGCCTCTTTGCCTTTCAAGGTGGGTCCACATTCTTGTAAGTCTCGGAAGAAGATACTGATACTGTGCAAGTTCTACCTGCGTTTTTGCATATGCTGTCTTAGCCCTTTGGGCAAAAATATCCAGAATCAGATTTGTCCTGTCCAATATTCTGCATTCAAGTTCCGTTTCAAGGTTCTTAAGCTGTGAAGGGGAGAGTTCGTCGTCGAAAATGACAAGCTTTATTTCATTTTCTGTAATAAAGGTCTTGATCTCTTCCAGTTTGCCGCTTCCTATATAGGTTCTTGAATTGCTTTTTTCCAGTTTCTGTGTGAATTTCCTTACGCCTTTCGCTCCTGCAGTCTCCGCAAGAAATTCGAGTTCGTCCAAATATTCCTTAACCTGATCTTCGTTGCTGTTCTGGGTTATTACGCCCACAAAAACGCATTTCTCCATTATTAATATCCTTTTTCTGCAAAAATATAAACTATATTTGTCTTTTTAATAACTTCAACAAAATTTCTGTAAAGCCTTACTTTATGAAAAAACAAGACTTTAGATTCCTTTTGCTTATTCTGTTGATTTTTCTTCCATTTCTTTTCTCATCCGAACTTTACAATCTGTTTCTGCGTATGAGCAGGGAGCATGGTGTCGTGATGAGTTTCTTGAAATTCGCCGTGCTTTCTACACTGGGGGAGTCCCTTGGATTGAGAATCACAAGAGGCATATACAATTATAAGGGATTCGGGTTGTTTCCCCGCGCCATTGTGTGGGGCGTGCTGGGAATAGGAATAAATTTCGCAATGATAATCTTTTCAGGAGGGGTTCCGGCTCTTTTGACCTATTGCGGTCTGCATTCAGCGCATGGAGCGTTTCTCTCCCCCGACCTTTCAGTTCAAAGGATTTTTACAGCCTTTATGATATCGTTTTTCATGAATGCTATTTTTGCCCCACTTTTCATGACGTTCCACAAAATAACGGATATGCATATCCTTTCACACGGAGGGAGACTTTCTTCGCTTTTGAAGCCGATTGATATGGGTGCATCGCTTGCTTCCATCAACTGGAACGTGCAGTGGAATTTCGTTTTCAAAAAGACAATACCTTTTTTCTGGATACCTGCCCATACAGTCACTTTCCTTCTGCCTCCTGAAATTAGAGTCCTCTTTGCTGCGCTTCTCGGTGTCATACTCGGTCTCATACTGGCGGTTGCCGCACGCAAGGCAGATAGCGTTTAGCACAGTGTTTTCTAAACATGAAAATCGGCCTCTTTCAGAACGCCATATAAAAACAAGAGGCCGACCCAAAAGAGATTTTCTGAGGTCGGTCTCTTTGTCTTTTATATAAACAATGATCGGCTACAATTTTTAAGGTTGCAGCCGATTTGTTTTTT
>CASFPH010000009.1 GCA_949296645.1 uncultured Bacteroidales bacterium
AGTTGTGTATCGTTGTTACCGAAATCGGTGCATTATTGTTACCAAAATCTGAGCACTCCCGATTACCGAAATCTGTGCACTTCTCGTTACCGTTTACAAGAGTGGCGGGCTTTGTTTTTCCGAACAGGCGCAGATGAATGTAGAGCAGATATCCGGCCCATGTTATTGCCGCCCATGTCTCTTTCGGGTCCCAGCTCCAATAGTTTCCCCATGCCTGTTTTGCCCATATTGCCCCGGTCATCATTCCTATCGTAAGGAATGCAGTGCCGGCGTATACGAGGTTGTCGCACGAGTCTAGATATTCTTCCCTGTGACGTGCCAGACCGGCTACGGCAAGGATGAAAGAACATCCAAGAAGCGAGTAGGAAAAAATATATACCGTGACGTGCGGTATGAACTATATGCTCTGGAGCGCCGGCATGAGTGACTGGTCATGTATTTCGGGTCTCACTATGTTTATGATCGAAAATACGGTTGAAACTACAGTGGAAAAAGAGAGTATCCATTTGTATTTCCATCTGAGATATGTGATTGTTCCGGCTATTCCCATAAAAAGGGAATACCATAGTCTGGTTTCTCCCATTGTCCTTAGGGGCGGTCTTTCCAGTGAAGTCCATAATCCCGCGATAAATGCGGCAAACACAACGGTTTCTGCCGTGGACAGCAGAACGGCAAACCTGCTTCTGCTGCCTGACAGCAAGGCTGTTATCGCACCTGCCGTCCACAATATGATCGATATTGCGGCAAATATGTAGAAAGTGTTCCAGGTTATCATTTCAAGCTGATTTTTTTGCATTGTGTCTTTTTATACCGCCCGTAAACATAAGTACCGCTCCGGCCATTGTCATTATGATACCGGCAAGTATCAGCCATTTGTAAGGTTGTCTGACTATCAGCAGCGTACAGTATTCGGGTGTTATGTTTTCGGTATCATATCCGGAAAGATAAATGTCTTCTCCGAAGCCAGAGGACAAGGGCCTGTTTACTTCAAGGATGAAGGATTCGTTTCCGCATCCTATGGTAGCTGTATAGCGCTTTGGCGCACCGTTTTCGTAGAGGGCCATATTGAAATCCCGCAGGGTAAATTCCCTGTCAAGAAGTACCGGTCTGCCTTCCTGGTTGTATGCTGTACGGTTTGTGAGATTTCTGAATACGGGAATGCTGAGGGTCGTTTCATCCGCTTTTTCTATAAAGCAGGCGAACACGGCAAGCCACAGGCCGGCGTGGTTCAGAAAAAATCTCCATCGCATGTTTCTGTTTTTTGAAATGATCCTTCGTATGGTAACCATTCCCAGATTTGTAAGAAACCAGAAAAGTATTACCGAAAATGTCCATGTCCCCGTGAAATTATAGAAACCCATTTTGCCTGCAAAGCCTCCCATGGAGGCGGCCTTTTCAGGGGACATTTGTGTAAATAGACCTGTTATAAGTGCCCCGACGGCAATCATACATAAAACAAGTATTGTCATATGTCCTGAAGATAGTACGGCAGTAGTTGTGGATTCCCTGCAGTTGCGTTCAAGATGGAACATGCCGAATATCCACAGCATGGCAATAATCAGATTGACCGGAAAGGAAAAGAAGCCGGCAGGAATATATCCGAAAAGAATCTGGAGCAGACATCCTGCAGCCAGAGACAGGAAAACCGGCAGATAAACTCCGGATTTCAATTTTTTTTTCGTCCTTGTTTGTCATAGTTCCATTGTTGGCAAAAGATGGCGAAACAAAAATAGTAAAAAAAGAGATTGTAAAAATTATTTGTTGGTTATAATTATATATTATTAACTGTTTTAATAAAACAGTATCTTTGTGGGAAAATATTGATGAACCATTATGAAAAAATTATTTCTGCTGTTGTCAGTTGTGACAACCATGCTTTCGTGTTCGGAAAGCAAAAAACCGAAGATTGCCATTGTTGGAGTTGGGATAGAGTGCAGTACATTCTCTCCTGCAAGAACGACATTTGACATGTTTCGTCCGTTGTACGGGGAGGACATAATAAAGAGTTATCCTTTTTTCAGGGAGGATTCCATTCTGCTGTCAAGGGCGGACTGGAAACCTGCCTTTCTGGCCTGGGCCACTCCGGGCGGAATGGTGACAAGGGAGTGCTATGATACACTGCTCAACCGTTCTTTGAGACTTCTGAAAGAGCAGATGCCGTTTGACGGTATATTTCTTGATATCCACGGTGCGATGAGTGTCGAGGGACTGGATGATCCGGAAGGGGACTATATAACGAAAATCAGGGAGGTGGTCGGAGATGATGTGATGATTTCCGCATCGATGGACCCGCACGGATGTGTTTCGCACAGACTGGCAAAGAACGTCGATATGATAACGTCCTACAGGATGTCACCTCATGAGGACAGATATATTTCAAGGGAGAGAGCCGTCGTCAATCTGCTTGACAGGCTGGAGAGCGGAAAAGGCAAACCGGCCTATAAGGCGTGGGTCAAGGTACCTATCCTCCTTCCTGGAGAAAAAACATCTACAAGGGTGGAACCTGGCAAGTCCCTCTACAAGGCAATCGAACCGATAGAGGCTCTGGACGGAGTCGTGGACGCGGCTATATGGATGTCATATCCGTGGGCTGACGAGCCGAGAAACCATGGCGTGGTAATGGTTGTGGGGGATGATAAGGCACAGGTAGAGGCTGGAGCCAAGTCACTTGCGGAGCATTTCTGGTCGGTAAGGGACAGATTCGAATTTGTGGCGCCGACTGCTTCTTTGGAAGAGGTGCTTGAAAATGCATTGAAAAGCAAGGTAAAACCTTATTTCATCAGTGATATGGGTGACAATCCTACTGCAGGCGGGGCAGGTGATGTCACATGGACTCTGGACAAACTGCTCAAAAGACCGGAATTCAAGAACAGGAACGGCAAAAGGCTGATATATGCGTCAATACCGGGTCCGGAACTGGTTGAGGCTGCGAAAAAGGCAGGAGTTGGCGGTACGGTTGACGGAGAAGTCGGTGCCATGGTGGATGACAGATACTGTCCTCCGGTAAGAATAAAAGGTGTCGTGGAGAAAATTGTGGAAGACGGGGAAAATGACCAGATCGTAGTCAGATGCGGTTCAATGCAGGTGATTGTTACTGAGAAAAGAACCGGTTTCCATTACGAGAGAAACTTCGACAGGCTGGATCTTAAACCGAGGGAAGCGGACATAATTGTTGTAAAACTGGGTTACCTTACAGAAGAACTCTACGCAATGAGAGCCGACTGGATGATGGCGCATACAAGGGGAGGAGTGGACCAGGAACTGATCCAATTGCCTTATAAGCGTCTGGAAAGACCGATATATCCGCTTGATCCGGATATGGCTGATCCTAAACTGGAAGTGGTTTTTCTTTAGACAAGCCTGTATGATTATGAAATGACTGCTGTAATATGAATTTTCAAGTGGAAGCAGTTCTGGATGTAACCCCGGAAGTTTACTGAACGACTTTCGGGGTTTTATTGTACTCGATTAATGGGATAAATGTCAACTGAAAAGACACTTGTCTGCATAGAAAAACAGGACGCCACCAAAATACATCATTCCCAATTTTGATTTCAGTGTCTGTTTTCCGCGCTTTTTATAGGCTTTTACGGAATCTACCGTCAGATTCATTATTTTAGCAATTTTCTCATTCGACATTCCCTGCAGACTTAAAGTGTAGATTTTCCTGTAGATTTCGGGAAGTTCGGAAATGGCTTTTTTTCAACAGAAGATAAACCTCTTCCTTTATTATTCTGTTCAGAAAGATCTCTTCTTTTTCGATGCCGGAATCTTTCAGATAATTGCTGGATGCCTTGCTGTGTCTCAGATAGTTCAATGCACGGTTCCTGACAGAAATGAACAGCCATGATTTCAATGACTCCAATGTGCTGAAAAGAAGTTTTCTGGAATACAGTTCAAGTATGACATCGTTTACAATGTCTTCGGCACAACTTTTATCCCTGACATATTTATATGCAAATAATCAGAGGCTTTGATAGTATTCATCAAAAATGAAACGGTAGCCGTCTTCCATCCCTTCGTTGATATGCCTGATCCGTATAGATTCACTCTGTTCCATTCATTTTCAATATTGAATAATCTGAAATTCTTTCAAAGTTAATATTTTTTTGACACTTTTCGATACTGTCCGTGTTTTATAAATGAAATTGAAAAACCGGAAGAGTTGATTTCTGAAGCAGAAATAGCTCAGGAGCCTGAAAGACGTTTCCAGTCAGTACTTGACAGGTGGAATAAAGGTGACCGCTCTCTGGAGACAGGATTGAAATATTTTGCAAAATATCCAACCGCATCCGATGAATTCGATGATTTTTATCTGCAGCTTTCTCCGATTGAGCAATGCGATACCACTCTGCAGATAATGCTTGTATTCAGAATGCGTCTTGATTCTGATGCCAAAGTTATTGATTATATAGCTTCCAACTGGAAAAATCAATATGAGTCTTCATTACATGCGGATTATTGGAAAATGCTGCTTTCCAAATCGTTCAAGCAGCAGCTGGAAAAAGCAGAAGGTTCAGATGCTTTTGATAATGTTTGCGATAGATGGCGTGAATATGAACTTCCTTTTACTGATGAGGATATCGCCATGATGGTTTGTGCACGATATTTTGAAAAGGGTGAATATGACCGCGGGTATGAGGCGCTGGATGATCTGATGGAGAAATATCCAACGGCTTTTCCCGGAATTTTGAGCAAATTCTACGACCTTGCAAGTTCAGTTAATGTCCCTTCGGAAGAGCGGCGTAAAATATGGATGGATTATGTGGAAAAGTTTCTGATTGAAAATACGCCAATGGCGGTTCCGATGAAAGAAATGTTCGAATATCTGGTTTCTCCTTTGAGAAAATAAGAGAAAGACCGTTTGATTTATAATAAAATGAGACTGTACGAAATGTTGTACAGTCTCGTTTTTTAAATTATCGGAATCAGCGATATGATAAGCAATATGCAGTAGAACAGTTGCAGCTGGGCGGTACATTTGTCGGCATCATTCGCTTCTTGTGGCATGTCGACTGATTTTCTTACAATCCTGATGCATTTGAAGAACAGAGGCAGGGAAAGAAGTGTTACAAGTGATGTAATCGGAAGTATTCCCGCCGCGATCAGCAGCAATGTTGAAACCGGTTGTATGACAAGCAGCGAAATGTACATTGCATATGCCTTTTTCCCTCCTGCGATCATGGCGATTGTCTTTATGTTGGCCTGAGTGTCGGTTTTTATGTCCCTTATGTTGTTGGCCAGAAGTATGGCCGCGATTGAAGGAAAATAGCATAAGGTGAGAAGAATGACATCAGCGTCTAAGCTTCCGGACAATATAAGCGATGTCGCAATGGCCGGCATTATACCGAAAAACAGAATGATGTGGATTTCTCCCAGAGCCCTGTATTTCATCAGGTGGTATGAACTCGTTCCAACTGCGGTCAGAACCCCTGTTATTACTATCGGCAATATGCTTTCCGGTTGAACAAAAATCAGTATGGCCGAACCTGCCAGACAGGCGGCAGCCATCGATGCCAGCCCGTAGATTCTTATTTCGGACCGGCTGAACCTGCCGTCTACAAGGCTTCTTACGCAAAGGGCGTCTTTAGTGTCTATTCCGTTTATATAGTCGTTGTAGTCGCTGAGAAGGTTGCCTGCAGTATGGAACATTGCGACTGACAATATGAGAAGTATCGCAATAAAAGGCGATACTTCCAATTTCCCTGAGAAAAGGATGAATGCGGCTGTAACCATTACAGGCATTATGGATGCCGGCAGTGACCAAGGCCTTGCGGCAATTATCCATTCCCTTATGTTTCTTTGCTGTATGCTTGCTTCCATTTAGAAAAGATATCCTACCGTGATTGAAATATTGGCATTCCTTGCTTTGTATATGTCCCTCATGTTGCAGAATCCGAGCTGGGTGTCGAGACCAACGAGTATTCTCCCGAGTTCAACACCGGCACCTATGTTCCAACCTAAGTCAAAGCGATTATAGTCAGCTCCGTTGTTGGCAAACGTACCTTTTTTTATGCTGCTTTTGGTTCCGTCATTTCTGGTTATTGTCTTGGCATTTCCTGCAATTCCACAAGCAATATACGGTCCTGTGGCAAAAATGAAATTGGTGTTGTCCGCTATGGCAAAACGCAACTGGGCATTGACGGGGATTTCCAGATATATCTGTGTTACTGAAAATTTGTTTTTGAAACCGGATTCTCCCGAAGGCGTGAAACTGTACTGCATTCCCTTCTGGGTAAAAAACAGCGAAGGCTGTAAAGACAGCAGTTCATTGAAACGGTATTCCATTCCTGCGCCTACGCGTATTCCTGCCCTGAAATTCGCATCATCGGCTTCCTTTCCCATATGTGTGCTGAGATTCAGACCGGCTTTTACGTTATACGAAATCTGTGAATATCCGATAGTGCATATAAGCACCATAAGTGCTGTAAGCAGTGTCCTCTTCATGATGATTTGTTTTAGTTGTTTTTATTTTGAATTTTCTGCATTGCGGATCATTTCCTCGCTGGCATACATGTATACTTCGACTCTTCTGTTTTCGTCGGCGGACAGGCTTTCGTCATATTGCGAATAACCCAATCCCTTTACTTCCTTGAACTGGGATGCCGATACACCGCATCTCTGCAGATATTGCTGTACTGAAAACGCTCTGTCCGTAGATACTTTCTGGTTTGCCTCGTATGTGCCTACCTTGTCTGTATGTCCGAAAACGGCAATGTCTATCGTCGGATCCTCCTTGAGTATTACAGCAAAATCTGACAATGCCTTCTGTGAACTGCTGCTGAGTTCAGAAGAGTTGAAAGCGAAAAGAATGCCTGAGTTGAAAGTTACCTTTACTGCCGTCAGTCCGTTGCTGTCGGTTATTTTTTCGACTTCAGCACCTTCTATCTTTGCCGCTTCTTCGGCTTTCTTGTCCATTGTACGTCCTATTATTGCACCGGTGCCGGCTCCTACGGCTGTTCCTATTGCGGCTCCAATTGCAGCTCCTTTACCTTTTCCTGCAATGCCTCCGATTGCAGCGCCCAAAGCTGCTCCGGATCCTGCTCCGATGAGTGTACCTTTGCCTGTCTTGTTCATCGTTCCGCAACTGCCGGCCATTATGGCGGCTATAAGACACGCTGATGTAAATCTTAGAATTTTCATTGTTTATATGTATTAATTTCACTATTTTGCAAATATAGTGAAATTATTTCTTTTTTCTGATATTTCTTAACCTGTCTGCAGACTGTACCAGCGCTTCGTCACGGGCTATGCTTCTGAATGCAAGAAGCAAGAGTACCATTGAAATAAGCGGAAACAGTGCCGTGGTGGAAAACGCTGCCCCTTTGGTGGTGAAGAATATATAGGCTATCCAGCATTGGAATCCGAACAGGATAAGCGTGTTCATCATGGCGATTCTCATCTGCATGATTCGGTTTTTATAGCAGAATATGTCTGCGAACGATATCAGTGACGTTATGCTTATCAGGATAGTGAATGTGAGAGAGTCCGTATACATTATCCTTTCAGTCTGTACGAACATGAACGGTGTGAAGAAAAGTGCTCCTGTAAACAAGGCTGCAGCCAGCAGATATACAGTTTGGATTCTTTGTATCATTTTGTTTTCTGTTTTTTTGTTTTTTTACAAAAATAATAATTTTTTGTTCCCTCATACTTGTGTCCATGGAAAGATTTATTGGATAATCTCGCCGTTTATCCCTATTTTTGTAAATAAAAAGATACGATTATGAAAAGAGTCATACCTGAATCGGAACTGATGATAAATCCTGACGGATCCGTTTTTCACCTTCATATAAGGCCTGAAGAGATTGAGGAAAACATTATTCTTGTCGGTGATCCGGGACGTGTGGATATGGTCGCATCCTTTTTTGATGAAATCAGGTTCAGAAATGCTTCGAGGGAATTCATTTCTGTTACGGGGTCGTATAAGAGTATGGGTGTCACTGTGCTTTCCACCGGAATAGGAACTGACAATATTGATATTGTGATGAACGAGCTGGATGCTCTGGTCAACATAGATTTCACAACAAGGACCGTAAAGGAAAAACATACGGCTCTGCGTATTCTGAGAATAGGAACTTCGGGTGCGGTACAACCGGACATTCCGGTCGGATCAATGGTATTTTCGAGATATTCCGCAGGTTTTGACGGTCTTCTGAACTGGTATGCGAACAGGGAAAAAGTAACCTGTACCGATATGGAAGAGGCATTCGTAAAGGAAACCGGATGGCTCGACATTCTGCCGAGACCATATTTCGTAAAGTCAGACGACAGTCTTGCTTCCTTGTTCGAAAAGGATGCCCTTATGGGTATTACCATGTCGGCATCGGGTTTCTACGGACCTCAGGGCCGTGTTTTGAGAATTCCGCTTTCCATGCCTGACATGCTTGACAGATTCGAGAGATTCTCAAGCCGCAATTTGAAAATTACGAATTTCGAGATGGAGAGTTCTGCCGTTGCGGGTCTGGCGGCGCATCTCGGACACAGGGCCGCTACTGTCTGCTGCATAATAGCAAACAGAAATGTAATGAAAAGCAATACGGATTATAATGCGATGATTCGCGGTGTTGTAGGGAAATCGCTGGACCTGCTTTCAAAAAACAGGATACCAACTCATAATGAGTGATACCCGAAAAATGATTTCTGGTTTTAGGTTAAAAGAGCACCGCAAATATAATAAATAATTGAATTAAAGCAATCTGTTGATGAAAATCGCTAAATTTATTTCTGCAAGGATGAGGAATTCAGGTTCCGGTGGGGAAGTTTCAGGATTGAGCAGCAGGATTGCCGTGTTTTCAGTTGCTGTCAGCATTGCGGTTATGATCGTGGCTCTTGCCGTATCACTCGGATTCAAGCATGGAATATATGAAAAGACTTCCGGTTTCGTGGGTGAACTTTTCTTGATGCCGCCCGGTATAGGCATTTACGAAAACCAGTATCCGGTAGACAGGAATTTTTCCTATATCGATGAAATAGCATCATCCGGACATGTTTCCAGCATATCACCGTTTGTATATGCGACAGGTATACTGCAGAAGGATACTGAAGTGGATGCTCTCCTTTTCAAAGGGGCGGATTCTACATACAGCACGACTTTTTTCTCTTCCGTACTTGACGAAGGGGTCCTTCCGACATTCAAGGGGAACAGGGCTTGTGACAGTATAGTGATATCACGCAGTCTGGCCCGAAAAAAAGGAATCGCTACCGGTGATTTCATGACAGTCAGTTTTATTGCCAATTCAGTGAGGGTCAGGAAGTTCTTTGTTTCGGGAATATATGATGCCGGTTTCGGAGAACTTGAGGACAGGATGGTGCTTGCGGATATGAGAATTCTCCAGAGAGTAATGGGGTGGGATGAAAACAAGATAAACGGTTATGAGATTTTTCTCGATAATCCGGATAATGAAGGAATTGTTTCCGTGGAGATAGAAAGAATACTGTACGAGGCTCCTGATGACGAGGATTCCATGGCTCTCGGTTCAGTAAGAGATGTTTTTCCTCAGATTTATGACTGGCTTGGCCTTCTGGACCTGAATCTTGTCGTCCTGCTTGTGCTTATGACAGCTGTTTCCGGATTCAATATGGTTTCGGCGCTTCTTATTCTTCTTTTCGAAAGGATATCTATGATAGGCACGCTTAAGGCTATGGGTATGAAGAATTCTGTCGTGGCGGAAATATTCATGCGTAATTCTTCCGTGCTTATATTGAAAGGAATGTTTATAGGGAATCTGGTCGGACTTGTCCTGTTGTTTGTACAGAAGGAATTCTCGGTGATAGGTCTTGATCCTGCAAGTTATTTTGTGGATACGGTACCTGTGCATCTTCCCGTCGTATGGTGGGCGGTATTGAATGTATCGGCGTTCATTTTCATCCTGGTCATTCTGCTGCTTCCTTCATTGTTCATCTCCGGTGTGCGTCCGGAGATGACCATGAGGATGAAATAGAAATTATTCCGTTTCTATACTTGTAAGCACCCTGCCTATCAGGGTTATTGTGTTAGGTTCCAGTTTGTGGAGTACTGACCTTATATATTCGGAAGTTCTGGTTTTGAGGGCCTCGTCCGATTTTACAGGAATAAGTCTGTTCAGGTTCAGCAGGATAAGATTGAAATCTGTCTTTGCAAGTTCGTCACCCGTACTTTCCAGCAGGTCGAGATATGCGTTGTAATCTCCTTTGGCATAGCATTCTATAAGTCCGAAAACAGGCTGGTACGGGTAGACTTTATCGAATCCGGCATCCTGTATGTCCTGTCTCAGCTTTTCATATGCCTGAGGATTGTACATCTTCGTTACGAAAATATGACCTGAAAGATATTTGAGGATTTCAGAGTGATACAGCCTGCGTGCAGTTTCGGCAGCATCCGATCTTATGTTCCTGTCGAATTTGCTGAAATTTGCAAACAGATATTCGGCAGCAGGACTGTTTGCATCGGTTGTGTATTTTTTGTATATGAAGAAATTTTCCGCACTTCTTTTCTGCTTGTCATCAAGTGAATTGAAATAATCCCCGATGATTTTCATTCCTTCGTCCTCTTTTCCGGACTGCAGGGTGTACAGAGCATATCCGTCTACAAGTTCTGGGGTTCTTTCTCCGTTGTCGTACCTTTCCTTCATTTTTTCAGGAGACATGTCAGGGTTGAGTTCATTCTTGACCTTGCGTACGAAATCATCTGCCTGCATGGAACCTTTGATATTCATCAGTACCTTCCTGTTGCTGTCAATCACGATGAATGTAGGATAGGCATTTACCTTGAATTCGGAAGCGGCGTCCTTACCTTCTTTCTCCGCGTTTAGCTTGAGGCAGATGAAGTTGGCGTTGAAATAGTCTCCGACGTGTTTCTGCGGGAAAACATTTTTGGCCATCATCTTGCACGGACCGCACCAGTCAGTGTAAAAATCGATGAAAATGAGTTTGTTTTCCTTTTTCGACAACTCGATTGCTTCGTCAACGGTTATGTTTCTGAAGTTCGTCTGTGCGAATGCCGTCATGCTCAGTACGACGGCAAGTGTTGTAGATAATAATTTTTTCATGTTCATAATTTTGGGCGCAAAGCTAACAAAATATTTTAATAAATTATTTATTGCTAAATTTGCACGGTTTGAACAAATGTCATGAATTCGTCTTGTATTTACAGAAATGTCCTGTTGCTGGCGGGAATTGTTTTTCCGTTTTTTTTGTCTGCAGCGGAATTTGCCACCGAAACGTTTTCGGCACCGTCTGCCGGGCAGATGCAGAAAAAAAAGGCAGTTTCATTTGACGGCTATATGAAACTGCGTAACGAGTATGATATGGAAGGAAACGTGAAGTTTGCGGCCAAGAACCTCAGAATGGGGATACGCGGTAACATAGCGGATTTCTTTTCATACAGGGTTCAGGCGGATCTCGCACACAAGTTCACACTGCTTGACGCTTATGCTGCATTTACACCTGCCGATGGCCTGCAGATTACTTTCGGGCAGAACGTCATACCTTTTTTCAATATTCCCTCGATCACTCCGGGGCTTTTGTGGTTCAGCGACTATCCTCTGTTTGTTACCAATTCTCCATTTTCCGTAAGGGATGTTGGTATTTCCGCTTCTTATACTTTCGGAGGGGAAGCATTCCCGCTGACTGTCAAGGCCGGATATTACACCGGATGCAATTTCAACGAACCTCAATGGAAGAATACTCCGTCGCTCAGTGCGAAGATTGAGGCAGGAAAAGACGGTAACGGATTCAGGATTGCTGCCAAGGTGATGCAGAACGACAGAATAGAAAACGACGGTACCTTTACCTATATCAACTGGGGAATAGAGTCGGGATACAGGAGAGGCCGGCTGATGCTTTCTACGGAGTATACGAATCATAATTGTCTGGACAGAAACAACCAGATTTCGAATGTGCTTTTGCAGGGGGCATGGATATTTGCCCTGGAAGGTAACGGGGCAGTAAAGAGTCTTGCCCCTGCTGTCAAATGGGATGCCGTGGGACATAATGTAATGGACAACGGCCTTGATGTAAACCGTCTGACTGCCGGACTTACCTGTGCATTTGAGGTATACAGGATAGCTTCGCATCTTCGTATAGACTATGAACATTCACTTACAGGGAATCTGGGCAACAGGTTAGTTCTGGAAGTGCAGGTCGCTTTTTGAAAAGATATTGTATTTTAAAACAAAACCTGAAATAATTATGAAAAAATTTAAAGTAGGTCTGCTTGCAAAAGTAATAATCGCTATCATTCTGGGGTGTCTGGCTTCAATGTTCTTTCCTGACTGGCTGACCCGTCTGTTCGAGACATACAATTCGATATTCAGCAACTATCTGGGATTTGCCATACCACTTATAATACTGGGGCTTGTAGCTCCCGGAATAATAGAACTTGGCGGAGGCGCCGGAAAGATGCTTCTGCTGACTACTCTTATTGCATATGGAAGCACTGTCTTTTCGGGATATCTTTCATATTTTGTATCTACCTTGACTTATCCTTATATTTTGAATCCTGAAGATTTCGTTGAGGTGAATTCCCAGTCTGCAGTGAAAATACTTCCTTATTTCACCATAGACATGCCGGCTCTTATGAGCGTGACGTCTTCTCTGGTGCTTGCGTTTATCACAGGTCTTACCCTTTCCGGTATAAAGGAAAAGGCAAGGACCCTGGTTGCAGCAGTCTCAGAATTCAAGGAAATGGTAATGATAGTAATAACCAAATCCATCATACCGCTGTTGCCGCTCTTTATTTTCGGTATTTTTCTGAAACTCGGAGCTGAAGGACAGGTTGTTTCCGTCCTGGGTCTCTTCCTGAAGGTGATAGTCGTGATATTCGTAATGCATGTTGCCCTTCTGATAATACAGTTTTCGATAGCAGGGGCGGTGACACGTCGCAATCCTTTCAAACTGCTTGTGACAATGCTGCCGGCATATATGACGGCGTTAGGGACGCAGTCTTCCGCCGCAACTATTCCTGTCACTCTTGAAAGAGCCAAGAAAAACGGCGTGAAAAGCGAGCTTGCGGAATTTGTCATACCTCTATGTGCGACGATACATCTCTCAGGAAGTATTCTGAAAATAGTGGCCTGTGCTCTTGCCATTGCATGGATGACTGGCATGCCTACAGACGTGACGCTGTATTCCGGTTTCATATTCATGCTGGGGATAACGATGGTGGCAGCGCCTGGCGTTCCCGGTGGAGCGATAATGGCGGCTCTTGCCGTCCTGTCTTCGGTTCTCGGTTTCGATGAAACGCAGCAGGGACTTATGATTGCCCTGTATATCGCGATGGACAGTTTCGGGACGGCATGCAATGTTACAGGAGATGGAGCCATTGCACTTGTAATGGACAGGATATATTCAAAAAAATAGACCATGAACATACTCTGTGTGGAACCTTCGTGCTTTTGCAGCAGCAAAGAGGAACGTCTTGAAATGTACGGGAATATGCTTGATATGCCTGTTCCCAGAAAAAGGGGAATAGACATCATCGTGTTCCCCGAATTCTTTTCCACAGGATTTCATCCCGGATTCGATGATTTCGAGAATACGGAAGACGGTGTTTCGTTATCATGGATGAAGAGAATTTCCGTTATCTACGATGCGGCCGTTTGCGGTTCCGTTCCCGTATCTGACGGAAACGGTAAATACAACAGGTTTTATTTTGTATACGGTGAAAAGGTGATTTCCAGTTATGACAAAAGGCATATTTTCCTCGGGGCTGAAGCCGAGGCCTTTTCTCCTGGGAACAGACGGGTAATCGTGGATTTCAGGGGAATGCGTTTTTTGCTCCAGTTGTGTTTTGATTTGAGATTCCCGGTATGGTCCAGGGTTGTGGACGGTGATTATGATGCCGTACTTAACATAGCCCAATGGCCTGGATCAAGAGTAGGGGCGGCGGAGCTGCTTGTCAGGGCCAGGGCCGTTGAAAACCAATGCTATTATATTTTCTGCAATTCCGCATCTGAAATTGCCGGGGAGCAGGAGGGGGGACGTTCTCATGCCGTTTCCCCATACGGGGACCTGCTTGTGCCTGAAGAATATTCAACCGGATCCGGCAGGATGTTGCTTTTCGATATTGATGTGCAACTTGTACGGAAATCCAGAAAAACATTCAAAGTCTGGGCTTCTTCCGACAGATTTGAACTTATCTACTGATGTTTTTTATATCTTTACACGTTCAAAGTTTAAGTGAAATGAAATATAGAATCATAGCAAGTTTTCTGTTTTTATCGTTGACGCTTTCGGTTTCTTCGTGCGGAGACGCTCTGAAAAGAAACGGAGAAGTAATTTTTGACATCTATTCCACAAATGACACTCATTCTGCTATCTTCGATTCGGTATATGTCGGAGGATACAGAAAGGACTATTCTCTGTCGCGACTGGCTTCATTTTTGGAAGAGCGGCGTAATGACTCCAGAAAATATCTTCTCATAGATGCAGGGGACCATCTTCAGGGTGACAATTCAGCGTATTATTTTAATTTCATCGATACCGCGGCCTGTACGTTTTCAAGAATATTTTCTTATTTGGGCTATGATGCTCTGGTTGTAGGAAATCACGATATCGAGACTGGGCCGTCTGTATATTACAGGTTCAGACGCGAACTTGAAAAAGCGGAAATACCATATCTGGCTGCAAATATTACCGCTTCGGATGACGGAAGCAAACCTTTCGAATCATACAGGGTATTCAATGTAGACGGGGCCAGAATCCTTCTGATAGGGCTAACCAATGAAAACATAAAGGGATGGCTTCCGGAATCGGCCTGGAAAGGTCTGGAATTCGACGATCCGCTGGAAACTCTTGAGTCGCTCGTCCCAAAAATAAGAAGAAAGGAAAAGGCTGACATGGTAATAGTAGCGATACATTCTGGAATAGGGGATGGAAATGACAATCAGGAAAATGTTGCCCTTTACCTCGCAAGGAAACTCAAGGATGTGGATATAATATTTGCGGCGCATGATCACAGCAGATATCTTGAACAGATTCCGAATGCTTCCGGAGATTCGACTCTCCTTATTACCGCAGGTTCGAAAAGCCATTATCTTTCTTCAGTTTCTGTCAGACTGGAATTCAAGCGTGACAAGGTCGTTTCAAGGAAAATAAGCGGTGATATAGTAGATCTGGCGGAATATCCTTCTTCCGAAAAATATGACGAGGCATTCCACAAGGATTTCGTTAAGGTAAAGGAATTCACCAATCGAAAGATAGGAAAAAATGCATCCGTCATACGTTCGGCCAGGGCCCTTGCCGGTCCGTCGGAATATATGCAGCTTATGCATGATGTCCAGAAAAAACTTACCGGAGCTGATATTTCAATAACGGCGCCTCTGAAGATGAATTTCATAATAAGGAAAGGTCTTCTTACTGTAGATGATGTGTTCAAACTATGTCCTTTCGAGAATACTGTCTACAAGATAAGGATGACAGGACAGGAGATGGATTCATATCTCGAGAGGGTCTATTCCAACTGGATAAAAACCGTTTCTTCGGAAGATGACATGCTTCTGAATCTTTACAGAACCGATGACGGTGGCTACAGGATAGTTAACAACACATATAACCTGGATTCCGCTTTCGGTATAGATTATACTGTAGATGCGACCAAACCTGCCGGTGATAGGGTAACCATTGCAGCTTTTTCCGACGGACGTCCTTTTTCGGTTGATTCGCTTTATACGGTAGCTATTTCATCATACCGTTTCAGTGGAGGTGGAAATCTTCTTCATCCGGTGATAGAAGGAGGAAAGGCCGAACTTGAGTCGAGAGGTGTGTCGGAATACGGAGATCTGAGGACGGCCCTTATCGACTATATTTCCGAAATGGGCGAACTTAAGATCAGAGTGCAACGCAACTGGGCTTTTGTTCCCGAAGACTTAATCAGAAAACCTCTGTTCAGAAGCATGGACTTATTTATTGATTCTCCTTCTGAGACTGCAAGATAGCCTTTCTGCAGTTGTCATGGCCAGAAACAGCGGCCTTGCAATCCTGAATCTGTATAAGCGTATAAGCATTCTGTCCATTGCGGACAGATGCTTTTTTATTTCAAATTCGTCTGAAGTCACCGATTTGTAAAGACTGATGCTTTCCGGATAATTTCCGATCCATGGGTTGCTGCTTTTTCTGATATATATTTTATACCACCACAAAATGTCGGCGAGGGAATATTTTCCGATGTTGTCTTTCAGGTTGTCATCCGCACATATGATTTTTTGTACGACCTTGTTGTAGTCGGTCATGTAGCTGAAATCCAGATGTGCCCTCGATGCAGAACCGCTGCGTTGGAAATAATTGAGGCAAATTTCCTCTACAAAGCCTGCTCTGGGCTGTTTTATGCCGGCGCTGAGATTCACAAGTCTGTCTTCTCCGCTTTTGATGCGTATGTCGAGATCCATGCAGCCGGACAGGATATCCCTGCGGTAAAGTTTTGCAAGCCATACGGAAATCTCACGGTAAAGGATTTTTTCGAAAAAGCCGTATCCTGTCAGAATTCCGCTGCATTTTTCCTTCATTTCGCAACTGTATGAGTCTGTAACCCTTCTTGCATTGCATGAGCAGATATCAAGGTTTTCGGCCTTTGCCTTTTCCATCATTTTACCGATGGCGAACGGTTCCAGCGTATCGTCGCCGTCAAGGAAGAAGACGTATTCTCCCGTTGCGGTTTCCAATGCATTTTTCCTTGCAATATACACTCCGGTATTGTTCTGGTTTATGACAATGCAGCGGTTGTCGCCTTTTGTCGCCCTGTATACTTCTTCGAGCGTATTGTCTGTGCTGCCGTCATTTATTATTATGATTTCTATGTCCCGATAGGTCTGTCTCATTGCGGATTCCACGGATTCCGCAATATATTTTCCTACGTTGTAGGCTGGAATAATTATGCTGGCTTTCATGACGGATTACTGTCGATATGAAAAAAGGCGTATGCCTTTAGCAGGTATCGCCTTTTTTATCATGTTTCAGGTTATTTATTTTGCGAAACTTATGGATCTTGTCTCACGTATTACGGTAATCTTGACCTGGCCCGGATATACCATTTCTTCCTGGATCTTTTTTGCTATTTCCATGGATAGGGTTTCAGCTTCCTGGTCGCTCACCTGTTTGCTTCCTACGATTACACGCAGTTCTCTTCCTGCCTGTATTGCATATGTCTTTGTAACGCCTGGATGTGACATTGCAATGTCTTCCATTTCCTTAAGACGTTTAATATATGATTCGATGACTTCGCGTCTTGCGCCCGGTCTTGCGCCTGAAATAGCATCGCCGACAAGTACAAGCGGAGATATCAGGGACATCATTTCCACTTCTTCGTGATGTGCTCCTATCGCATTGCATACTTCCGGTTTTTCCTTGTATTTTTCGGCAAGTTTCATACCCAGTATTGCATGCGGAAGCTCAGGATCTTCATCCGATACCTTTCCAATGTCATGGAGAAGACCGGCCCTTTTGGCGATTTTAGGATTGAGACCGAGTTCCGAAGCCATGGTTGCACAGATGTTTGCGACTTCACGTGAGTGCTGAAGCAGGTTCTGTCCATATGAGGAACGGTATTTCATCCTTCCTATCAATTTGACAAGTTCCACGTGCAGTCCATGGATTCCAAGGTCGATACAGGTCCTTTTACCGGTTTCCATTATTTCATCCTCAAGTTGTTTCTGGACTTTTGCCACGACTTCCTCTATTCTTGCAGGATGGATTCTTCCGTCAGTAACAAGCTGGTGAAGGGCCAGTCTTGCCACTTCCCTTCTTACAGGGTCGAATGCTGACAAAAGTATGGCTTCCGGAGTGTCATCAACCACGAACTCAACACCGGTAGCAGCTTCGAGGGCTCTGATGTTTCTTCCCTCGCGGCCTATTATCCTTCCTTTTATCTCGTCGCTTTCAATATTGAATACTGTAACGGCATTTTCAATTGCCGTTTCCGGAGCTGTTCTCTGTATTGTATTGATTACAATTCTTTTCGCTTCCTTGCTTGCAGTCAGCCTTGCTTCGTCCATCACATCATTTATGTATGACATTGCCTGGGTCCTTGCTTCATCCTTCATTGTTTCCATTAGCTGGTTCTTGGCTTCTGCAGCGGTCATTCCGGCAATTTCCTCAATTTGCCTGATGGTTTCGGATTTCAGCCTGTCACATTCTTCGCTTTTCCTGTTGACGATTTCGACCTGGTTTTTGAGATTTTCCTTGATGGACTCTATTTCTTTCTGCTTTTTGTTTATTTCCTGGTTTTGCTGGTTTAGGATGAGCTCTTTCTGTTTGAGTTTGTTTTCAATCTGCTGTATCTGGTTGTTTTTTTCTGAAACGTACTGTTCATGTTCGCTTTTGAGTTGCAGGAATTTCTCCTTTGCCTGAAATATCTTTTCCTTTTTGATGGATTCGCCTTCCTGCTCGGCTTCCTTGAGGATCTGTTCCCTCTTCTTTGTAAGTACTACTTTTGTTACTATGTAGTATGCGGCGAAAAATCCTGCAATTGCCGCAATCAATGCTGCTGCTATGATAGTTATTACATCCATTTTATATATAGTTTAGTATTTGTTCAATATAAAACGGAAGATATAAAAAACCGCCGGAATGCTGTTTAGACAAAAATCTGTCCAAGTAGGATTTGGGCTCCGATTATAGACGCAGACTTCCAACGTCCTGCGTGCAGAATCCCCGAAGGTAACCTAGGCCTGTCCTTGTCTGTCGGTTCACCCGGTACGTTTTTAAGTGTTGATTTTCGCAAAGAGCGAAACCGGCGGTATGTCAGATATTTACATTACTCTGTTGTAAATAGTTCTCCAGTTGTCTGTTTATCGCGTCAATCCCCCCTTCTAGTCCGGCCAGTTCATTTTTCTCAGTTTCTATAAGCATGCTGACGAATTGCAGACTGGCAAGGGCCAGTATATCCTGAGTGTCCTTTCCCGGATATCTTTTCTTGTATATCAGGGTCTTTTCGTTCAATTTGTTTGCCGCCAGCCTTACCACCTCTTCGTCAGCCGGATTTATGTTCAATTGATATGATCTGTCCGCAATCGTAACTCGTATGGATATGTTTTGCTGTTGTTCCATTTTATTCGTTTAGCAATGCAATGCACTTGTCTATCTCACGTATAAGTCCGGTTATGACCTGCTTCGCTTCATTCGAACTTCCCGAGGAAGCAACGAACGCCTCTCCCAACTGTAGCCTGTTTATTTTATCTTCCAGTTCTTTTTTTCTGTTGTTGTTTTTACTTATTTCAATTTCATAGTGCAGTATGCGCGTCTTGTATTTAGAAATTTCGTCTTTCAGGCGCTCGTTCTCCGCAGCCGTTGTCTCATATCTGGAAATGAGCAATTCAATCTGGCTTTTCAGTTTCTCCAATGCCGTTCTTGACGTTTCTTTCATTTTGGTTTCCGTACTTTATCGCGCATATTACATTGCAAATATAGTAAAAACAAATATATTTTTCTTAAATATCCCTTATCTTTTGTTATATGGCCGGTTGCGGAGTCTCTTGCAGGTTTTTCTGACCTTATAAAAAACTTCAGGGACTGTATCAGTAGTTTATTCTGACACAGCCCCCGAAGTCAAGAGACGTAAATATTCCGTCCTATTTCTTTATAACCTTGTTCATACCGACCTGAATAGCCTGTTCATTCATAGGAATGAGGTGATGATGCCTTTCAGGAATGGATTTCTTGAGTCCTTTGATGACATTCTCCATTTTTACTATAGGTTTCATCTTGAGGAATGCGCCAAGAACCACCATATTGTATGCTTTAGCATTGCCGAGTTCCGCACATTCAGCAGCCGCATCTATTGTGCAAATGGTGATGTCGGTTCTTGTAGGATGGTGAGTAATACCATTAGGATCATAAATAAGAAGTCCACCTGGTTTTACTGCACTTTCAAATTTGTCAAGTGACTGCTGGTTGAGAATGATTGCAGTATCGAACTTGTTGAGAATAGGAGAACTGATTTTGTTGTCGCTTAAGATAACCGTAACATTTGCCGTACCACCTCTCATTTCAGGACCATATGACGGCATCCATGCCACTTCCTGATCCTGCATGATTCCGGAATACGCAAGGATTTTACCCATGGAAAGGACTCCCTGTCCTCCGAATCCTGCTATAATTATTTCTTCTTTCATCTTTTTTACCTTTTTTATTAAATGTCTTTAATATCACCGACCGGATATTTAGGGAACATGTTTTCCTCCATCCATTGGTTGGCCTTTACAGGATTCATCTTCCATCCTGAGTTGCAGGTACCTACAACTTCAATGAATGATGTACCTTTCTTCATCATTGAATTCTCGAATGCTTTTCTGATTGCCTTTTTGGCTTTTCTTACCGCTACAGGATTCTGTACCGACTGTCTAGTCACATAACATGTCCCGTCTAGCTGTGCGATAAGTTCGGTTAGTTTGAGCGGATAACCGTTGAGTTCTGCGTTTCTTCCGTAAGGGGTAGTTGCGGTAACCATTCCCAGAAGTGTAGTCGGTGCCATCTGGCCTCCTGTCATACCGTAAATGGCATTGTTTACGAATATGACTACGATGTTTTCGCCCCTGTTGCATGCGTGCATGATTTCACCAGCACCTATCGAAGCGAGGTCACCGTCTCCCTGATATGTGAATACGTATTTTTCAGGATTGAGTCTTTTGATTGCCGTGGCAAGAGCAGGAGCTCTACCGTGAGCAGCCTCTTCCCAGTCTATGTCAAGGTAGTTGTATGCGAGAACGGCACATCCTACAGGAGATACGCCTACGGTCTTGTCCTGGATACCCATCTCTTCGATAACTTCAGCAATAAGCTTGTGAATCACACCGTGAGAACATCCCGGACAATAGTGCATGACATTGTCGGTAAGGACAGGTGTTTTACCGTATACCTTATTTTCTTCTTTGATTATATCTTTAATATCCATTGTCCTATTATTTAAATCTCTTAACAATTGCTTCGTAAATTTCATCCGGAGATGCTACCACACCGCCCATTCTTCCGAAGAAGTGAACAGGTACCTTTCCGTTTGCTATGAGTTTGAGGTCTTCAACCATCTGGCCTGCGTTAAGTTCCACGCTCATCATTGATTTAAGTTGAGGAAGACGGTTTTCGATAGCCTTCTTAGGGAACGGGAACAGGGTGATAGGTCTGAGGAGACCGACTTTGATGCCTTCTTCTCTGGCTCTGTCTATTGCAGTTTCTGCGATTCTGGCCATACATCCGAAGGCTACGATAAGATGTTCGGCATCGTCACATCTGTATTCGGTGTAACGGACTTCGTTTTCTTCAACTGTTCTGTATTTTTCCTGAAGATGGATATTGTGCTTTTCCTGACTTACAGGGTCGAGGTCAAGAGATGTGATGATGTTTCTCTTTCTGTCCGCTGTCTTTCCGGTTGCGGCCCAAGGTGCATTCTTGATTATTTCTTCTGCAGTCCATCTCGGTTTCTGTTCCTTGATTTCAACCTTTTCCATCATCTGTCCGATGACACCGTCGGCAAGAATCATTGCCGGCATGCGGTACTTGAATGCAAGTTCGAATGCAAGGTCAACGAAATCGTACATTTCCTGGCCGTATGCAGGAGCAAGCACGATTATCTTGTAGTCACCGTGTCCGCCGCCTTTTGTAGCCTGAAAATAGTCGGACTGAGAAGGCTGGATGGTACCGAGACCAGGACCTCCCCTCTGTACGTCAACGACAAGACAAGGCAGTTCTGCGCCAGCCATATAGCTGATACCTTCACACATCAGACTTATTCCAGGGCTGCTGGATGAAGTCATCACTTTCTTTCCTGTACCTGCACCACCGTAGACCATGTTGATGGATGCTGTTTCACTTTCAGCCTGAAGTACGACCATTCCGGTTGTTTCCCAAGGCTTTTCGGCCATTAATGTTTCCATCACTTCTGACTGGGGGGTGATAGGATAGCCGAAATAACCGTCGCATCCGCAGTGGATAGCTGCCAATGCGATGGCTTCATTTCCTTTAAGTAGTATTTTCTCTGCCATATCTCTGAATTTATTAGATCTTAACTCGATAAACGGTAATTACCGAGTCCGGACATACCGTTGCACAATTTGTACATCCTGTGCATGACTCAGGGTTTGCCATGTAGGCGAAGTTGTACCCTTTTCCATTGACCTCCTTGGACAAGGCAATGGTTTTTGTGGGACAGTTTGCAACGCAAACGCCGCAGCCTTTGCATTTTTCGTTGTCAACCACGATTGCTCCTCTTAGTGCCATATTGTATTATTTGTTATTGGGTTATGTTGTTTATTTTGTACTGAAAAATTCAAATCCGGCTCTGATGCCTTCGATTATCGAGTTCCATCGTATTATTATGCCAATTACAAGCAGTATGAACAATACTATGAAACCCTGCATGGTCGGCGTCTGTTCCTTGTATTTTTCTATAAGTCTTTTCAGCATTTTACTTTTCTATTCTTATCCTTGCATCCACGGTTGTAACGGTCTTCGGATTACCCAGAAGAGGATTCAGGTCCATTTCGTATATTTCCGGAGCTATTCTGCACAATGCGGAAACACGCCTTATCGCTTCATTGAACAATACTTCGTTCACTCCTTCCTGTCCTCTTGTTCCCTGGATCAGCTTGTATCCGCGAAGCGAATGTATCATGTTGTCGGCTTCCGTTTTTGATACAGGAGTGAGTCCTGAAGAAACGTCCTTTAAGGCTTCGATGAATATTCCGCCAAGTCCGCACATTACCAGATGTCCGAATTTGCCTTCGCGTTTTGCTCCTATGAAAAGCTGCGTCCCTGTCAGCATCGGCTGGAGCAGGACTGCAGTGGTGTCCTTGATCTTCATCATTCTTGCAAATTCCGAAAACAGTGTTCCGTCGTCGTTTATACCGAGTGTTACACCTCCGACGTCAGTCTTGTGCACAGGTCCCACTACCTTCATCACTATCGGATAACCTATTGCCTTGGCTTCCCTGATAAGGTCTTTTTCGTTGTTGACTACGGCTTCCCTTGCCCTTGATATGCCGGCGGCGTCGAGCAGAATCTGAACCTTGTCCGGCGACAGGTATCCGTTGCCGGCTTCATCGATGACTTTCCTTATCATTGCTATGTCTACAGGGGCCGATTCCTCTTCCCTGATGGCTCCGGTTGCGTTCAGAACTTCCGAAAGTGCTTTTCCGAAAGGCACTTCGTCAGGGAAACAGACGCCTCCCTTGTCCATGAAGTACTGTATTTCATCCTTTACGTTTATCACCGAAGGCAGTACAGGATAAATAGGTTTTGTGGATTTGCTTATCTTGTCCCATAGAACATCGTAAACGTCGTATACATGTCCCAGTCCAGGTGAGCCGAATATGACTACCACGGCGTCCACGTCGAAGTCGTTTTCGCATGCATCAAGAATATGGCCCAGCTGTTCGGCAGTACCTGTGGCCAGGAAGTCTATCGGGTTTGCGACTGACGATCCTGGATAAAGTTTTTCGAGAAGTTCCTTTGCCTTTTCTCCCTTTATTTCAGGAATCTTTATTCCGTTTGTAGAGAGTACGTCCGTAAGCATGACTGCAGGACCTCCGGCATGTGTTACGATTGCTATCTTTTTGCCTTTAGGTTTCGGGAATGTAAGTACGGATGCCAAGGTGACAAGTTCCGTTCTCCCGTAACATCTTATTATGCCTGCCTTTTTGAAAAGAGCGTCAACTGCCTGGTCTGGAGAAGCCAGAGCTCCGGTGTGTGATGATGCGGCACGGCTTCCTGCTTCGCTGTAACCTGATTTGATTGCAGCAACCGTCGCTCCTTTCAGACTCAGTGAGCGTGCATGTTTCAGAAGCTTTTCAGGATTATTGATACTTTCGATGTACAGCAGTTTTACAGGAGAACTTACACCCGGTTCATATGATTCGTCGAGGTATTCGAGTATGTCCTCTACTCCAAGCTGTGCGCTGTTCCCTACCGAGAATATAGAAGAAAACCTCAGTCCCAGGTTCATTGCAGCTTCAAGTATGAATACTACAGTGGCGCCTGAACCGGATATTATGTCCGCACCATATGAGGACAGTTTCGGAACAGGTTTGGTGAACAGTCCGGCATAGTTTGGAGTCATCACTCCGATGCAGTTCGGGCCTATCAGGGATGCCCCCGTCTCGTTGACTATGTCAGTTATCTCCTTTTCTATTCTGGCTCCTTCCTCACCGTCTTCATGGAATCCGGCGGAAAATATTATGACGGCCTTGCAGCCTTTTTTCTTGCAAAGTGTTTCTACGGCCTGGGTGCACGATCCTGCGGGAATGGCAAGTATTGCGAGATCCACATCCGACAACTCGTCAACTGACTTGCATGCCTTTATTCCCTGAACATATTCAGCCTTAGGGTTTACTACATGTATCTTTCCGCTGTATCCGGTGTGAATAAGATTGTACAGGGCGTTGCCTCCCGGTTTTCTTACATCGTCGGACCCCCCTACGACAACGATGCTCTTTGGATTTATAAGTTGTTTAGTTACCATATCGTATATTAATTTCAGACAAAGATAATAAAAATCATGAAATATAAATAAAACGATTAATGTTTTTAACTGTCTGTCGGATAGTGCTTGAAAAATGTTACAAATCCACGGTTTTGACTGATACAGGTCTGTTCCTGCATATTCTTTTGTCGAAGGCGAACCAGTATCTTTTTCCGAAATGTCTGTCCGTGACGTATCTGTATGTCAGGAAAGGGTTGTCTTTGTCAAGCAGGGGATTTTCATGCCGGCAATCATCGAATTTCCACATGATTGAAAGAGACCCGAAGTCCTTTTTTACTGAAAGTCCTGCTTCGATCCAGTACCTGACGAATGACGGAATCAGTTCCGGTCTGTGTTTTTCCGTGAATTTCCCGAGAATTCCGGCCCTTGCTTCCTTACCGAGTAGTTCAGATATGAGCATCCTGTCTCCGGTAAATTCAAGAAGTTCTGTCAATGTATCTTTCCCGCTGACAAGAATCCTGAAGAAATTCCTCCATTCAGGATCGTTGTACCAGAAATCGAGCATGCGCGATATTTTCATGGCCTTTATAAGTTCGTCATAGGAAATATCAGGGGTGGAGAGTACTTCGTACGGGGGAAGCGGGGAATATTTTATACCGTGTTGTACCGAATGTTCCCTCATGTGTGTCCCGGGGAGCAGTTTCAGCAATTCGAGTTGAATTTCGTGTACTCCTGTGCCTGTAAGGACGGCTACATCTTCCAGCAACCTGTCCAAAGTATATCCCGGAAGACCGGCTATGAGGTCTGTGTGTATTTCCGAGTAACTGTTTTCAATCAGGTTGCGGATTCCGGCAAATGCTTTTTCTGAACTTCCTTTTCTTCGGCAGAGTGTGATTACGTTTTCATCCAGACTCTGGATTCCCGCTTCGAGGTGTAGAAGCCCTCGCGGCATTGCGGAAATTCTTTCCATGAGTTTCCTGTTCATGAGTGCGGGATGTATTTCCAGATGGAACCTGATCTTTCCCGAAAAATCCCCGAATATTTCGAGCATTTCGGAAGCTCTCTCCGGCTTTGCATTGAATGTCCTGTCCAGAATGCGTATTTCACGTATTCCATGTTTACATGCATTTTCTATGCGTGAACGTATATCCGGAATATCTATTTCCTGTGTCCTCCCGTCCAGCCCGCTTATGCAAAACGTGCAGGTGTTGAAGCATCCTCTGGAAGTTTCGATTTGGATAAATGACTTGTCCCATCTGAAAAATACGGATGATTCAGGATATGACAGCGATGCGAAATTCTTTGTCTGTATTGCTGAACTGTCATGGTATGACCATGTGCCGTCGTTTCCCTTCTCAAGATAGCACATTCCGGGAATCATGCGGTATTTCAGAGGTGATGAGATGAGTTCATTGAAGATTTCCTCGCCTTCGCCCTTGAAAACCGCATCTACTTCCAGGTTTCTGTGGAGAAATTCCGAATTGTCTCCGAGAAATTCAGGCCCTCCGAGAAGTACGGTGCATTCCGGATACAGTTGTTTTATTTTCTTTATGATTCTGATGGCATACTCATGATTGAAGAGCCACAACGTGGACATGAGCAGCTGCGGTGCGAAATTTTCCGTTTCAGATATCAGTTCCTGTTCAGGGGTCTTTACGGTTCCGGATATTATTTTCCACTCGTGTGCATTTCTGGTTTCTTCATGAAGTTGTGCGTCGAGTGCCGGAATTGCCAGCGAAGAATGGGAATAGGATGAATTTATGTCTAACCAGAGTATACGCATCGGCTGCCTTTTGTTTATGGCACAAAAATAGTATTTTTGCATGGAAAAGGAATTCATGTGATGGGTAATCTGTATTTGAAGAATGTAGTGACGGATGCTGGTGTCCGTGATGTGCTGATAATGGACGGACTGTTTACGGAAATACTTCCTGCCGGTACTGATGTGAGCGGACGGGCAGACGGAATGCCGGTTCTGGATGCATCCGGAAAAAGGATTGTACCTTCGTTTGTAAATATGCATACGCACAGTGCCATGACTATGATGAGGGGTGTAGGAGAGGATATGTCTCTCGGAAACTGGCTGGATAAGGTATGGCGCATGGAAAAACATCTTAATCCTGATTTCATATATTATGGTACCAGACTGGCCTGTCTGGAGATGATTAAGACCGGTACGGCCTTTTTCAATGATCAGTACTGGATGATAGATTCGGCCATGCGGGCCGTCGCCGATTCAGGCATGCGGGCACATCTTACTTATGTAATGCTGGACCAGTTTGACAGGAATGCGGCTGCACGGCAGCGGGATGAGTGTGAGGCATCCTTTGCAGCTTCCACAGCCTGGCCTGAAAAAATAAGGTTCGGTATTTCGGTGCATGGCGTATATACGGTTTCGGAAGAAAATATAGTGTGGGCCGGGGAATTTGCCTCAAGACACGACCTGAAACTGCATGTTCATCTTTCGGAAACAGAAAAAGAGAATGCCGACTGTATTTCGCGGACAGGCATGACTCCGGTTGCATATCTTGATTCTCTTGGATTTTTAGGAGAAAACGTGATAGCAGCGCATTCGCTTTGGCTCACTGATAAGGATATCGATATTCTGGCCCGAAGAGGTGTGACGGTTGTGCATAATGTGAATTCGAATCTAAAACTGTCGTCAGGATACCGTTTTCTTTACAATGAGTTGCGCGATGCAGGCGTCCGTGTAACACTCGGTACAGACGGATGTGCCTCATCCAACAATCTGGACATGCTGGAGTCCATGAAAACTATGGCTCTTGTTCAGAAAGCATGGCGCGGTGATCCTGCCGCGATGCCGCTGGACGAACTGATGAAAATCGCTTCCGCTGCCGGCTACGAAGCTCTCGGAGTACCTGGTGGTTCCATTAGGGAAGGGTTGTCTGCAGATTTTATTCTTGTGGATACGGATTCCTGTCCGTTCATTCCGGACTATAACTTTTATGCCAATCTTGTTTATTCGGCCAACAGTTCCTGTGTCGATACTCTGGTTTGCGGAGGCGATGTCCTGATGTCAGGACGAAAGGTGGAGAACGAAAGGACCGTTCTTGACGATTGTCGTAAATATCTTGATAAATTCATTAAAAATATATGATTATGAGTACTCAGCTTTCAAATATGTTTGATACATCCGTATACGAAGAAGCCTGCGGATACATCAGTGGCAGGGTGAAGGAATCTTTCGGGGAAAGAAAGCCCATTGCCGGAGTAATATTGGGCAGTGGGCTTGGAGGTCTTGCAGATGTGATAGAATCCAGTCTTGTAATACCGTATTCGGATATACCGCATTTCCCGCAGTCTACCGCAGTGGGACATAAAGGTAATCTGATCTTCGGAATGCTTGGCGGAAAGTTTATTGTTGCAATGCAGGGACGATTCCATTATTATGAGGGTTATGAAATGAGGCAGGTTACTTTTCCGGTGAGGATAATGAAACTTTTGGGCATCGATTATCTGTTTGTCTCCAATGCTGCCGGAGGAGTGAATTATGATTACAGGGTAGGAGATCTCATGATTATAAGGGACCACATTAATCTTATGCCTAATCCGCTTGTCGGGAAGAACAACGACAGGTTCGGACCGAGATTTCCGGACATGACAAGACCTTATGACAGAACCCTTATCGCAAAGGCGGAAGAGGTGGCGGAAAGGCTGGGTTACTCCCTTAAGAAAGGCGTATATCTTGCGGGGACCGGGCCTACGTATGAGACCCCTTCGGAATATGAGTATTTCAGAAGAATAGGTGCTGATGCCGTGGGGATGTCGACAGTGCCGGAGGTAATCGTGGCAAGACATTCCGGAATACCTGTTTTCGGCATGTCGGTAATAACCAATGAAGCCCATCATTTTGCAGATGATTTCGTAAACGACGGTGATGATGTTGTAAAAGCTGCGAACGAAGCTGCAGGACGTATGACGGCAATATTTACCGGTATATTGGAGTCCCTGTAGGCATGGATGCGTTTCAATATGAGACTGTCACCGAAGCAGTCGTAAAATATTGCCGTATGATGTGGGAAAAGGGTTTTGTCGACGGTAATGGAGGCAATGTTTCCGTCAGGCTCGACAGAAATACCTTTATCGTTACGCCTACGTTGTTTTCCAAGGCGGATGTTCGGGCTGTGGATCTGTGCCTTGTCGATTCTTCCGGAGCTCTTCTGAAGGACAGAATGGAATATTACGGACATAATCCTGATGTAAGGCCTACAAGTGAGTTCGTCACGCATCTGGCTGTATATTGTGCAGACCCTTCAGCCAGGGCCGTGGTTCATACCCATCCTCCATATACATGTTCCTATGCCTTTACTTCTGAGGTGCCGGTAAAGCCTCTTGATCCGGAATCGGCAATATGGATCGGCAACCTGGCGATGGTCCCTTATGCAGGACCAGGATCCGATATGCTTGCCTTCAAGGTGGAACAGATGGCATCAGGCAGAAACGCACTGATATTGCAGAACCATGGTCTTCTTGCATGGGGAAAGAGCATAAGGGATGCATATTGGAGAACAGAGATAGTCGAGGCTCACTGTATGAAAAGCCATCTTGTCGAATGCCGGAATGCTGCTCCGCGCAATTTTACGGCTGAGGAATGCAGGGAACTTGAAGCTTTGAGGTCTGTTTTTCTGAATGGAAGGGATAAATGATCGTAAAAGTATGAAAGATATGTTTGTTTTGAAAGATGCAGTAGGTTTGACGGAAGACGCTTCGAAACTTGTCTTTCTTGATCAGACACAACTTCCTCTGAAGGAGGTATATGTGGAAACCGATGACATTGATGAAATATGCGATGCAATATCCAGACTTAAGGTGAGGGGCGCTCCGGCCATAGGAGTTGCGGCGGCACTCGGACTCGCGGTGAGTTTTAACAGCGCCATCCGGTGCGGCGGAAATACAGAGGACCGTGCGGCATTGTTCCATTCTTATGCGGAAAAACTTGCCGCTTCAAGACCTACGGCGGTGAATCTTTCGTGGGCTGTCAACAGGATGCTTTTCGTATTCGACAGGTCTGTCCGGGACGGTTTGTCCGGCACCGGTTTAAGGCATGTCCTGCTGGACGAGGCAATCTCCATCAAAACGGAGGATATTGAAAAATGCAGGATGATTTCCGAGAACGGACTGAAACTTATCGGAAAAGGCAGCAGGATACTTACGCACTGTAATGCGGGACATCTTGCAGTTTCAAGATACGGTACCGCTCTGGGGCCGGTACACCTTGCACTTGAACGGGGACTTGAACCGGTAATCTATGTCGACGAGACACGCCCTCTTCTGCAAGGTGCCAGACTGACAGCTTATGAAATGGTAAGGGACGGTGCGGAAACAATTCTTGTCTGCGACAATATGGCAGCATCACTGATGTCGTCCGGCAAGATAGACATGGTTTTTGTCGGATGTGACAGAATAGCAGCAAACGGAGATGTTGCCAACAAGATAGGGACATGCGGTCTTGCCGTAATAGCTTCATATTTCGGAGTGCCTTTTTATGTGCTGGGACCGACGACAACCTATGATCCCGACACTCCGGACGGAAAATCGATAATCATCGAGCACAGGCGTGCTGAAGAAGTTACCGAAATGTTTTATTCGGAAAGGATGGCGCCTGAAGGTGTGGGCGTATATAATCCTGCCTTTGATGTTACTCCGTCTTCCCTTGTTACAGGGTATGTGAGTGAATATGGCCTTTTTGACAATTTTGAGGATTTTAAAAAATCATTGATCTGAAACGTACGGAATGAGCGTTAAATTTTTCAGTTTGAGGAGCGGGAGCAGCGGCAATTGCTATTATTTCGGCAACGAGCGTGAAGCCTTTCTTGTGGATATGGGGGTCGGACCGAGAATCCTGACCAGAAAACTTAGGGAGGCAGGGCTCGATATGGGCAAAATATCATTTATGCTTGTTACCCACGACCATATAGACCATATCAAACATCTGGGAGGTTTTGCCAAAAGGTTTCAGCTGCCGGTCTATGCACCTGACAGACTTCACAGGAGCCTTGATACGCATCCGTGTACGAGGGGATGCATGTCTGGATGCCGGTATGTCATAGACGAAGCTTCGTTTCTGGATACGGGTAACATAAAGGTAAAGGCTTTCAGGGTTCCTCATGATGCTACTGTAACATACGGTTACCATATCGATTTTTACGGGGAGCGCATTACGATAATAACGGATGCCGGTGATGTGACGCAGGAAATGCTACGCTATGCGGCAATTGCAAAACACCTTGTGATAGAGTCGAATTATGATCTGGACATGCTCATGTCAGGCCCGTACTCTCCGGAACTTAAAAGGAGGATAATAAGCGGGCACGGTCATTTGAGCAACGAACAGACTTCATATATAATAGAAAGGATCTGTGCTTCGGAAAAATCACCGGCGAAGAACATATTTCTCTGTCATATAAGCGATAACAACAATACTCCGGAACTGGCTTATAAAGCGTCGCAGGAAGCTCTGCGAAGGATAGGGAAGGAGTCATCAGTCAATCTTGCGGCATTGCCGCGCAAAACCAATTCCCCTATATTCGAATTGTAGCATGGCTGGCCTGCTCGGTAAATGAAAAAAAAGCTGTCCCCTTCACGGTGGGGACAGCCCGGCTTCATCAAAATATTATCAATAATCTGTTCAAGATTCAATTAGAGTTTCGGACCTGCCGCAACAAGTGATTTTCCGAGATCGTTTCCTGTGAATTTTTCGAAATTCTTTATGAATCTTCCTGCAAGGTCTTTTGCTTTTGTTTCCCATTCAGCTGGAGATGCATAAGTATTGCGCGGATCCAGAATATTTGTGTCAACGTTAGGGAGAGCCTTAGGCACTTCGAGGTTGAACATAGGGATTACGCTTGTTTCGGCCTTGTCCATTGATCCGTCGAGGATAGCGTCTATTATTGCACGGGTATCCTTGATAGAGATACGTTTTCCGGTTCCGTTCCATCCTGTATTCACGAGATATGCCGTGGCTCCGCTTGCTTTCATCCTCTTTACAAGTTCTTCTCCGTATTTTGTAGGATGGAGAGACAGGAACGCAGCTCCGAAGCATGCTGAGAATGTAGGGGTAGGTTCTGTAATACCTCTTTCGGTACCTGCCAGTTTTGCGGTGAATCCACTTAGGAAGTAGTACTGGGTCTGTTCAGGATTCAGTTTGGAAACTGGAGGAAGCACTCCGAATGCGTCAGCCGTAAGGAATATGACCTTCTTTGCAGGACCTGCCTTGGAAACAGGTTTTACAATGTTGTCTATATGATAGATAGGGTACGATACACGGGTGTTTTCCGTAACGCTCTTGTCGTTGAAATCTATTTTGCCGTTGGCGTCTACGGTCACGTTTTCAAGAAGCGCGTTTCTCTTGATTGCGTTGTAGATGTCAGGCTCGTTTTCCTTGCTCAGGTTGATTACCTTTGCATAGCATCCGCCTTCGAAGTTGAATATGCCTTCGTCATCCCAGCCGTGTTCGTCGTCGCCTATGAGCTGGCGTTTAGGGTCTGTTGAAAGTGTAGTTTTTCCTGTTCCAGAAAGACCGAAGAAGATGGCTGTGTCGCCGTCTTTGCCGACGTTGGCAGAGCAGTGCATTGAAGCGATGCCTTTGAGAGGAAGGAGATAATTCATGTATGAGAACATGCCCTTCTTCATTTCTCCACCATACCATGTATTGATGATAACCTGCATCTTTTCGGTAAGGTTGAATACCGTAGCGGTTTCCGAATTCAGACCGAGTTCCTTGTAGTTTTCAACTTTTGCCTTTGAAGCACAGAGGCATACGAAGTCAGGTTCGCCGTAATTTTCCAGTTCAGCATCGGAAGGACGTATGAACATGTTCTTTACGAAGTGAGCCTGCCATGCAACTTCCATTATGAAACGGATTTTCAGCCTGGTGTTTTCATTTGCCCCGCAGAATGTATCCATTACATAGAGCTTCTTGTTGGAAAGCTGTCCTGCAGCAATCTTCTTGAGTTCGTTCCACGAATTCTGGGACAGTGGTTTGTTGTCGTTCTTATATTCATCGGATGTCCACCATATGGTGTTTTCGGTAGTCGCATCTTTTACGAAAAACTTGTCTTTAGGAGATCTTCCGGTATATATCCCTGTCATTACATTGACTGCGCCGAGTTCGGTTACCTGACCTTTCTCATATCCTTCAAGTGCAGGATTGGTCTCGTCTGCAAAGAGCTGTTCATAACTCGGATTGTGGTAAATTTCCTGAACGCCGGTAATACCGTACTTTGTTAAGTCCAATTTTGCCATAATTTTAAGATGTTTAATATGTTATTACTTAATTCTATCCGTATAACTAAATTTTATCGCTTAACCTTATATGCAAAAATTCTGCCAAAGTGTGCAAAAAGTACTGTTGTCATCTTTTCGCAATTTTACCCAATCAAATGTAATATATTTTTTTTAAAAACTGTTACATTTGGGAGCAAGTGATTTATTTTTGTAAAAAAATAGTCTTGACATAAGGGAGAATGAAGGATTTAAGGGAAATATTGTCTGAGTATTGGGGTTATGCTTCCTTCAGGCCGAAGCAGGAGGAAATAATGAAAGAAGCCGTGGCCGGGCATGACGTCCTGGCGATAATGCCGACGGGAGGCGGAAAGTCATTATGTTATCAGGTGCCGTCTATGGCCATAGACGGGATTGCCATAGTAGTCTCTCCGCTCATAGCCCTTATGAAGGATCAGGTACAGTCGCTTCAAAGACGTGGGATAAAGGCTGTTTCCGTTCATTCCGGCATGAGTCCCCAGGAGATTGACGCTGCTCTGGACAATGCTGTGTACGGTGATTACAAGTTTCTTTATGTTTCTCCAGAACGTCTGAAAACCAGAATTTTCAGAGAAAGAGTCAGAAAGATGGACGTGAATTTCATTGTGGTCGACGAAGCGCATTGCATTTCGCAGTGGGGATACGATTTCAGGCCTGATTATCTTGATATAATCACCCTCAGGGAAATTCTGACGGAAAAAGTGCCGGTCATTGCCGTAACGGCTACTGCCACTCCTGCAGTGGCTGATGACATAATGTCAAGACTCGGGTTTCCTGTAAAGAATATCATCGTATCGGGCTTTGAAAGGCCCAATCTGTCCTACGTGGTCAGAAAGGTGGAGGACAAGCTCGGAAATATGATGAGAATCCTTGACGGAGTTCCTGGATCGGGAATAATATATGTGAGACAGAGAAAGCGTGCGGAGGAAATCAGCGCTTTTCTTCGTACAAAGGGGATTTCAGCCGATTATTATCATGCCGGTCTGAGTGCGGAGTTGAGAAACCTGAAACAGGATGCATGGGTAAACGGAAAAACAAGGATCATGGTTGCAACAAATGCTTTCGGGATGGGTATAGACAAACCTGACGTGAGAACGGTAGTGCATTACGACCTTCCGGAATCCATCGAAGCGTATTTTCAGGAGGCTGGACGTGCCGGAAGGGACGGTCTCCGTTCCTATGCCGTCCTGCTTGCGGCAAATGCCGACAGAGCCAATCTTAAGAGATTTCTTCCGGTTGCCTTTCCGGATATAGATTATATAGCCGATATTTACCAGAAGGTTTTCAAATATCTTGGGATTCCGTATGAGTCTGGTGCCGGAGAAACCTACAAGTTTGAAATATTTCCGTTTGCGGAACATTTCGGGTTGCAGCAGGCAAAGGCATATTATGCTGTCAAATACATAGCCAGAGAAGGATACTGGACACTTACTGATGAAATCGACAATCCTTCAAGGGTTGTATTTTCCGTTTCCAGGGATGAACTGTACAAGGTTCAGCTCGCAAGTGAAGACAAGGATTCGTTTATAAGGACACTATTAAGATTATATCCCGGAATTTTTTCTTCCATGGTAAGAATCGACGAGGAATTCATAGCCGCAAAGCACAGATGCAGTGTGCAGGCTGTAAAGAATTTCCTTATTTCCCTTTCAAGGGATCATGTTGTCAGGTATATTCCGAAGACAAGGTCTCCACTTCTGATTCTCAATAACGAGCGCCTGCTGGAATCCAATTTCTATATTGACAGAAAACGCTATGATAAGCTCCGTAACGCTTATTCAGACAGACTTGATGCAATGCTTGCTTATGCAGGAAACGATGATGAATGCCGTGCCGTGGCTCTTTCGGGATATTTCGGTCGTAAAGTTGCCGAATGCGGCTGTTGTGACGTCTGTCTGAAAAAGCGCAATTCGAAGAATCCTGATGCCGTAAGGGCAAGGATAATGAATGCCGTGAGAGAAGGCGGCGGGCGTATAAGCATAGCGGAACTTCAACTGGAACTAGAGAGGCAGATACCTGAAGTTCTGGTTGAAGTCCGTAATATGGCGGATTCCGGAGTCCTAAGAATAGAGAACGGTTCCTATATTGCCGCAGTCGGGGAGGATGCTTCGTCTACAAGATAGAGAATGGACCTGAATGTCATTCCGCTGTGTTTTGACAACCCTATCTCACAGGTTCTGCTGGTAGCATATCCTTCAGTACAGCCTTTTGTCTGATCGGCAAGGTATCTCAGTCCGTGAGCGTTGAGTTCAGGGAGTATGAAACCCCTGTCTCCGGCGAATCCACAGCAGTTGCTGTCTATTATGACAACTTCTTCAGCACATGCCTTGGCAATATCGTAAAGCATGTTGTCTACATTCATTTTCTTTGCCGAGCATACTGCAAAAACGGCTATTTTCCGTTTTACCTTCTTTATTTGCAGTTTAGGAAGTATGTGTTTCAGTATGAATTCCGCAGGTTCGTACAGTTTCAGTTCGCCTCCCATATTGGTGTGCATCGTGTAAAGACACGGGCTCATGTCGCACAATACCGGATACTTTCCGTTTTCCGATGCTTTCAGGAGGGCGGATTTAAGGTTGTCGGATGCATATTTTCCGGCTTCCGTATATCCTTTGCTTGAGAAAGCCATGCCGCAGCATAGTTTGTCCATGTTTTCAGGATAGATTACCTCGTACCCTGCCTTTTTCAGCAACTTTTCAGTCAGGACAGTCAGTTCCGGTTCCTTGGCGTAGGCTTTGGATACTCCCATGCTTCTTGTTATGCAAGATGGAAAGTATACTGCTTTTTCCTTGCCGGAATCCTGAATGCCGTGTCGCTTTGTCCTGATTCTGCGGGAGGCTTTCGGGAAATGTTCGTTCCACTGTGGAACGGTACCGAAGCTGATTTTTCTTACGGCTCCGGCAAGTGCCCCGAAGATTTTCTTGCCCGTAATGCAGCGTACGGCATAAAGCGCATTGAGTCCGCATCTCATTCCGGCTGTCACCCTGTCCATATTGGATGCTATTTTAAGCGCTGTTTTTTCCGACTTTTCGGAGTGAAGTTCATGCCTGAGTTCCTTTATCAGTTTGCCGGCATCGGCACCTACAGGACATCTGGTGAAACACAGACTGTCTGTTGCACAAGTGTCCATTCCTGCGTATTTGTAAAGTTTCCACATTTCAGCCGCCCTGTGCGGTTCTTCTCCGGTAGAAGAAAGCCTGTGCATTTCCCTGAATGCCGCGACCCTTTGTCTTGGGGAGAGCGTAAATCCTTCGGAAACGCATCCTCCTTCGCAGAAACCGCATTCCATACACTTGTTTACGGTTTCCCTTATTTCCGGACATGGCTTGAAGTTCTTGATGTGTATTTCCTTGTCTTCGTTCAGTATCACTCCCGGATTGAGTATGCCTTTCGGGTCGAAAAGCTTCTTTACTTCCTTCATCAGTCCGTATGCCTGCTTTCCCCATTCCATTTCAACGAAAGGGGCCATGTTGCGTCCTGTACCGTGTTCGGCTTTCAGGGAACCGTCGTAGCCGTTGACTACAAGGTCCGCAACGGCATCCATGAACCGTGCATAGCGCTCTATCTCCTTTTTTGAACTGAAATCCTGGTTGAACATGAAATGAAGATTGCCTGCAAGTGCATGTCCGAAAATCACTGCATCGTCATATCCGTGTTCCTGGAATACTTTTCTCAACCTTGTAGTTGCTTCCGCCAGTTCCGAGACAGGAAAACAGATGTCTTCTATGATTGCGGTAGTTCCCGATTTTCTCATGCCGGCCACTGTAGGCAATGTTTCCTTGCGTATTTTCCAGAGAATCGCCTGTTCTTTCGGGTTTGTCGTGAACTTCAGTGGAAGTTCAGTCGGTATCTCCCTTATGCTCTGGTAAATTTGGTATGTCTGGTCGTCAAGCTTTCTGGCGTTTTCGGCTCTTGTCTCTATGAGCAGGGCACAGGCTCCGTCGGAGAGTGTTTTAAGATATTCCGGCACGCCAGGACGGCTGTCTACCGATTTTATTCCGGCCCTGTCGATAAGCTCGACAGCCGATACGGGCTGGCTTTTCAGTATCTGAACAGCTTCACATGCTGTTGCCGTTGACGGATATATGGCAAGCGCCAGGGACTTGTTTTTATATTCGGCAACTGTATTGTATGTTATTTCGGATATGAAGGCGAGAGTGCCTTCTGAACCTATGACAAGGTGCTTGAGAATGTCGAATCCGTCGCTGTAATCGGTAAATGCATTAAGGCTGTATCCGGTAGTGTTCTTTATCTTGTATTTTTTTACAATCCTTTCCCTGAGTATGTCGTCTTCTGAAATTCTCCGGCTGATATGTTCCAGTCCCCTTATAAGATGACCGTGCGTTTTCAGAAATTCTTCCCTGGATTTTTTGTCGGCTGTATCAAGGTACGTACCGTCGGCAAGAATGATTTTGATTTCATCAATGGTCTTGTATGAGTTTTCAGATGTACCGCAGCACATTCCGCTTGCGTTGTTGGCTGCTATGCCTCCTATCATGGCCGAGTCTATTGATGCAGGGTCAGGCCCTATCTTCCTTCCGTATATGGACAGATATCTATTTGCATGTCCACCCCTGATTCCCGGTTGGAGGGCAATTCTGAGACCGTTGTCCATTATGCGGTACTCGTTCCATCCGTGCGATGCTATGACAAGCACCGAGTCCGAAATGGCCTGTCCGGACAAAGATGTACCTGCGGCCCTGAATGTGACCGCTATGTCGAGATCGTTTGCTTCGGTAAGTATGCCGGTTATTTCATTGTCATTCCATGCCTTTATAACCAGTTTGGGTATCAGCCGGTAGAACGATGCGTCGGTGCCGAACGCCAGTGTGCTCAGTGAGTCGTGAAACATGCGGCTTTCAGGTATACCGCGTTTTACAAGTCTGTCGTACAGAGTCTTATACTTACCTGTTATCATTTTTTTCCTTTTTAAGCAGAGATTCCAGAGTTATGGTATTTATGTCTTTTGCAAGAATAATCATATCATTGCCGATCAGGTATATTGACGGAACATATCTCAGATCGAACTTTTCGTACATTTCGGATTCCCCGTTGCAATCGTTCAGATATACAGCATTTTTCTTCTTTCTGCTTTTCATGAATGCATATTCTGTCCACGCATCTGAATCCGTTCCCGTATATATGCTTATGAATTTTACATCAGGATATTTACCGATTATCCTGTCCATGTCTTCTTCCACAGCTTTGCATACCGGACAGTTTAGGTCGTTGAAATATACTACCGTCCTTTTGCCGCATATGCCTGAAAGAAGCACTCTGTTGCCCCCGATATCGCTCAGTTCGAGGTCTTCCATGCGGCTTCCCAATCTGTTTCGTCTGAACATTTCCATTTCATGACTCATTTCCGCTATGAAACGGCTGCTCCAGTATTCAGGCTTTCCCAGCATGTATTCTTCGGCAATGTATTCGGAAGCAAGCATGAATCTGTAATCTCCAGAGGATTTGAATGTACTGTACATTTCCATCATGGTTTCCCGGTACATGAGATCGTCGTCCTTGCTTTTCTCATAGAATCCGTCGATTATGTATTTCAGGTCCCCGTATGTCTGCGGATTTACTTCTTCAAGAAGTCCGGTGATGAACTTTTTTACGGAATCGGAGAAACGGATGCGCTCGCCTATTATCCTTACGGTATTTATTACATCAAGGTTTCTCCCTGCAATTATGCCGTTTTCGTCAACAAGGACAAGTTGCGGCGTTTTCATTACATTGTAAAGTATGTGGAATTCCGAAAGCATTTCAGGATCGTAGAGATGGAATATCCTTATTGTGTTGAAATTGTTTCCATCGTTGTTCTGCGATTGTCTGCACTCAAGATTGTTTTCTGATATGTATTTCTGCCATTTTTCACTGTTTGTACCTGTATATACGGCATAAATGTCCACTCCTGCACAACCTGATTCATGCATGAATCTGGACAGTAGAGGAGTCTGGATGTTGCACTGGCTGCAATCGGTGTCGTAAAAATATATTATCTTGAACCTGCATTTCCTGTCATTTATCCCTATAGGTTCAAGATACCGGTCATAAAGTGTAAGATCCGGGTTTTCCATGCCTACCAGGGACTTGCTGTTGAAATCGCAGTAGAGTTTTATCAGCGTGATGGCATTTTCGTTCGGTATCTTCAGTTTCCCGTTCAGAAAATAGTTTTCCGCTATGTATACGGCATAGTTCTCGTCGCCCATGACGGAGGATCCGATAAAGAAATTGTAGAGGGTGTATGCTGTTCTTGCCTTTGCGCTGTCTGCGCCTCCTGAGATTATAGTGGAATCTATCTGCCTGAAAATATTGTGATTACCTGGTATGCGGACTGTTTTTTCTTCGTTTTCCGCATTCGCCTCAAGTGTTCCTGTAATCAGAAAAAGTATCGTGCAGGCGATAATCCCGTAAACGGCAGAACCGATATGTGTTATTTTACCGTTCATTTCTTGAGAAATTCGGCAACATTCACATTGTCAGGCATAAAGCCTTTTGTATTACCTCCGTGTATCAGTACGTCCCTGACGACTGTGGAGGAAATGAACGAGTATTCCCCTGAAGCTGGGATGAAAACGGTAAGAATGTCAGGCGCAAGCTTCTGGTTTGCCTGTGCCACGACACTTTCCATTTCGAAATCGGTGGTGGTGCGGAGCCCCCTGATCATATAGGATATTCCCATTCTTTTGCACAGGTCCACAGTAAGTCCTTCATATTTGCAAACTGAAACCCCCTTCATACCCTCCGTAGCTTTTTTAATGATTTCGATTCTTGTATCCGCGTCGAAGAATCCTTTTTTTGAACTGTTGTATCCGACGGCAACTGTTACATTGTCGAAAAGCTTAAGGGCAGAGCGGAGGACATCCATGTGTCCTGCCGTAAATGGATCGAAAGAACCCGGGAATATCGCCTGTTTCATGATTGTTTCATCTTTTGTTTGAAGATGTCCGTTATTTGAAAACGGCTACCTTGTTTTTTCCCGCATCGAGCAGTACGACAGAACTGTCCTTTTCAACCTGAAGGTATTTTACATCTGAAAGTCTTTTGAGAAATTTGCTTTCGAGATCGAGGTTAGGCCCTGCCATCATGGTCGTAGCCATCTGTCCGAATTCGCATTTACCGCTTTTCTCATCGTATTCCATACCTCCGAAATAACGGTTCACCCCAGAAAATCCTGCCACTTTGGCAGAATCGAAAACTATGTTCGGCTGGAAATCTGCAGGAAGTTCCACAGCTGTCCCGTTTTCAAATATCTGCTTGAGAGACATTTCTTTTCCATATTCAACTTTTGCGGTATTTGTCGTACATGCAGCAGCTGCCAGAATAATTGCAGCTGAAATGATAGATTTTTTCATTTTTATGTGAGATTTTAAAAATTGTGCGAAAGTATTACTTATAGTTCTAATGAGCAAATATTTTACCATTCGATTTCCTTCATCCCGAAGGATTTCAGAAAGTCGTTGCATTTTGAAAAATGTCTGCATCCGAAAAATGCGCCCTTGGCAAGCGGGGACGGGTGTGCGGCTTCGAGTACGAGGTGCTTTGTGCGGTCGATAAGGCCGCTTTTGCTTTTTGCGAAATTGCCCCACAGCATAAATACTACATGCTCCTTTCTGTCAGAGATGGCCTTTATTACCGCATCCGTGAAAGTCTGCCATCCGATCCTCGCGTGTGAGCCCGGTTCGCCTTTTATTACGGTCAGCGAAGCATTAAGCAGGAATACCCCCTGTCTGCTCCATGATTCAAGGCAGCCGTTGTCTGTATCTTTCGCTATGCCTGTATCGTCAAATATCTCTTTATATATGTTTTTAAGTGACGGGGGAGGGGTAACTCCAGCAGGTACTGAAAAGGATAGGCCGTGTGCCTGTCCCGGATTGTGATAAGGGTCCTGACCCAATATTACGACTTTCAGATCCTTGAATGAGGTGAGGTGAAATGCGTTGAGCACGAGATTCATTGGAGGGTAAACCGTTTTTCCCTCCCTCAAATCGCGTGATATAGTCCTTTTTATTTCGAGATAATATTCCTTGTTTATCTCGGGGGCCAGAATTTCATCCCAGCCTTCAGCCAGATATTTCTCAGGTATCATTTGTGTCCTAAAATATGAAGTCAAGAACATCCTCGATGGTGTTCACATATTTGAATTTCAGTCCCTTGACGTAAATTTCCTTTATCTCCTTTATTTCCTTTTCATTTTCCGCGCAAAGGACTATGGTTTTTACTCCGGATCTTTTTGCAGCAAGGATTTTTTCCTTTATGCCTCCTACGGGAAGCACTTTTCCGCGCAGTGTTATCTCTCCTGTCATTGCTATTCCGCTTTTCACTTTTTTCTTCATGAACGCGGATGCCATTGCGCTTACCATGGTGATTCCGGCAGACGGGCCGTCTTTAGGTATTGCACCCTCAGGCACATGGATGTGTACGTCTTTGGATACGAACGCCTTTGCCGTAAGTCCGAGCAGGTCGTGATGTGCCTTAAGGTACTGGTATGCAATTGTGGTGGATTCTTTCATCACGTCTCCCAGATTACCTGTAGTGGTAAGAACGCCTTTCCCTTCACTGAGACTGCATTCAACGAAAAGTATTTCTCCTCCGTTCTGAGTCCAGGCAAGTCCTGTTACCACCCCTGGGGCTTCGTTGCCTTTCTGCAGATCATGCTGTGCGGTAGGCAGTCCGAGCATTTCCTTAACCTGTGCGGAGTTTATAGCCGGGAGGGAGGTTTCTCCCATTGCCACTTTCCTGGCTGTCTTCCTGGCTATCTTGGCTATCTGTTTTTCAAGCCCCCTGACTCCCGATTCACTTGTGTATTCGTTTATTATGGTATCGATAGCCTGTTTGTTGAACTTGAAATTCGATGTTTTCAGACCGTGCGCCTCACGCTGTTTGGGAACAAGATAGTCTTTTGCTATGTAGTATTTCTCTTCTGCAAGATAGCCGTTTACCGGAATGAGTTCCATCCTGTCCTTGAGGGCGGGCTGTATGGTGCTGATGTTGTTTGCAGTGGTTATGAACAGTACTTTCGAAAGATCATAGTCAATGTCAAGATAATTGTCATGGAACGCAGTATTCTGTTCAGGGTCCAGTACTTCCAGCAACGCTGACGACGGGTCTCCCTTGTAGTCGGAGGACAACTTGTCCACTTCATCAAGCACGATGACCGGATTTGACGACCCGGCCCTGTTTATGGCTTCTATTATCCTGCCTGGCATTGCACCGATGTATGTCTTCCTGTGCCCCCTTATTTCCGATTCGTCATGCAGTCCGCCAAGAGATATGCGTTCGTATTTCCTTCCGAGTGCACGTGCGATTGATTTGCCAAGGGACGTTTTTCCGACGCCTGGAGGGCCGTAGAGACACAATATAGGCGACTTCATGTCCTTTTTGAGTGACAGTACGGCAAGGTATTCTATTATTCGTTCCTTTACGCTTTCCAATCCGTAATGGTCCTTGTCGAGTACTTGCTGTGCATGTTCCAGATCGAGGTTGTCTTCGGTCGTGTCGTTCCACGGCAGCTCAAGAAGCAATTGCAGGTAGTTCATCACGACATTGTAGTCCGGGGAATTCGGATTTGTCCTTTCCAGCCTTTTTATTTCCTTGTTGAACGTTCTTGCAGTGTATTCAGGCCAGTTCTTTGTCGCGGCCTTCTGTTTCATTTCCTCTATCTCTTCCCCGCTTTCATTTATCCCGAGTTCTTCCTGAATTGTCTTAAGTTGATTATTCAGGTAATATTCCCTCTGCTGCTGGTCTATTTCACTTCTTACTTTCTGCTGGATGTCATCCTTTATCTTGAGTATCTCAAGCTGCCTGTTCAGCATCTCCAGCAGTTTGAGTGCACGCAGTTTTATTCTCCCTTCCGTCAGCAGCACCATTTTTTCAAGCGGGTCTTCCACGTCTATGCTCGATGCTACAAAGTTTATGAGAAACTCGTCGGAGTCTATGTTCCTTATGGCAAATCCGGCTTCCTGAGGCAGATTCGGCGACATCTTGATTATCTGCAGTGCCGACTCCTTTATGGAATCGCAGATTATCTTGAAATCCCCGTCGTCTTTTTTTGCGCTTTTGTCGGTAAGATATGTGACATTTGCCTTTATATAAGGGTCGCTTGTCACGATTCTGTCCAGGTGCAGTCTCCGTATACCCTGCAGTATCGCGGTTACTGAGCCGTCTGGCATTTCTATGAGTTTTATTATTTTAGCCAGAGTCCCTATCTCGAAAAGGTCTTCCTGCACGGGCTCTTCGACCTTTACGTCTTTCTGGGTGACTGCTCCCATTATTTTCCCGGATTTGTATATCTCGTTTACAAGACGCAGCGATTTTTCTCTTCCTATTGTTATCGGAATTACGGTATTCGGGAAGAGTACGGCATTGCGGAGTGCAAGCACCGGCAGCTCTTCTGGTATATCCGCTTCGTTGATCTTTGAGCCGGTTTCAATATTCATTACCGGAATGATGTTCATGTCTCCTCCTTCTAATGCTTTCAATAATTCTGAAAAATTCATCTGTGATTTTATGGTTTGTGCCAATATGGCAGTTTCTATTGCGTGGTAAAGTTGTAAAATTTATTTTGGATATTAGTCAATCATTGTGCCAAAGCTAGAAAAGGGGGGACTGTATGGAGAAAAATATACCTCCAGTTCCGCTTCCGGTTAGGGCATAATGAGCACCGAATGTTATGTCGTAGTATGTGAGTATGTCTATGCCGGCACCCGTGCCGAACAGGAATCTGTTGGAAAACAGGTCGGACGGATTCCCTCCGTTGTCGTGTACATAACCCATGTCGAAGAAGGCTTTCCCGTAAATCGTGAAATGGATCTTGTTGAATTTCGGGATAAAAGAGAGGAATCCGAGTGTAATTATCTTTTTGGGCAGGATGCAGTATTTTATGGAATTGTTGGATGAAACGTAGTGCTGTCCGTCAATAGTGAAATGCTCGTATCCCCTTATCATTGCATTTTCGTAACCTATGGCCGTATTGTAAATGTAGGCGTCTCTGTTTTTGACAGATGCCGACATGCTGAGCGTAGTGGAAAGGAACCATCTTCTTGAGAGTTTAAGATAATATTGTATCTCGCCTTTCAGTTTTCCGCAGACGAAATCGGTGTTCAAGTCGAAAATACCGTCTGCACATCCGCTTATATAGTATCCTTCGAGCGGATATATGGCATTGTCCCTTTTGTCGAGCCCAATCGTGTTTTTTACTTCCATCGTATGTCTAGATGTGAGCGGACTCCCCCAGAAAGACGGGTTTTCCTTCAGGATCGTATCCGCAATCATGGTATGCCTGTACGAAAGTTCGAGAGTGTTTCTTAGTCTCAGTACGGGTCTTATTATATATGTCATGTTCATACCGTATTCAGTATGCAGCGGCTTTTTCCTGTCTTTCATGTAAACTGGTATATTTCCGTGTGCGGCGATGTTTACTGTTTTGTTTACATTGTATGATGCTCCGAAACCTATCGTATGTTTTCCGTTTCTGTCAAGGCTGATATTGCTGTAATTGAAGAAAACGCCTTTTTCGAATCCGAAAGTCACGCCTCCCGATATTTTATGGTCCAGTCCGAACATGTTTTCCTCCATTATGCCCGCTTCCGCAGTTATTTTTGAAAAATCCATGTCCTTGAGCCATGTGCTCATGTTCCTGTCTTCGAACTTGATTCCTATCAGCGGCCACAGGTACCATCTTTCCTCCACCTTTATCTCTATTGTCACGTTATTGTAATTTTCTGTCACATCAGTGTTCATGGAGGAAATGTCAGCTGATGTGTCTGAAAAACAGTCGATGTATATATAATTGAACAGCGAAAGATTCAGGAGGTTTCCCCTTGCTGAAATTATCTTTTCGGCCAGGGCCTCCTTTTCGTATATGTCATTGATATTAAACGGCAACTCCTTCAGTATGACCTTGTCGGATGTGCGCTTGTTGCCGGATATATTGATTTCCGTTATACGGCATTCTTCTGCGTATAACTTTGATTTATAGGGTAATATGCCTATAAACAGAATTATCAGGCACTTTGTCGCAAAACGATGCATATTCAAAGTTATGAAAAAAATGCTAAAAAAAAATCTGCAGATTATAAATATTCAGAAAATTAGTATTACTTTTGTCGTCTTAATAGAAATGTATTAACCAATAAAATAATAATTAACATCATGACTAAGGCTGATATAGTTAATGAAGTTGCGAAGGCAACAGGTATGGAGAAGATCATGGTTCAGAATGTGATCGAGAGTTTCATGGAAAGCGTAAAGGATTCATTGTCCAAGAACGAAAATGTCTATTTGCGCGGATTCGGCAGCTTTATCGTTAAGGAAAGAGCACAGAAGACAGCAAGAAATATATCCAAGAACACAACTATAGTAATACCTGCTCACAAGATTCCTTCATTCAAACCTGCAAAGGTATTTATGGGTAAGGTGAAAAACAACGTAAAATAGTTTTTCTCCGGTTAAGCAATTTCTGTGAACAAAATAAATATTTAAGAATCTTTAAAATCATTTGTTATGCCAAGCGGTAAGAAAAGAAAGAGACATAAGATGGCAACGCATAAGCGTAAGAAACGTTTACGCAAGAACAGACATAAGAAGAAGAAATAGTTGTCTGAATGTCGTTCTGATTTAGGAGGATGTCCGGAAATTCTGGGGCATCCTCAATTTTAATTTGTATATACGATGAACAAGAACCTTATTATCAATGTCAACAGTACTGAAGTGAGTATTGCCCTTCTTCAGGATGGCAGGCTCATTGAACTGCATAAGGAGGAACACGGAGAAAGGAGATTTTCCGTGGGTGATATCTATTTGGGGAAAGTCAAAAAGATAATGCCGGCCCTCAATGCTGCTTTCGTGAACATCGGAGATGATAAGGATGCTTTTGTACATTACCTGGATCTGGGTCTTAATTTCAAGGCTTTCGACCTTTTTGCCAAACAGATAAGTTCGGGCAGACCGATGAAGGACCTGTATTCTTCAATCAGAATAAATTCGATACTCGAAAAGGAGGGCAGAATAGATTCGGTCCTTTCCGTAGGGCAGCCTATAATAGTCCAGATAGTAAAGGAACCCATATCCACAAAGGGTTCCAGACTAACTTCCGAAATCTCCCTGGCAGGGAGGAATCTTGTCCTGCTTCCATTTGCGGACAAGGTCAGTATTTCCCAGAAAATAACTTCAAAGGAAGAGAAAAAACGTCTTGAACATCTCCTTTACAGTATTCTTCCGAAAAACTACGGAGTAATAGTAAGAACGGCGGCTGAAGGCAAGAAGGCTGCGGTTCTGGATGCAGAACTCAAGATACTGGTCAAAAAATGGGAAGACTCATGGAGTATAATGTCATCTGAAAAGGCTCCGTGTCTTGTGGCGACTGAAAATAGTCGTACGACGACAATGCTGCGTGACCTTCTCAATGAGTCGTTTACGAACATTTATGTGAATGACGAGTCTGTTTTCGAGGAAATAAAGGAATACATATCCATCATATCTCCTGAACAGGAAAAAATAGTGAAGCTTTATACCGGACACGAGCCTATATTCGATCATTATGATGTCATCCGGCAGATAAAGGGTGCTTTCGGAAGGGTTGTGCCCATGAGACAGGGAGCATATATTGTAATCGAACATACCGAGGCTCTGCATGTAGTTGATGTGAACAGCGGTATAAGGGTGCGTTCCGGAGTTGATCAGGATCAGCATGCGTTTGATGTGAATATGATTGCTGCCGATGAAATTGCAAGGCAGCTGAGGTTGAGGGATATGGGAGGAATTATCATCATAGATTTCATAGATATGGATGATAATGAGTATAAACAGAAACTGTACAAGCATATGCAGGAGCTTATGCTTGAGGATCGTGCAAAGCACAATATTCTCCCGCTGACGAAATTCGGACTCATGCAGATAACGAGGCAGAGGGTGCGTCCTGCAACTGAAGTCAAGACCAGTGAAAAATGTCCTTCATGTAATGGAACGGGGGAAGTTACATCTACTATTCTGATTGATGAGAAGCTGGAAAGGGAGTTGGCCTTCTATGCCAAGGAAAAAGCTGTAAAGAAGTTTGTCCTGCGCGTAAATCCGATTGTCGAGGCATATCTGACAAAAGGTATCTTCAACAGCATAAAATCACGGTGGTGTAAAAAGTACAAAGTGTCCGTCAAAGTCGTTCCCGATTCGGAATATGCATTTTTGCAGGCGGTCTGGTTCAATCAGACCGGAGAAAGACTTGAATGACCTTAAAATAAACGGGATGTATCAAAATATAAGCCGATACATCCCGTTTTAATTTTCTGTCCGCAGTTGTCTTATTCTTTTTTATTCCTTTATGAAAAGCCCTTCCCTTGACAGAAGGTGGTCAAGATTTGCAACTCCCAGTATTACTACAGCATTTATTACGGATGAGTATTCAAGATATTCTGCTATGGCCTTGTCATAAGTGTCCCTGTTCGTGTGCCATATTTCGCCATAGCTGAAATTATAACCTTTAATATCCCTGCCTCCGAATGAGAATGTCGGGACTCCGTTTATCATGAAGTGGGCATGATCTGAACCCCCTGCCGTTTTCGGAATCACTCTCGGTCCGCCTTCCCTTTTGTTGAGTATGAAAGGAATTTCAGGATTGTAGTTCATTATAGGACGACATATCTTCTCGAAATCCTCGTACATGGCTTCCGTAACCGTCAATGACGATGATGGAGTGGGCCCGCCATCCCTGTTGAAATAATTGGCGATTCTGTCAAGTTTGTTTTTGTTGGTATTTACCCAATAAGAAGATCCGAGAAGTCCGAATTCTTCACCGGTCCATAATGCGAAGATTATGGTCCTTTTGGGTTTTATTCCGGATTTTGCGATGAGTCTTGCCGCTTCCATGGTCACTGCCGTACCGTTCCCGCAGTCAACGGCTCCGGTGCTTGAATCGAAGGAATCGAGATGCCCTCCCATTATTACGTACTCGTCAGGAAATTCGCTTCCCTTTATTATGCCCAGTACATTATGGAATTTTACGGCCTTAGGTCTGAAATGGTTTCTTATGTCGAACTCCAGTTCGAAATACTCGCGTTCTCTTACCTTTTTCGCAATTATGTCGTACTGGTCGCTGTTGAGTTTGATGTCAGGGATGACAGGCAGGTTGTCGAAAGTCATGTTGAAGCAGTTCTTTCTGTCATAAAGGGCCCTGAGCGGTTCCTGGCTTGCCTGGATTATTCCAAGTATTCCGGCGTCGATCATTTCTCTGTAGAACAGGGCGGGTTCGTAATTCAACGGTATAAGGTCTTTGGGTTTGTCCGGATTTTCGCGGTTGTACTGCCTGATCTTTTCATTCTCGACCGCAATCCTTTCGTTTTCCGCTATTTTTGCGGCTCTTATTGAATCGGCTTCAGGAGAGATATCCACCGGCCAGTCGGATTTCCCGCCGATAAGCACCCATGCTCCTTTCAATGCATGTCTGATGTTGTTGAATTCGGAAACGGTTTTGGGTTCCATCAGAACACGTCCTCTCTGTATTCCTTTGGTTCCTGCCGTATATGACGGAGTGACGAATTTGAGCGTCATGCCGTCTTCTCCGAGCATCCTTCCGAACCATGGTCCCCTGTTGAAGCCTACGGCTATCTCGCCGACTTCCTGTACTTCTACTTCCAGTCCCCATGATTTGAACCGGGATGCCGCCCACAGTTCCGCATTTTCAAGTGCATCGGATCCGATCACGCGCCCGCCTATCCTGTTTGCCAGAATATCCAGATGTTTCATTACCTGATTGTCGTTTTCTGCGATTCCGATGATTTTTTCAGCATCCTTGTCGTGATTTCGTGCTGATACCGAGAGTGATACGGACAGGCATAGAAGCAGTGCCGATACGAATTGTAGTTTCATGTCAATTAAGTTTAAGTTGTTTTATAAAAAATAAGGAGTGTTATTCCAACACCCCTTGTTATGGTTGCTGTATTTACAGAATATTAAAGATCTTCAAAATTCAGTTCCTTTACCCCTTCCTCGCGTCTCGTTTCTACTACGGGACATCTGTCTTTTATGTATTTGACGACTTCTTCAAGGCCTTCTGCGAATTTCTCAAAATCCTCCTTGTATAGAAATATCTTGTGTTTGTCATATGAGAATCTTCCGTCCTTTTCGATACGGCGTTTGCTTTCGGTTATCGTCAGATAATAATCGTTATTCTTAGTCGCCTTAACATCAAAAAAATAGGTCCTCTTTCCGGCTCTCACAGGCTTTGAATATACATCATCCCCGTTACGCTCCATTACTTCAGAATTTTCAAAATCTTCAAAGTACATACCAACTCTTTTTTAAATTTTTTACAAAGATAAAATTTTTTTTCAATCTTAAAACCCTATCTTTGCAAATATTTTAAAGATGCGGAAATGTTGAACAGACGGTTGATCAGAATAAAAGTCTTCAAGGTTTTATTCGGAAGGATAGTTTCGGAATCCGATTCGCTTAGGGCGGCGGAAGAGGAGTTGATGAATTCATGCAACAAGACGGTGGAGTTGTATTACTATATGCTCAACTGTGCATTGGCGGTCCGGAAATACGCGGAGGAGAAAATAGATTCCGGAATGAAAAAATTCTATCCTACGGAAGAGGAACGCAATCCTAACAGACGTTTTGTAGATATGGAATTTTTCAGGATTCTTGAAGACAATGCCGTTTTTGCGGATTATTGCAACAAGAGAGGATTGTTGTGGACAATAGAGGAAAGGCCTCTGGTAAGGAACATCTATGTTTCCATGCTCGAATCCGATTATTACAAGGAGTTCATGACGGGCGGTCCGGTTTCCAGGGAAACGGAGATTAAGTTTCTTTCTTCGTTTTTCGCTTCTGAATTCGAGGATAATGAACTGCTCGAAAATATGCTCGAAGACATGAGTCCGCTATGGATAGACGATCTGGGGTATGTATTGAACCAGATAATAAGGAACCTTAAACATGTGTATGGAAGCGGCAGGGAATGGCTGCCGTCAGGGGCATTCGTTGAAAGCAGGACTATGGAAGACGGAGGCAAATATTCTGAAAATGACGAACAGTTCGCAAAGAAACTTCTGCGTGAATCCCTTTTGAGATATCCGACCATAAAGGGCAGTGTGTCCGAAATGATTTCCAACTGGGACAAGGAACGACTCGTGTTTGCAGACATGCTTCTTATATGTATGGGGGTGACTGAAGCACTGGTATTTCCGTCCATACCTGTAAAGGTTACAATAAACGAGTACGTTGAGATATCGAAGTACTACAGTACGGTAAACAGCAAGCATTTCGTGAACGGAATACTTGACCGCGTACTGAAGAAGATGGTTGCAGAAGGCAGCATTGCCAAATCCGGTATGGGGCTGATAGAATCATAATGCCGTGATGATTGCAGGATATTTATCAATCTATAAAACATATTTTTGAAATGAATCTTTTAGTGTTATTGCAACAACAGTCGGCTGGTGCCGGCAACTGGTCATTTATTATAATGATGCTTCTGATGTTTGTTGTCATGTATTTCTTCATGATAAGACCGCAGCAGAAGAAACAGAAGGAACTTGCACAGTTCAGAAACTCACTTAAAAAAGGTGACAAGGTCGTTACTGCAGGCGGTATTTACGGAACCGTGTCTGAAATAAAGGACCAGTTCATTTTCATGGAAGTGGACAATAACGTCAAGATCCGTGTGGACAAGTCTTCCGTAATAAGGGACATGTCTGATCTGCAGGGCAAGTAATGCGTTTGCGGAATTCCAAAATAAACTGGGGTATAAGAAGCGGAAGAGAATGGCTGATGCTGTTTTTCTCTCTGCTTCTGGCTTTTTTTATGTGGATTGTCCATAATCTGTCCACTACAACCGCTTCGTATTATAATTTCAGGATTAATGTCACGTCAAATCTTGAAGGACGGAGCGATACTGCAACTTCTGAAGGTGTGGTAGTATTGTCCGGCAAGTCTTCCGGATTCTACATATTGCAGAATTTCATTTCTGACAGGATTCCGGAGTTGTCAGTGACATTGGACAGGAAATATTTCCGTCAGGCCGATACGGGAGATTTGTTCTATGTAAAGGGGGCCGACCTGGCAGGTGAAATTTCTTCAGTCCTCAAGGACAGGATAAGCGTGGATATGATCGTGTCCGATACGGTGTTTTTCCGTTTCCCCAGACAAACCAGCAAGAGGGTTCCCGTAGTTGCGGACGCCATGATTTCATACCGTCCCCAGTTTATGTCTTTCGGGGAAATGGTGTTTACTCCTGATTCGATTACGATATACGGAGAGGCGGATCTGCTTGCTTCGGTGGATTCCGTACGGACTGAACACGTAAAGATAAGTCAGGCAGCTGGTGACATCCAGGGCGTGTGCTCACTTGTGCCGGTGGAAGGAATACGCTTCTCGGACAGGGAAGTGCTTTACAGGCAAAGTATAGGAAGGTATGTAGAGCATAGTATGACAATTCAGCCTGAGGTGATAAATCTTCCGGAGGACAAGGAGATGATTCTCTTGCCGGGAGAGTTGAAGATGGTTTTCCGTCAGCCTTTTGCAGTAAGGCAGGAGGTGCTTCCTTCGGATTTTGTGGTTGTGATAGATTATAACAGATACATATCATCGCAATCGTCGTTAGTAAGGCCCGAGGTTTCGATATCCCCGGGGTTTGTTTATGATATAGAACTGGACCCGGTAATGGTCGAATGTATTCTCAGAAAAAAGATATGAGGGTTCTTGCTTGCACAGGAGGAATAGGTTCTGGAAAGACGTATGTAGCATCCGTTTTCGAAAGACTCGGAGTTCCCGTCTATTACTCCGATGTCAGGGCGAAGCAATTGTATTCTGAATCCGAGAGCCTGAGGGTCTCGCTTGTATCGGAATTCGGGAGCGGTATATATGAAGACGGGCTTTTCAGAAAGGAACGGCTTGCCGAAATCGTATTTTCAGATGAAAAAGCCCTTTTGAAACTTGAGTCCATAGTTCATCCGGCAGTGATTTCCGATTTTGAAGAATGGAAATCACTCAGCTTTTCCGCTTTCGGTTTTTCCGTTTTTGAATCTGCGATAATTTTGGATAAACCCGTATTTTCCACCCTGCCTGACAAGGTACTTCTCGTGTCGGCTCCGGAAGACATAAGGATAGAGAGGGTGATGAAGCGCGACAATGCGTCATACGAAGATGTAAGAAAACGTATGAGAATACAGAGTTCGGATGAATTCCGAAAAGAAAAGGCGGATTTTTTTATATTTGCAGACGGAAAGACGGCGGTGCTGCCACAGATTCTTGGCGTGCTCGAGTCTATGAAAAATTTGAGATAAAAGAGGTATGGGATACGGTAAATGGATATCCGGAGCTTTGGGATGGGTTGTCGGCGGGCCCATCGGAGGCTTGATAGGCTTTGCAATAGGCTCCCTTTTTGAAAGGGGAGCGGCTGCCGGTCAGTCAGGTAACGCCGGCAGATATTACAGTTCAGGCTATGCGGCAGGGGCACCGGGCGCAAGAAACAGTTTTCTGGTAAGCCTGCTCGTGCTTTCTGCAGCAATAATGAAGGCGGACAGGAAGGTCATGAGGTCCGAACTGGATTATGTAAAGGACTTTATAAGAAGAAATTTCGGAGAAGATGCGGTTCAGGACGCACTGTCCATATTGAAGCAGCTTCTTAACCGTGAAATAAACGTATATGAAGTAGGTACGCAGATACGGGACAATATGAACTATTCCCAACGTCTGCAGCTTTTTCATTATCTTGTAGGAATAGCGGCAGCCGACGGACATGTCGCGGAAGATGAAATTTCGATGCTGAAAACGGTTGCCGGAGCAATCGGCATCGATGCCCGTGATACGGATTCCGTACTGGCCATGTATGACGACGGTCTTGATTCGGCATACAGAATTCTGGAGATACCGCGTACGGCTACAGATGAAGAAGTTAAAAAGGCATATAAACGAATGGCATTGAAACATCATCCTGACAAGGTTTCTTCGCTTGGTCCAGATGTGCAGAAAGCGGCTGAAGAAAAGTTCAAGATGATATCTCAGGCTTATGATAAAATAAAAAAAGAAAGAGGTTTATGACAAAAACAGATTTACAGAGAGTACTGTCCGTTTCAGGGCAGCCGGGTTTGTTTACTTATGTGGCACAGGCTACAGCTGGAATTATCGTGGAATCTTTTCTTACAGGAAAAAGGTCATGTTTCGGCATGAGTTCCAGAATGACATCGCTTTCGGACATATCCATATATACGGAGGATGGAGAGGTGAAGCTCCAGCAAGTTCTGGAGAATATGAGGGATACGCTTGATGGAGGAGAAGCTCCTTCTCACAAATCCGCACCAGGGGAACTTAAGACCTTTTTTGAAAAGGTACTTCCTGATTATGACAGAGACAGATTCTATGTCTCGCATATGAAGAAAGTGGTTGAATGGTACAATTTGTTGAGACAGTATGCGTCATTGGATTTTGTCTCAGCCGAAGATACTGAAAGCGAATCTGAAAATGCCGGAGATCAAACCAAATAGAGTCCTTTTGCTGACACTGGGATGCTCGAAAAACAGAGTCGACTCGGAACATCTGTTAAGGCAGATGGCTTCATCAGGAATAGAACTTGCTCCTGGAAATGAGGATCTGGCTGACGGCAGGATAGATACCGTCATAATAAATACATGCGGATTCATAAAGGATGCCAAGCAGGAATCGATAGATGCCATACTGGTCGCGGTTGATGCGAAGAATCACGGGTATATAAGGAATTTGGTGGTTTTCGGTTGCCTTTCCCAGCGTTACAGGGAAGAACTTATACAGGAAATACCGGAAGTGGATGCTTTTTTCGGGGCGTTGGACAATACCTCCATGCTTGAGGCAATGGGTGTTATCAGGAAAAAGGAACTTGAACAGGAGCGTGTATTGACAACCCCTTCGCACTATGCCTATCTTAAAATATCCGAAGGGTGCGACAGAGTTTGTTCTTATTGTGCCATTCCTCTGATTCGTGGACCGCACAGATCCGTTCCAATGGAGGATCTGATACGTGAAGCTTCCAATCTGGCGGATTCAGGCGTGAAGGAGCTTATAGTAATAGCACAGGATACTACTTATTACGGACTGGATCTATATGGCAAAAGAATGCTCGGAGAACTGCTCCGCAGACTGGCGGAAATAGAAGGTATCGAATGGATAAGACTGCACTATTCCTATCCTGCAGCGTTTCCGGAAGACGTGCTGGACATAATGGCCGGGAATCCGAAAATATGCAGATATCTCGATATTCCGTTGCAGCATATATCGGACAAGGTGCTTTCTGCAATGAGGCGTTCCATTGACGGGGAATCCACAAGAAGATTGGTCAGGAAAATAAGGGAAAAGGTGCCGGGCATAGTTCTCAGGACTACAATGATAGTCGGACATCCCGGGGAGGATTCCAGGGAATTCGAAAAATTGCTCAGGTTCGTCTCCGAAGCGTCTTTTGAGAGACTGGGTGCTTTTACCTATTCTGAAGAGGAAGGCACATACGGGGCCGAAAACCTGAAGGATACTGTAAGGGAATCTACCAAATCGGCAAGATATGAGCGACTTATGGAATTGCAGTCGGAGATTTCTCTCAGATTCAACATGTCACGGATCGGGAGAGAAGAGACGGTAATCATAGACTCGTATTCCCGAGACGGTGTATATTCGGCCAGAAGCATGTATGAGAGTCCTGAAGTGGACGGGGAAGTACTTGTCGGTACTGAGGATATGCCGGACGATTCTCCTGTAAGGGAAGCCTTTGCGTCAGATCCTGAATCTCTGGTCGGGACATTTGCAAAGGTCAGGATTGTCGGAGCGGACGAATATGATTTGATAGCACGGTTTGTATAAACGTATATTAATCTTTTAAACTGAATTTGATATGGGACTATTATCAGGAAAAGTTGCGCTTATAACCGGCGCAGCCAGGGGAATAGGCAAAGCCATTGCCTTGAAATATGCGTCTGAAGGCGCTGATATAGCATTTACAGATCTTGTAATAGATGAAAATGCTGAAAATACCAAAAAGGAACTTGAAGCATTCGGCGTGAGGGTTATGGCGATAGCTTCAAATGCTGCTTCTTTCGAGGAAGCTCATCAGACAGTAGAATCTGTGAAAGAGACACTCGGCAGAATAGACATTCTTGTAAATAATGCGGGCATTACCAAAGACGGACTCATGATGAGAATGTCCGAAGCGCAGTGGGATGCAGTAATCAATGTGAATCTGAAATCCGCATTCAATTTCACTCATGCCGTGGTGCCTGTAATGATGAGGCAGAGGTCCGGCTCCATCATCAACATGAGTTCTGTAGTAGGTGTTCACGGTAATGCCGGTCAGGCCAATTATTCGGCTTCAAAGGCAGGTATGATAGGTCTCGCGAAATCAATTGCGGCTGAACTCGGTTCGAGAGGTATCAGGGCAAACGCTGTCGCTCCTGGCTTCATCATAACGGACATGACAAACAAGCTCCCAGAAGAAGTCAAAAAACAGTGGGCTGATGCAATACCTTTGAAGAGGGGTGGTACTCCTGAAGATATAGCAAATGTATGCCTGTTCCTCGGTTCCGAACTGTCAAGTTATGTTACGGGACAGGTAATATCGGTATGCGGCGGCATGAAAATGTAGCATCACGACGGCATTTATTTGCCTAATTGTCTTAACTCCTTCATTTTGCTCAGAATTATCTGTCTTTGCAAGGTGGAGGAGTTCATTTTGTATTTATTGTCCGCATAATCCAGCCATTTGAGTGCTAGGGCATAGTTTCCGTTTATTTCGCTGGCTACCGACAGATTATATGCTGCTGCTGCCGCTTTCTGAGGTGTTTTTGAGGCTGATTCGCCTATCCAGAAGTCCACTGCCTTGTTCCAATTGAAATTTGCGGCGTCTTCATAGGCTCTGGTCCAGCCGGAGTTCCCTGAATATACATACAATGCCCTTTGATCGGATATCCATTCGTCAAAGTATTCTTCTGCCTTTACCTTTCCGAATCCTGTGCATATCTCTTCTTTAGAGGCTGCGGTCTTTGCAAGTATCAGGCTGTCCGGAGTTTCCCAATCCGAGTAGACGTACCAGACAAGTGTATCCTTGCCGTTTTTCATGTCAAGGATCTCACCCGTATACAGATCGTACAGTTTGTAGGCTGCTTCCATCTCCACGTATACGGTACTGGCTTTCATGCCTGAATAATAATCTTCCTCGTGATTGCCTATGCTTATGTCATTGATTTTTATTCTGTCAATCGCAAATATCATGTCCAGATCAGAGAACCCGTTCTTGAAATTTTCCGAATCCGTGCTTCCGGTGAATACTGGAAGGGACTGCTTTTCCAGGTCCAGTTCCTTTTCCATCGTTTCCGCCATTCCTCCTGCGTATGATATGTAGGATACTGAATCTTCCGATACGGCATTTCCGTTTACAAGTATGCCTATGTTCCTGCCCGCTAATTCCACATTCTTTTTCGCAGGCTTTCTGGTTTCTATGTTGAACATGTATGCTGACGGCCCGCAGGATATGGCCGTCAGGCAGATGGATATCATCAGAATGACACGTTTCATATTGCCGGATTTATGTTGTTATAATATATTCAGTTATAATATGTTCAGTGATTGTTCCTTGATTTTTTCAAGTTCGTCCTTCATTTTTACTACCCATTTCTGGATTTCCGCATGGTTTGCCTTTGATCCCATGGTATTTATCTCACGTCCTATTTCCTGTGCTATGAACCCGAGTTTCTTGCCAGGATATTCTTCTTTTTCCATAGTTTCCAGAAAATAGTTGCAGTGTTGGCGCAGTCTTACCTTTTCCTCTGTAATATCCAGTTTTTCGAGATAATAGATAAGTTCCTGCTCGAGCCTGTTTTCATCAGGATTGACCTGTATCTCGTTCATTCTTGACAGTATACGCTGTTTTATGGCCGGAACTCTTTCCTTTTCGTACTTTTCGACTTCACATACATAGTCTTTGATGAGCTCGATTCTGTTTATGAAGTCTTTTTTCAGGATATTACCTTCTTTTGTGCGGAAATCGTCCAGTGCAGAACAGGCATTTTCAATTGCGGAAAAAACAACATTCCAGCTTTCATCGTCGATTTCTTCCTTGGCAGTTTCAATGACATCGGGCATCTTCAGTATCATTCCGATAAGGTCTGCTCCGTCTGACTTTTCCGTGCCGAGTTTCTGTTCAAGGTTCCTTATCTGCTGGAGATAGACGGCGGCCAGTTCAGTGTTTATGTTTCTGGCATTTTCCGTTTCGTTTTTGTCGGAAGTTATGAACAGGTCGATGTTGCCTCTGTAAAGTTTTTTTGCAATATATTGTCTTACATTCATTTCCCTGTCTCTTGGTATTGAAGACGTCTTAAGGGATATGTCTGCATTTTTCCCGTTCAGGGACCTTATCTCCACAATATATTTCTTATTGCAAAGCAAGTATTCCGACTTGCCGTATCCTGTCATAGATTTGAACATAATTTTACTATTTTAAATATGCGAAATTACTATAAATGCAGTATATTTGCAAGTTATAAATTTTAAGAAAATGAAAGAGGTGAACGAACAAACCGTTGAAAAGAAATCACTGAATTTCCTTGAGGAAATAATAGAATCCGATCTGGCATCAGGAAAATGTGACGGCGTGCTGACCAGATTCCCTCCGGAACCTAACGGCTATCTTCATATAGGGCATGCAAAGAGCATTTGTCTGAATTTCGGACTTGCCAAAAAGTATGGCGGAAAGACAAATCTGAGATTCGACGATACCAATCCGGTAAAGGAAGATGTCGAGTATGTGGATTCGATAAAGGAAGATATAAAGTGGCTCGGTTTCGAGTGGGCCGGGGAACACTATGCTTCCGATTATTTCGACCAGCTTTACGAGTGGGCATGCCAGCTTATCAGAAAAGGTCTTGCCTATGTGGATGACCAGAGCCAGGAGGAAATACGCAAAAACAGGGGAACTGTGAGCGAACCGGGTGTCGACAGTCCGTACCGCAACAGAAGTGTAGAAGAAAATCTCGAACTCTTCCAGGCAATGAAGGACGGAAAGTTCAAGGACGGAGAGAAGGTCCTCAGGGCAAAGATAGACATGGCTCATCCCAACATGATGTTCAGGGATCCTCTTATGTACAGGATAGTGCATGCACATCATCACAGGACGGGAAACAAATGGTGCATATATCCGATGTATGATTATGCACACGGACAGTCCGATTCACTTGAACATATAACTCATTCTATCTGTACGCTGGAATTCGATGTACATCGTCCCCTGTATGACTGGTTCATCGAAAAACTCGGTATATTTCCGTCGCATCAGTATGAATTCGCCAGACTGAATCTAACATATACCGTAATGAGCAAGAGAAAACTTCTTGAACTTGTCCGCAACAACTTTGTCAGCGGATGGGATGATCCGCGCATGCCTACCATATGCGGTATAAGAAGAAGAGGCTATACTCCTGAAAGCATAAGAATGTTTGCGGAAAAGGTAGGGGTTGCAAAACGTGACAATGTGATAGATCTTTCACTACTGGAGTGGTGTGTAAGGGAGGACCTGAACAAGCGTTCCAACCGTTATATGGCAGTTCTCGATACTGTAAGGCTTGTGATAACGAACTGGGAGGAAGGAAAGGTGGAAGAGTGTTACGGGAATGTGAATCCTGAAAATCCTGAAGCAGGCAAAAGAGTGATTCCTTTTTCAAGGGAACTCTATATCGACAGAAATGATTTCATGGAAGAACCTCCAAAGAAATATTTCCGTCTGAAGCCTGGTGGAGAGGTACGTCTTAAATACTCGTATATCATCAAATGCGAGGAAGTTGTCAAGGACGAAAACGGAAACATTGTCGAAATAAGATGTACTTATGATCCAGACAGCAAACCGGGTGGGGAAGTATGGAGGACGGTGAAGGGTAATATCCACTGGGTTCCGGTCGACAGGGCGAAAAAGATAGAAGTCAGACTTTTCGACAGATTGTTTACAGAACCTTTCATGGGATCGATTCCTGAAGGCAAGGATTATAAGGAATATCTCAATCCGGAGTCGCTTGTTGTAAAAACGGCATATGCCGAACCAGCGCTTATGGAAGACCGCTCAGGAATAGCCGTACAGTTCGAGCGTGTCGGTTATTTCGTAATGGACAAGGACTCTACACCGGAAAATCCGGTATTCAACAAGACTGTTTCACTCAAGGACGGATTTGTAAAAAAATAGAAATTCCATGAGCATAGTATCGTACTGTATATTTGCCGGCGGATGTTTTTGGGGAATGGATTACTATTTCCGCAGGGCGGAAGGTGTAGTTTCAGTTGAATCTGGATATATCGGAGGCAAGGAAGAGAATCCTGCTTACAAGGACGTAAAGGCGCATCTGACTGGTCATGCAGAAGCGGTCAGGGTCGGGTATGACCCGTCCGTTACATCATACGAGAAACTGGCAAGGCTGTTTTTTGAAATACATGATCCTGAGCAGACCGACGGTCAGGGTATCGATATAGGACCGCAATACCGTTCAGAGATATTCTACCTGGATGAGGAGCAGAAATCCGTAGCGGAGAAGCTTGTTGACATTCTTGAAAAGAAGGGGTTCCGTATTTCAACAAGGCTTACCCCTGCATCAAAGTTCTGGCCGGCGGAAGAATATCATCAGGATTATTTTGCAAAAAACGGAGGTGAACCCGATTGTCATTTTTACACAAAACGCTTCTGATGCCGGACGAATCTTGAATTTTTTAATATATATTTCTTCTACGGGCGCAGGCGAGTCTGTTTGTACTCTCGGGGTATTCCGCTGATTTTCAGTGATATATAAAAGCGAGGTTTGCAGACTCGCCCGAAAAACGCCAGAAATCCGGGCGAGTCCGTAAGAGCCCTCCGCGACAATCAGTTCATTTTCAGATAGTTCAGTACGACGCCGATTACACACTCGATTTGAAAAAAGAAAGAAGAGGCTATGCCAGTGAAGACATAGCCTCTAACTATATGTAGTGCGGGTTGTGGATTACCATCCCAGGATATATGCGAACATGAGTGGCGCAACTATCGTAGCATCGGATTCAATGATGAATTTCGGTGTGTCGATATCAAGTTTACCCCATGTGATTTTTTCGTTAGGAACGGCTCCTGAATATGATCCGTATGAAGTTGTGGAATCGGAAATCTGGCAGAAATATGCCCAGAACGGAGTTTCTTCCCATTCAAGATCCTGATACATCATAGGAACCACGCAAATCGGGAAGTCGCCTGCCGTACCTCCACCTATCTGGAAGAATCCTACACCTTTTCCGCCTGAATTGGCACGATACCATTCGGTAAGGAATATCATTGTTTCGATACCGTTCTTTATCATGTTGGTGTCGAATTCGCCCTTTATACAGTGAGCAGTGTAGATGTTTGCTGTGGTACAGTCTTCCCATGCAGGGACCACGATAGGAATGTTCTTTTCGCATGCCGCAAGTACCCAGCTGTCTTTAGGGTCGATTTCATAATATTGTTCGAGAACTCCGCTTCTGAGAAGTTTGTAGATTACTTCCCACGGGAAAAGCCTTTCTCCTTTGGCTTTCATTTCATTCCATACTTCAACAAGATGCTTTTCAAGTCTTCTGAAAGCTTCTTCTTCAGGTATGCAGGTATCGGTAACCCTGTTCATGTGGCTGTCAAGAAGTTCCCTTTCCTGCTGCGGTGTAAGATCTCTGTAATGCGGAACCCTTTTATAGTGACTGTGTGCCACCAGATTCATTATGTCTTCTTCAAGATTGTTTGCGGAACATGATACTATATGTATCTTGTCCTGTCTGATCATTTCCGCGAGGGATAATCCCAGTTCTGCCGTACTCATGGCACCGGCCATAGCCAACATCATTTTTCCGCCTTCCTGAAGGTGGGCGTCATAGGACTTTGCTGCATCCACCAGTGTTGCCGCATTGAAGTGGCGATAGTGGTGGGTGATAAATTGTGAAATAGGACCTCTATTCATTTTTATATGATTAAAATAAGTTAAACTCATTGCAATGCTGCAAAATTATCAAAAAAATCCTTACTTTTGCGAGATATTGTATAATAAATTGAAGGTATGATCAGACGGAAATACATTGACGCTTTCAGAAAACTTGAAACCCCGTTTTATTTCTATGACATGGACCTGCTTGTGCGTACATTACAGGAATATTCATCGGAACTTTCAAAGCGCGGTTACAAGGCGCATTATGCCCTGAAGGCAAATGCAGATCCGCGGATCTTAAGCATGGTACGCTCGATGGGCTTCGGAGCCGATTGCGTGAGCGGCAACGAGGTGCGTCTGGCGGTGGAGTCCGGGTTCCCGTCAGACAAGATTGTCTATGCAGGTGTCGGAAAGACTGATAAGGAGATAATTTATGCGCTTAAGGCTGATATTTTCTGTTTCAACTGCGAGTCATTGCCCGAACTCGAAGTAATAGATGCCCTTGCAGGCAAGTGCAGAAAAAAGGCAAGAGTCTCGTTGAGGATAAATCCCGATATCGATGCACATACCCACAGCTATATAAGCACCGGAAGAAAGGAGGACAAATTCGGTATAAGCGAATATGCGTTTGATGAGGTTTTCGCCCTTCTGGAAAAATCAGCGAACATAGAGTTTGCAGGCCTTCATTTTCATGTAGGCTCTCAGATAACGGACATGAATGTGTTCAGGGAATTGTGCAGTAAGGTGGATAATGTAGTAGGACTGTTTGAAAACAGGGGTTTCCAGGTACAGAATATCAATATGGGAGGGGGGCTCGGTGTAGATTATGAGAATCCCGAAATTTTCCCGGTCCCTGATTTCAGGGAATATTTCTCTACGATAGCAAGAAATCTCAGAAGTGCAAAAGGAAGAACGGTCCATTTCGAACCGGGACGTGCGCTAGTGGCCCAGTGCGGTCATCTGATAAGCAGAGTGCTTTATGTAAAGCATGGCCAGACCAGAAACTTTGCGGTTATTGATGCAGGAATGAACGATCTTATCCGTCCTGCTCTTTACGGTGCTTCGCATAAAATAGAAAACATTACCTCTACAGGAGATTATCTTGAATATGATGTCGTAGGACCGGTGTGTGAATCGAGTGACAGGTTCGGCTCTTCTGTGAGTCTCAGGGAAACGGACAGGGGAGACATTATTGCAATACATTCTGCCGGTGCTTACGGCCAGGTTATGGCAATGAGGTATAACCAGAGAAAAATAGCTGAAACATATTATTCGGATTTGATATAGAAAAAACATGGGCAGAGTAAGTTCCAGAGAAAAGTACATTGAAAGAATATTCGATTTGTACAGGCAGGAAGGACTGTTCCTGAATATGGATGTCGTTGCTGAGCGTATAGGTGTGACAAAGAAGACTCTTTACAACAATTTTGAAAGTAAGGAAGACATGATACGCAGTACGGTGCAGCATATGCTGAACAAGGTAGCATACGATCTTGACAAGGCATTGCGTGGAGGAACTGATGCAATAGACAGTTTCAGGCTTGCTTTGAATGTCATGAAGGGCCTTTTCGATTCCTTCGGAGAAAAACTGATAATGGATGTCCGTACCTATCTTCCTGAGATGCGTATGCTCAACCATATTGACAGGATGAGTCTTTATTCCAGACTTATTATTGAAAACTACAAGAGGGGCGTAAGGGAAGGTATTTTCATAAAGAATCTGAAGATAGATTATCTGGCCATATTCTTTACATCTTCCATATACAAGATGTATTACAATAATAACGTGCATGTTTACCTGAAAGATCCTTACGGGTTTACAATCGAACTTGCCAAATATCATCTGCGTTCAATAGTGAATGATACTGGCCGTATGATTCTGAGCAGGATATTCAAGTGTTAGGAAAAGACAGTAATGAAAATAAAAAGTAATTTAAAATAATAGATAGATATGTTTGAAAATCTGATAGACAGGCTGGAGAATTCCTTTAAGATACTCAAGGGGGAAGGGAAAATCACTGAAATCAATGTCGCGGAAACCCTCAAGGATATAAGAAAGGCTCTGCTTGATGCCGACGTCAGCTATAAGATAGCCAAGTCTTTTTGCGATGATGTCAAAAAGAAAGCTCTGGGACAGAATGTGCTGAAAGCTGTACGCCCAGGACAGATGATGACCAAGATAGTTCACGATGAGCTTACAGCCCTTATGGGTAGTGAAGCCGTGGATATCAATATAAAGGGTAATCCTGGAATAGTCCTTGTATCCGGACTTCAGGGTTCCGGAAAAACTACGTTTTCAGGAAAACTTGCCTTGAATTGCAGAACAAAGCGTGGAAAGAAAGTCCTTCTGGTGGCAGGTGACGTATATAGACCGGCGGCCATAGAACAGCTCAGGGTTCTTGCAGAACAGGTCGGTGTGGATATGTATACGGAAGAAGGTTCCAAAGATCCGGTTTCCATAGCCAAAAATGCGGTGAAAAAGGCCCAGGCTGAGAAGTATGATCTTGTTATCATAGATACCGCCGGACGTCTTGCAATCGATGAGCAGATGATGCAGGAGATCGAAGCAGTAAAAAAGGCAGTCAACCCGACAGAAACTCTGTTTGTAGTGGATTCAATGACAGGTCAGGATGCAGTGGATACCGCAAAGACCTTCAACGACAGACTTGATTTCGACGGAGTTGTCCTTACCAAACTGGATGGTGATACAAGAGGCGGTGCCGCTCTCTCGATAAGGGCAGTTGTGAACAAACCTATAAAATTCGTAAGTGCCGGAGAAAAAATGGAGGCTCTTGACGTTTTCCATCCGAAAAGAATTGCAGACAGGATTCTCGGGATGGGTGACGTAGTGTCTCTTGTTGAAAAGGCTCAGGAACAGTTCGATGAAGAAGAAGCCAGAAAGTTGCACAAGAAACTGATAAAGGATCAGTTTACCCTCGATGATTTCTATAATCAAATACAGCAGATCAAGAAGATGGGTAATATAAAGGATCTTGCTTCAATGATTCCGGGAATGGGAAAGGCGCTGAAGGATATCGATATGGACAATTCTTCATTCAAGGGAATTGAGGCAATTATTCTGTCCATGACCAAAGAAGAAAGGGAGAAACCGGAAATACTTAACGGAAGCAGAAGAAGACGTATAGCCGAAGGAAGCGGTACTACAATAGTTGAGGTAAACAGACTCGTGAAGCAGTTTGAGGATACAAGAAAGGTTATGAAAATGATGGCAGGCGGCGGACCTGGCAAAAATGCCATGAGAGCAATGTCTGCATTGAGAAGAAAAAGATAATTTATTTAAAATATATCGTACATGGAAATTCTGGATGGTAAGAAATTGTCCGATACCATAAAAATGGAAATTTCCGCCCAAGTGGAGAAAATGGTTTCGGAAGGGAAAAAGCGCCCGCATCTTGTGGCTGTGCTTGTCGGTGATGACGGAGCAAGCAGAACTTATGTAGGACATAAGGAAAAAGCATGTTCCCAGGTGGGATTCGATTCGGAAGTGATGAGGTTTCCCGAATCCATAAGCGAAGAAGAACTTCTTTCCGAAATTGAAAAACTGAACGCAAACGATGATGTTGACGGTTTTATAGTACAGCTGCCGCTGCCTCCCCATATAGATGAAAACAAAGTCATAGAAGCTGTGGATCCATCCAAGGATGTTGACGGTTTTCATCCTGTTAATGTAGGCCGTTCCGAATTGGGACTTCCGGCATTCCTGCCTGCAACTCCTTACGGGATATTGACGATGATCGAAAGATACGGAATCGATACAAAAGGGAAAAGTTGCGTTATACTGGGACGCAGCAATATAGTAGGAAGACCAATAGCCAATCTTCTTATGAGAAAGGCTTATCCTGGAGACTGTACGGTAACAGTATGTCACAGCAGAACAGTCAATATTGAAAAATATACGAAGGAGGCGGACATTATAATAGCTGCGATAGGTATACCTGAATTCCTCAAGGGTGATGTGGTGAAGGAAGGTGCCGTGGTGATAGATGTAGGAACTACCAGAATAGAAAGACCGGATACGAAAACCGGATTCAAACTTGTAGGTGATGTGGCCTTTGACGAGGTAGCCCCTAAATGTTCCTATATTACCCCTGTTCCTGGAGGGGTGGGGCCAATGACCATAGTATCGTTGCTTAAAAACACTCTTCTGGCAGCCGAGAAAAAATGCATGTAGAAAAAGGGAATACCATATATGCAATCATCTAAGGGACTGTGTCATTCAGAACATGGTCCTTTTCTTATTATATTCCGGACCGGTCGGCAGCATTAGGTTGGAACTCATTTTGCGGAATTTTAAGGAATGTCTAATTTAAAATATCTGTAATATGAAAAAAAAGAAAAGTACCACTACCGGATTGCAGGAGTTCATAGAATCAAATGTGGAAGAGATGCTTGCAGACAACAGAATTTCTACTGCGAGATCCTATGTCTCCACATTGAGCAGTGTCATGTTATTTTCCGGACGCAATCCGGCAATCGGAGAGATAGATGCTGACTTTGTCATGAATTATGCCGCCTGGATGAAGAAAAAAGGACTTACTGATAATACTATTTCGTTTTATATGAGGGTGCTGCGTGCGGTATTGAATAAATATGGCGTGGATAATACTTCTGCCATATTCAGAAATGTATATACTGGAGTGGCGAAAACGATAAAGCGTGCAATTTCATTGAATGACATACGTACCATTAAAAACGCTTCCGGGCTTCCGTCGGATCTTGAAATGGCAAGGGATATGTTCATGTTCAGCTTCTATATGAGAGGTATGGCATTTGTGGATGTCGTAAAACTTACCAGAAGCAATATATCCGGGGATTATATTTCGTACAAGAGAAGCAAGACCGGTCAGCGGCTTTTTGTGAAAATAGAAAACGACACAAAAAGGATAATAGAAAAATACAGGTCCGAAAAAAACGAATATATATTTCCTGTAATACCCTATTACGAAAGTTATGATACCGCCATTCGTGTGCAGAATGCAAGACTTTTCAGGCTTTCAAGAAAACTAGGTTTTGAAACATCGCTTACAACCTATGTAGCCCGCCATACCTGGGCCAGCCTGGCAAAAAAAAACGGTATTTCCATTTCCGTAATAAGCGAATCTCTCGGGCATAATGATGAAAAGACAACAATGATATATCTGGCTTCTTTCGATCAGGATGTCATAGATGCTGCAAACAGTAAAATACTTGGTCTATTGAAATAGAAGAGGGTGCCGCACCGGCTCGGCACCCTCCTCCTTGCTAAAAAAAACCTTAACCTAAAAAAACTATACTTATATTTTAAAATTTATAGCCCACCATCAGCATGAATTTCAGTCCATTAGTGTCCGGTCCGACTGAATTCCTGTTGATGTATGTCTTCAAGGTCAACAGTATTGCCTGCTTCCCGCATGTGCCGAATCCGATTCCGGCTGACGGAGAAAAATTGAATATGGCACCGTCACCTGTCAGACCTCCTCCCGCTTCGCATGCCGCAAAACCCTGTATCCTTGCATTGACAGGAAACCAGGCTTTTGCATGTAGCTGGAGAAAGGTAGGAGAGTGCTCTCTATTTCCGGTTGAGAATGCATGCATGAACAGCTGTTCTACACTGCAGCCAAGATAAAGAAACTCCAATCCCGGTTTTATGAAGCGTACCCCATGAGAAGTGTGCAGCGAAAATGAATCGAAATGCCTGTCCAGAACCGCACCTGCAGAGACACTTCCTTCATATCTGACAGCCTTTTCCTGCGAAAAGAGTATGGCAGGCAAAACAATGAGCGGCAACACTGCTATAAATACCGATTTTGTTTTTTGTAAATCATTTTGAAAAAAACAAACAAAACCCGGCTGATAATTATACCAGTCGGGCTCTGAATACACTATCTACCGACTTGATTTATTCGTCTTTATTCTCGTCGCCGCTCAGAGCTGCATTGTACTGAGTTTCGATGAGCGGAGTGACATATGTCCATCTGTTGCCGAAATCCACATCCCTGTTCTTTGACATGAGTGTATTGAAGTTTCCGCCATCCGCAAAACTCTTTCTTGTAAGAGGTTCATTCCATCTCTTTTTGTCGAACCAGTCGAAACCTTCAAGGAAGAGTTCGATTCCACGATAGGTCTTGATTTCTTCAAGAAGAGCTGCACCGGTTGCAGTACAGTTGTAGCTGGCGTCCCTTCCGCTTTCTCTGGTAAGGTCGTTCATCGCCTTGCGTGCACCATCCTCATCACTGAGAAAATATTTCGATTCGGCAATTATGAGAAGCATTTCAGCCGAACGGAAATGGTTCAGGTATCCTACTCCAGGTGTAGCGGCGACACCTACTTTAAGTTGATTGTATGCAGCAAGTTTGTGTGCACTGGTTATTGTAGGATATTTTGTTTTATATTCTTTTATGAGAGTTTCGTTTGTAAGCATTCCGTTGCTCTTGCTGTAGTCACTGGTAGAGTTAGGACGCAGGAACATGTTTTTCCTTATGTCTGTTTCAGGAATCTTGTCGTAAAGCTCCTTGCTTATGCAGCTTGGGTAACTTCTTACACGGCTGGATCCCGCATCATAGCCAACATATGCGTGGTAGCTGTAATAATGCAGATTCTCCTCTGGTCCGCCGAAGCTTCCGAATATCCATTCCTGATTCGGAGCGTAAAAGCCTGCCTGGTATTCCTTGTTGGTCATGAGCGGATAGTTTTTCATCGCAAGTTCGGCCTTTTCTGCTGCAGTCTTGTAGTCATTGCGTGAAAGCGCCGCTCTTGCCCATGTTGCATTCGCTACGTCAATGTTAGGAAGCCAGATGTCATCCTTTGCCCTGTCAAGTCCCGAAGATGTGAAGAGGTTGATGGCATTCTGCAGGTCATCATATATGAGGGCGTAAATTTCGCCTGAAGAGGAAAGTGGAAGGTCTTTCTCTCCCATGTTTTCTTCAGTTCTCTTGACAAGTCCGTTGTTCAGTTTGGAAACAGCAGTTCCGTTTTCCGAATCGGTCCATCTGTAGCAATAGAGCTGTACCAGCATGGTGTATGCGTATGCCCTGAATGTAAGGGCCTGTGCCTTTATGAAATCCCTTTCCGACTGCGGACCTTCAGCATTGTCTATGTTCAGGATGATTTCATTGGCATTTGTTATCATCATGTAGTAATAGAACCACGGATAGTAGGTATACATGGATGAGTTTCTTGTAATATATTCATTGTTAAGCACTGGAGACCAACCTGTAAGGTTTGGAATGGAATAGTTCTCTCCAGGAAATTCACCGAACATGTATTTGATGGTACCTTCTCCGCACATACCCTGTGAACCTAGGTGCTGTGAAGTCATGATTCTTGCGATACCGTTTACTGCAAGTTTCGCATTTTCAGTAGTTTCGAAAATCGTTGCGGATGATGTAGCCGAATTAGGAGTCGTGTCAAGATAGTCGCTTGAGCAGGCCCAACCGGCAAGTGCCATCACCACAAATGCATATATAAATTTGATATTTTTCATATTTCAGTACTTTATATGTTTAGAATTTGATGTTAAGACCTGCAGAGAATACTCTTGCCGGTACATATGCGTTGTAGTTCAAGCCATTGAATGACTGCTGTGGGTTCATACCTGTTCTCCTTGTTAGGGTGAAGGCGTTTTCGCAGCCTACAGAAACTGTTATACCTCCGAGTTTCAGCTTGTCAACGGCTTTCTTAGGAAGGTTGTAGCTGAGTGAGACGTTTTTCAGTACAAGATAACTTGCATCTATAAGGAAGAAATCAGATGTGGCGAAGTTGTCTGAATTGTAGTCTGTGTTCAGAGCAGGATAGACAGTTTTGCTGATACCTTCAGCTGCCATTTCCGGTGTCCATGCCTTGAGGTTGTCGACATGCAGTGATCCCGGGCTTGTACTTGTTCCCATCATGCCTGAATAAGCATAATCAAGAATCTGGCCTCCTATCTGGAATGTCGCAAGAGCCGACAGTGTAAAATTCTTGTAGGTAAGAGACGTATTGAATGAACCGTAAAGATCAGGTATTGCACTGCCAGACCAGTCTTTCCTTGCGTAAGTCGTGTTGGTAGCATAAACGGTTCCGTTTATTATGCGGTAATTATCAGCATCGGCCTTGCTTCTGTCATCTTCGTCTCCTTTAGGAGCTGCCGGACCATTGTAGGATGCATCTTCAATATAGTATTTGGTGTCATCGAATGTGTACAGCGAATGTCCGTCGGTCATATCGACACCCTGATATTTATAAAGCCAGAAATCGTATATTCCATGGCCTACCATGTATTTTTTCGAGCCGGATACCTGTCCTTCCTTTGAATATTCCTGAGGAAGTTTCTTGATCTTGTTGTTGAGATATGTCAGGTTCAGGCCGACATTCCAGTGCCAGTTGCGGCTTCTGATAATATCAACATCTGTGGTGAACTCTATACCCTTGTTGGATATCGAGCCGAAGTTCATTGTCTGGCTAGGGTTTGAAGAACCTGTACTTGTCGAGCCCATCGATGACGGGAGTGTTACATCAAACAGCAGGTCCTGGGATGTCTTGTCGAAGAATTCGAGTATGAAGTTCCATCTTCCGAACAGTGTACCTTCCAATGCGATGGATGCAGACTGTGATGTTTCCCAACCGAGGTTGAGTGCGGAGAGCTGGTTCTTGTATGCGGCGCCTGACAGACCGTTCTGAGTGTCGGAGTAGAGTGCCTGCCAAGCATAGTATCCTACACCGGCATCCTGACCTACTTCTCCGTATGCTGCCCTGAGTTTCAACATATTTATCCAGCTGATATCCTTCATGAATTTTTCCCTGCTGATTACCCAGCTGCCTCCTATTGACCAGAAGTTACCCCAGCGGTTGTCCTTGTAGAATCTTGAGGATCCGTCATGTCTGAAAGAGAACTCTGCAAAGTATTTGCTCGCATAGTCATATTTCACACGACCCAGATAACTTTCCGTCCTGTAATCAGTATCGTATCCGTTCATTGTACTCATAGTAGTGAAGTTGCTCAGGTTCATTTTACCTGCGAATTTTTCATCCTGTTTGAACAGATAAGTGTATTTGTAGGTATACCAATAGTTTTCATGGCCGAGCAGAACATCGACATTGTGGTCTCCGAACCTTCTGTTCCACATCAGCTGCTGCTGGAATGTATAGTTCTTGTACATGTATTCAGACTGATTCATGCGACCTTTGCCTTTACCGTTACCGATTGTAGAGTTGTCGTATGACTGGCTCATTGTATTGCGGTTGCTCATGTCTCCGTTTACCCTGAACTTGAAATCCTTGAGGAAATTGATTTCAGCGAAAACAGTAGTGTTGATAGTTGTTCTGAATGATTCCTGCTGGTCAAGTTCATATTCCCAGATCACATGGCGCTCGTTGTTCTGCGGACGTCCGAGTTCCGCACCGCCGTCATATTGTTTGTTGCCTTCAGCATCTAGGATATATTCGCCGGTTTCCATATCGTGCAGATGGACCGGATAAATAGGTGCCATTCCGCGGGCGAACATGAACGGATTCTTGTAGTTGCTGCTATTGTCACTGTCACCTGTCATACTGTGGTATATCTGATGTGAACCTGCCACGTTTACACCGGCCTTGAACCAGCTTACAGGGCTTACGCTTACATTGGCCCTTGCGGTATATCTTTCACCGTCAGAGTATTTGATAAAACCTTTTTCATTGTTGTAGCCTACTGACATGAAGTAAGAAGTCTTCTTAGTACCGCCGCTTGCATTGAGATTGTAATCCTGTCTGTAACCGATTCTTTCCAGAGGTTCATACCAGTCCAGGTCTTCTGCTATACCAGGCAGCACGTATGCATCCGAGACAATCTTTCCGTTTGCATCGTAAAGCTCTGACCAGTCTTTGTTGAATACGTTGTACACAAGGCTGGATTTTACGCCTTCAAGTGCGGCTGCGTTCGCATCGGTCCAAGTCGAGTATTTATTCTTGTTTGATGTATATTCTCCGTTTCTGATAGCCTGCCAGAAAGCTTCCATGTAGTCAACTGTTCCGAGTCTTTCGTATTCGGCAACACCTCGACTGTAGAATCCCTGGTTTACCGTAAGGCTCATATTGACTTTGTTTTCTCCGAAATTACCTGATTTTGTAGTAATCATCACGACACCGTTGGCAGCGCGGTTACCGTAAAGAGCTGCAGAAGATGCATCCTTCAAAACGGAAATCGACGCTATGTCGGCAGGATTGATATCGGAAATATTTCCTCCCATAGGTACGCCGTCAAGGACGATAAGCGGAGAGTTGGAACCTGAAATGGAGTTGAAACCTCTTATTCGGATACTCGGGTCAGTACCAGGTTCACCGTAAGAGTTGTTGATCTGGACTCCTGCTACTGTACCTTCCAACGCTGCGGTTGCAGACGAGATGGGTCTTTTTTCTATAGCGTCCGATTTGACTGTAGAAATTGCACCGGTAAGAGATTCTTTTTTTGCAGTACCGTATGCAACTACCACGACGTCATCAAGCTGTGATGCTTCGGGTTCAATGATTGCGTCTATTACTGCTTTGCCTTCAACCGGGATTTCCAAAGTCTTGTAACCTATAAAACTGAATACGAGAACCGCATCTTTAGGAACAGAGAGTATATAGACCCCGTTTTCATCTGCGGACGTACCCAGTTGGGATTGTCCTTTAACATAAACTGATGCAAACGGTACAGTTTCGCCCGTAAGTGCATCTTTGACCGTTCCTTTAACAGTAACATTCTGCGCTGCAAGCAGATTTACCATCATGACCATTAAGAACGTAGTCAGTAATCTGATTTTTTTCATGTAGATAATTTTTTGGTTAATAAATAGATTTTGTCTCCTGATAGAAACTTTCTCTTATCAAGAGAAGGTATTGTTTGTAATTATTTCTTTTTCATTGTTTTGGAATTATTTATAATTCTTATCACCAGATATTTTTTTAAAATTACTTGATTTTCATGTCAATTTTGTAACGGTTTTCCGGTTTTGGTTAATATCATCATCTCTTGATAAGAGATGGAAAAAGATAATAAATATATGATTATTAATTAGAGAATAGGTCTTGTTGAATTAAAAACACACCTGACAGCAATATACGCAACAGGGAATAATAATCTCTCTGTTTGTGAATGGAAGAACCGGATTTTTATAATTCCTGCGTGCCATATTAGTATGTTATTACTTGTTATACAATAAATGTATAATTATCCCAAATCTATTGCAAAGATAGGCTATTATTTTAATACTGCAAAAAAAATCGACATTTAATCGGTTCAGGAGAATTTTAATTTTACTTTTATATACAAATATTATAAAAAATTAATGATTCGACGTGATATGATTTCATGTGTTTTATTTTCGGATTGCTGATCGGTGCCGTAAAAATATTTAGTCCAGCTAATAAACTATATAGTGTTGGAATTAAAAGGGTTGTTCTTGTATCGATTAAATTTTTTCAAAAAAAGGGATAAAAAAATTTGGATGGGATAAAAAAATGTGTACCTTTGCAATCCCAAACGAAAAACGGGGTACCTGAAAAGAGGGTACGGGGTTTTTAGGTGAGGCCCGGCGGGGGACGCGAAGTTGATTGAAAAAACTGGAAAGACAAGCAAGCAAGAGTGATTTCTGAGGGAATCACAGGTTAATTCTGAAACCTGGGAAAAA
>CASFPH010000010.1 GCA_949296645.1 uncultured Bacteroidales bacterium
AACAACGTCAAGCATTACAAACCGGGTCATATCTGATTTGATAGACATTGATAAGGTCATTACAATAAACAACTTGAAAGACCCGACCCGCGCCCGTGCGAATTGGCGTTCAAGTCGTGAAGTGTTGAACATGGTGTTTGACCCGGAAGGCGATTATTACACCGACAAAATAAAGCCAAATTCAATTGATACGCTTGCATTGTCGGTCGGTGCAAAATCAATGCAGTTCGGTTTGACAAACACCGTGTTCCAACCGAATTATAACGGCAATGCCAATGTGCTGAAATGGCAAGGGGGTGTCTTAACGCATTACACCATCAATGAGGAACACGCCGTTTCATGGGTTCTTGCGGACGGTCAAATTACTTTGACAGACAGCAACGCGGCTTATTATATATATGCACGTTGTTCAAGGAATAATCAAACCGGGTCAATACTGATAACGGCGACACAATACAAGGTGGATGCCGACAATAGTTATTATTACTTTTGGATTGGTGTCCTTAATTCGGTTGATGCGGAATTGAAAGCACGTTCAATCGCCTTGACGTATGGGTTTACAATGGTGAACGGTCGCTTTATCAAGACCGGACGTATTGAATCGGCAGATGGTTCAACATACTTTGATTTGGATAATTCCGAAATTGGCGGTCGCATTGTGTTTAATTCCAACGGTGAAGAAAAAACCCTTGAAGAATTGGGCAAGGAATCCTTGGAATCAAAGGACTTTATCAACAATACATTACCGGGTATTCTTGACGAAATACAAGCGCAATTGGATGGTCAAATTGAACAATTCTTTGACACATACGACCCGACATTAAATAATGCCCCGGCGAATGAATGGACAACAAATGCGGACAAAGAAAACCATCTTGGGGACTTGTTTTATAATACGGCAACGGGTAAGGTTTTTCGTTTTGTTAAGAATGGGAACACTTATTCATGGCAAGAATTACAGGATTCAGAAGTGGCACAAGCCTTGGCAATTGCGAATGACGCATTGAAACTTGCGGGTACGAAACGCCGAATATTTACGTCAACACCTTACACACCGTATGATGTCGGTGATTTATGGGTTCAAGGTGGTTCGGGTGATATTATGCGTTGCAAGACCGCACGTGCATCCGGCAATTATTCGTCAAGTGATTGGGAAAAGGCTTCAAAATATACAGATAACACCGCTTTGAACGATTTTATCAATGGCGCATATAGTAATGCTATTGAGGACTTAACAACTCAAATTGATGGCAAAATTGAAACATGGTTTCAAACAACCGACCCGGCTTCAAGTTGGATAACAACCACATTGAAGAAAAAACACGTTGGTGATATGTGGTATAATTCAAGTGCAAACAAGTTGAAGCGTTATTCAAGTTCATATTCATGGGCTGATATAAATGACCAAAAGGCAATTGACGCATATAATGCAGCAAGTCAAGCACAAGACACGGCAGATGGCAAAAGACGTGTTTTTGTCACAACACCATATCCACCGTATGCAAATGATTGGGTTCTTGCTGTTACTTATGACAATACAAAGACCGTAATTGACGGTGGAATTGTAACGTCTGGCACAATTCAATTGGCGGGTTCAAGTGGTTCAATCCTTGCAGGAATAACAGGTAATGGAACGGCGGCAACATCCATAAGAATTTGGGCGGGTGCTTCTTATGAAAACAGAGCAACCGCACCTTTTAGGGTAATGCAAAACGGTTCGGTTGTTATGGAAAATGCCATTGTAAAAGGTGAAGCGCATATAAACAAAGGTGATGTAAAAAATATCGAATTAACCGATGTTAGAATACATGGAAGTTTTACAAATGCGTTTCAAAACGGATATTATTCACTTGGTGATAGTGGTGGTATTTCTGTAAGTACGTTGGGGTTACAGAATAATAATAATGTTGTGATACCCGGAACGGGCGGGTCGTGGAATACGGCTTTTCAAATACCGTTTGATTTGAAATACAGTGGTTTCCGTGCAATCATATTGAATGGGCGATTTGGTACAGATTACCCAAGTGGAAATATTGTTTCAAATAAAGCACCATCCGGAAAGTATTTCTACGAAAACGGAAAAACCGCTACAACATTGACTTTAATGCCTTATGAAGCCGTTGAAATGATTGGTTACGGAGATAGAACAACTTTTTTTGGTTGGATAATATTGCGAAGATTTTACACAGACCCACGGAACATGAGGGGATTCCCTTTTCATGCGTCATACATGGGTATGGTCAATCAAAATGGCGGAATGGTTAAGGTCAAGCGTTATGACACCGCAAGTGTAACATCAACAAAACTTGGAACAGGACGATATAAAATAACCATTTCACCCGGATTTTCAAGTGTAAACAATTATTTGGTTTTCCTAACTTGTGATGGTGATGGTGGGACTGTTGGAAGATATGCAAGCGTATATAACAAAACAACTTCTTCATTTTGTGTTTATACGGGCGACGATGCTTCACCAAATGATTCAGGATTTTATTTTATGATAGTAAATACAACAGACTTTTAGAAATACCGAAAGTTATGCTTTACTTATCAACTAATGTATTATAGTAACACATAATATGTTTAATTTTGCAATGCACAAATTGAAAAGTTATGGACACAACAAGAGCAGGTGAACAAGTTTCCGCACAAATCGGGAAAATGGGTAATATTGACAATTTAGCGGACAAGGATTTCAGCTTGTCCGGCGGTCAATGCTTTAACATTAAAATGACGGCACGCAACCCGTAAAATTATCGGTGCAACTTGCCGGAATGAATGATGGTGATTTCATCGAAACACAATTTGATTGTGGGTGGAATCCTGAAATAGTAAAGACGGTGAAGCAAAATTCATTGTCAGGTATTAACTTAAAATGGGGCTATTAATATGGGTTTAATTATTGGGGTCGGTGGTACAAAGCCGACATTTGCGTATGATTACTATTACGGTATAGAATGGAACGCCACGGTGTCAAACCCAAAACCGACACGTATTGGCAAGATGGAATTGCACAAGGAATTGCCTTTGCAATCACTTATGCGCCGTTGCATCCTCAAAGACAATGGTACAGTGAACTATTATTTGCACGCGAATGATTCAACAAAGCGTGATAATGGCGCGGCTGCAAATCTAACCGGGGTTGATGGTCAATACATGGTTGAATTGCCTGATATGTATGTTCGTTTTGAAACAGATGGTGACATATCAAGACATTTGCAATCAACCGAACCATTACCGGGTTTCAGACTTTGGCGCAAAGATTATGTTTCGGCAGTTGAAGCAACCGTTCAGCGTTCAACAACGACATTATGCGCGGTGGTAAATAATGATGCTGATTACAGGGGTGGCAATAACAATTCGGCATGGGATGGTACATACCGCACATTGCTTGGCAGACCCGCAACGCAAATATCATTAACAAATTTCCGTGCGTATGCCCGCAAGCGCGGTTCAACTGAATGGAATTGCAACTTATATCAAACACACCGTAAATTATGGTGGCTTTTTGCCGTTGAATATGCCAACTTCAATTCACAAGACGCATTCAATGCAGAACTTGACGAAAACGGTTATCACCAAGGTGGGTTAAGTTCCGGTGTAACGACCTTGAATGGTACGAAGTGGAATAACTTTAATAGTTATTATCCTTTTGTTCCATGTGGTGCGACAAACAGCCTTGGCAATCATTCCGGTATTGTTGAATTTACCATGCCTGATGAATATGACCCCGGCGTTTCGACAAAAGTAAACGTGTCATCTTATCGAGGTGTTGAAAATCCTTTCGGGCATATATGGAAATGGACGGATGGTTGTAAATGCCTGATTCAATCCGAAACGGATGGCGGATTGTCTGAATTTTATGTTTGTGACGACCCGGCGGCATTTACAAGTTCGGGTGTTGTGAATTATGAATTGCGCGGAAACCTACCAAGAAAAGAGGGATATGTAAAGAAAATGATTCTTGGTGAACACGGCGAAATTATGCCGTTGGAAGTCGGCGCGGGGTCAACAACGTATTTTTGTGACTATTTCTATACAAACATACCGTCAAGTGGAGTTGCGGAACGTGGCGTTTTGTTCGGCGGTAATGCGTCTTATGGTACGTATGCGGGGTTCGTTTATGCGTATACGAATGATACGGCTGCGCGTGCGAGTGCGAATGTCGGTTCTCGGCTTTGCTTTTACCCGCAAATCGAAACGGCTTAAAACCGAAAGTGAAATGGTTTTTTGATGTTTGATTGAAAAAGAAATAAAGGTTGTCCGATGTCGTGGCGTTTTGTTCAGCGGTAATGCGAATAATGGTACGAATGCAGGGTTCGTTTATGCGAATACGAATAATACGGCTACGAATGCGAATGCGAATATCGGTTCTCAGCTATGCTTGTAAAAATATAGTTGCATATCGGAAACCTTGCCACAAAAACAGTCCAACCGGGATTGAATGAGTTGGAGCAATCCAACGGCAGAAAATAAATTATGTAAAACGGCTTTGGTAGGGGAAACCCGAAGAATCCTAATATACAAGCAAACTTGAAGCAATGAAAAGAATTGGAAACTTATATGAAAAGGTTATTTCCCTTGAAAATTTGCGCCTTGCGGATGAAAAGGCGCGCAAAGGGAAATTGCGTTCTTATGGTGTTATGGTTCACGACAAAAGACGTGAAGCCAATTTGATTGCTTTGCATGAAAGTTTGAAGAACGGAACATTCCGAACATCAAAATACCATGTTTTCACAATATACGAACCGAAAGAAAGGCTTATTTTTCGATTACCTTATTTTCCCGACCGCATATTGCATCATGCCATAATGAACATACTTGAACCCATTTGGGTGTCAGTGTTCAACCAAAGCACATATTCTTGTATCAAGAACCGGGGAATCCATAAATGTGCCAAGGATGTGAAAAAGGCGTTAAAACAAGACCCGGACGGGACACGGTATTGTTTGAAAATAGATGTCCGAAAATTTTATCCGTCAATCAACCATGACTTATTAAAGCAGATTGTGCGCCGGAAGATTAAGGATAAAAGGCTTTTGGCATTGCTTGATGAAATAATAGATTCAGCCGATGGCGTGCCAATTGGGAACTATCTTTTCCAATATTTTGCAAACCTTTTCTTGGCTTATTTTGACCATTGGTTGAAAGAGCAAAAGAGGGTGAAATATTATTGGCGATATGCTGATGATATTGTTATTCTTGCCCATGATAAAAACAGCTTACACAAGTTATTGCATGAAATCCGGGCTTACTTGCATGGCTTGAAACTTAAAGTCAAACACAATTATCAAGTTTTCCCCGTTGATTCAAGGGGTATTGATTTTTTGGGTTATGTCTTTTATCACACCCATACACTTTTAAGAAAGTCAATCAAGCAGAAACTTTGCCGCCGGGTGGCGAAATTGAATAAACGCAAGATTGTACCTACAAAAGAAGTGTACAAACAACAAATATGCAGTTGGTGGGGTTGGTGCAAGTATTGTGATTCAATCAACTTAATGAACAAACTTTCAAAAACATTCCCGTATGAAATTAAATTCAATCGAAGCAAATGCACATTATGACATGGTGCATGGCAAACCCGCGGTTTTGGAAAAGGACAATGACGGTTCTTTTGTTTACCGAATGAATATTGAACCCGAAATGGGTATTCCTGATGGCGGACAAGAAGAAACGCAAATTGGGTGGAAATGCTACGAGGTACGCGCATTCAACCAACCGACAAAAGAGAATTTGAAAAGAACAATCATTCGTTCGGTGATTGACGAAACGGCGGAATTTGACCTTGTAAATTCACACAACAAGCACGTTTTGGGTGTTGTGGTCAGTGAAGCCGCGGTGACTGAATACAAAGAATATTTGCAATTTACCGAAGATTTGGATGCTTTATTAAAAGAAACATTATCTAATTAAACAAATATCAAACAATGGCAAAATTTTGTGAACTTGGGATTGAATCGGACGTGGTGGTTGGTAAAGGCATTGATATGGAAGAATTGTTCAATCGCCGAATATTGATTGAAAAAACAATCATTCAGCCAACCAAATATCCGGGAAAGAATGCGTCCGGATTGCGAATGCAAATGCAAGTCGTGCTTGCAACATTCAATGAATCGCCCGACAAAGACGGTGATTATTATACAAAGAATCAAGATGGAACACCCCTTGGCGAAAGGCGTTCTTGCTTTACCGGGTCTGACATATTGATTTCGGCGGTTCAAAAAGCCGAAAGTAATTTGCCAATTATAAACAAGTCAAGAGCCGAAAAGGGTTTACCGCCTTTGTCTTTGTACCCAATGGACACAACTATTGTCAAAGTTGGTAAGTGTTTCCAATTCACATAATATGGAAAATTCAGTTGAACAAACTTTGGGAATCGCAAAGGGAATAAGCGAATACGGTATTCTGATAATTATTGCAGCGGTTTTCTTGCTTCTTTCAAGCGTGTTGATGATTACTTGTTTCAAATGGTTCAAAACCATTATCGAAAGGGCGATGAATGACTATTCAAAAGATATAAAAGATTGCATCGAAATTGCAAAAAAGAATAGTGAAGTTATCATTGATATATCCGAGGGAATTATACCCGAAACGCAATTGAGAATCAAAAATATTTCAGGCGTTTATTTTGACCTTGCAATTGAAAAGGTGTGCAGAATAATAAAAAAAGTAAGAGAAGAAAACCACATTTGTGACAGGGATGCAACAAGAATAAAAATCCGTTCCTTGCTTACAAATTTGCATAATGACAGGTTAAGCCGATTTGATTGTTTTACATACCGTGGTAAGAAATTATCATTCTATTGCAATCGTGAATGGGTTGAATGGGTTGCAACAATTGTTGAGAATGAAATATATGATGAAACGGGCGTAAACAATCGCCGAGCATTCACCAATGTTTCAATGGTTTATGAGCGAATAAAATTAGATATGTATGACAGACTAAACACGTTATAATATGGCAAATGTAAATGTTCTTTTACCTTTCATCTTGAAATGGGAAGGCGGTTTTGTAAATGACCCGGCGGATGCAGGGGGCGCAACAAATAAGGGTGTAACAATAGAAACATGGCGACAAGTCGGCTATGACAAAGACGGCGATGGTGACATTGACGTTCAAGACTTGAAGTTGATTTCCAATAATGATGTCCGTGACAGAGTTCTAAAACCACACTATTGGGATAGGTGGAAAGCTGATAACATACAATCACAAAAGATTGCAAATATCTTGGTTGATTGGGTTTGGGGGTCAGGTAAACACGGTATTGTTATTCCGCAAAGATTGCTTGGTGTTAAAGATGATGGAATTGTTGGTGAAAAAACTTTGTCCGCGGTCAATTTTGCAGACCCAGACCAATTGTTTGATGCCATATACAAAGCCCGCGTTGATTTCCTTAATGAAATAACGCAATCAAGCATTGCAAAATATGAAAAGAAAATCGGGCGTAAGGCAACCGAAAGCGAGTTGATGAAACATACAAATAAACGATTCTTGAAAGGTTGGTTAAACCGCCTTGCTGATATTAAGAGGATTTGAATATGAAACGAAGTGTTACTTTGATTGTGATTTTATTGTTTATTGCATCATGCGGGACAACGCGAAAAGCGGTTGAATCAACGCAAAATATTATCACAGACAGCACGACAACAACACAGGAAACCAAAAACGCCACAAAAAAAACCGTTGACACAACCCGTACAGAACATGGGAAAATAACTATCACAGAAATAGAATTTTTCCCGGTCATTCCTGATGCACCACCGATTGCCGAGGATGCAAAGGTGATTGATTCTACAAAGTCAGCCCCGGCAAGACCAACCGTAAATGTTGATTTGCAGGACGTGGGGAAAATCAATGGTGCGGTAAAATCAATCAAGCAAACGGTTATTGAATCCGATATTGAAGCCAAGGGAGAAAGCAAGGAAACAAGCGACCATGAGCAAAGCAAAAGCAATGCAAATGTGTCACGACAAGAAACAGAATCCCAAAAGCTACATGAACCCGCCCCCGACCCTTACAGGTGGCGATATATCTTTTATATAGGGTTGTTGCTTACTGCGGTATTGTTATATTTGAAACGTGTGCCAATTTTGAATTGGATAAAAAAGATTCTTTCCGGATTGCGGAAGATTTTTTGAAATTAACTATCTTTGCAAACACATTGTTGCGAAAGCCCCGGAGTTGCACCGGGGTACAATGTTAGCCCGGCATATTGTCGGGCTTTTTTGTACACGATGGGCAAATAAAAAAAATGCCCGAAACCATGCGGAATCGGGCGTTTTGTGTACAAATTCGTGTACAAATTTCGTAAATCATTGAAAATCAATGTTTATTGTGGTGCCACCAGGAATCGAACCGGGGACACAAGGATTTTCAGTCCTTTGCTCTACCAACTGAGCTATGGCACCGTTATTTTTCACCTCACGGTTTTGGATTCACACCTCGTTTCCGTTTGGGATTGCAAAGGTATGCAATTATTTTTATAATCCAAATTATTCTTCAAAAATCTTCAAAAAAATCATACTTTTGCATAGATAAAAATCATTGCGGTGGAGCGAAAAAAGAAGTTTTTCAAGGTTATCTTACCATTAAAATTTGAAGGTACAGCAACTTACTTTTTCAATGCTGACGACGGATATCTGAATCCTGGCACAAGAGTAAAGGTCGAGTTTGCAGGGAAAGTCTATTCCGGAGTTATAGAAAGTGAAGATACTGCCCCCGAAATTTCTGAAGATAGGATAAGGGAAATCAACTGTCTCGAAGAACTTCCGCCCATCAAACCTGAAGAAATACTGTTCTGGAAGAACATTGCGGAATACTATATGTGCACAGTCGGCGAAGTGTTCAGGGCCGCATATCCTGCACAAAAGAAACTTACAAAAAAGGAAAGCGAGACATTCAATTCCGGCAGAGACATTATCTGCGGAAACAGCACATGCAGGAACGGGGAAACATTTTTCATACTCCCGACATTATCCGAAGAACAAAGTTCGGCTGCTGACAAGGCGAAGTCTTACTTTGCTGAAAAAAAGCCTGTACTTCTATACGGGGTTACCGGGTCAGGAAAAACCGAAATATACATGCACCTGGCAGCCGGAATGTTGAAAAAAGGCAAAAACGTACTCTTCATGCTGCCTGAAATTGCCATAAGCAGACAACTTTCGGCAAGACTTGAGGATGTATTCGGAGAAAAAGTGCTTGTCTATCATTCCGGACAGACCTCAAAAGAGAAAAGACGCATACAGATGCTGCTTTCGGAAAGCGGGAAAGAGGAAGAGGGGAAAAAAGCATATCTGATACTAGGACTCCGTTCATCGGTTTTCCTTCCATATGCAAACCTGGGCCTCATAATCATTGACGAAGAACATGACTCATCCTACAAGCAGGAAGACCCGGCACCGAGATACAACGGCAGGGATGCCGCCATAATGCTAGGTAAAATACACGGAGCCGACATAATAATGGGTTCTGCTACACCTTCTTTCGAAAGCATATACAACTGCCTGATCGGAAGATTCGGAATGGTAAGGCTCTTCAACAGATATCACGGGTCGGAAGATGCGGAAATAGAAATCATAGATACTATCAGAGCTGCAAAAAGAAAGGAAATGACAATGTCCTTCAGCAAAAGGCTCCTCGAAAAACTGGAAGAAACCGTCGGAAACGGTGAACAGGCTGTCATTTTCCGCAGCAGGAGGGCATACTCACCTCTTGTACAATGCTCACGCTGCGGATATATTCCCAAATGCCCTCACTGCAACGTACCGCTTACATACCACAAGTTCAGTAATTCACTTGACTGCCACTACTGCGGCATGAAAATCCGCTACAACACAATCTGCCCCGAATGTTCATCCCCTACCCTCATGGACAAAGGCTCCGGTACGGAAAAACTTGAAGAGGAACTTAGATCAGTATTTCCTGAAATGAGAATAGCCCGATACGACGCAGATATAACAAAAAGCAGAAAAGAGGAACAGCAGATTCTCAAATCCTTTTCAAGGCACGACACTGACGTGCTCATAGGCACACAGATGATAAGCAAAGGTTTCGACTTCAGCAATGTGACACTTGCCGCCATAATCAATGCCGACACCATCATCGGGCAGAGCGACTTCAGAGCCGACGAAAGAGCCGTGCAGTTGATATCCCAGCTGCGTGGCAGGGCCGGAAGGCGCAGCAGAAAGGGAACTCTTGTAATACAGACAGCCCAGCCGCACAACAAGGTATTCCTCGACATTCTGAACGACAGGACCCATGAGGCAAGAAAGGAAAGCATTATGCGTTTCCTCAAGGAGAGAAAGGACTTCAACTATCCGCCATTCACAAGAGCTGTAAAAATTGTCATCAAGGATAACGTTCGCGAAAAGGACAAAATGGAAGAGACAGGACGCTTTATGGCATCCTGCCTCGAAAAAGAAGGATTTTCATTCAACGGTCCCTTCGCACCACCTTTGGAAATGATCGGCGGCAACAGCATTCTGAACCTCTGGATATGGCTCAGGCGTGACAGCCGGCTTCAGGATAATAAAAGGAAAATATATTCAATCCTCAAGACGACCATAAAAGAAAAAAAATATCACGGAAACATCTATGCGGACGTAGACCCGCTATAATCGAAAATCAGCTCCATGAATTCCGCAACTTCAATGCCGTTGAAATAATCCGACAATGGATTGCCGCCCTTTCCTGACAGGGATACAAGAGCCGAAAGCACGGATTCCCTGTCAAAAGGCACTCCGGTAAGAGCCCGCTCTACGAATGAAGTATCTTCGGAAAAGAAATAATCCCCCCTTATGGAGACATTATTCAGCCTGCCGTCTTCAATATCCGCAAAAAACTCATAGAGTCCGGAAGGAAATTTCCGCACATTGGATACGGAACACTTTGGAGACTTTCCGTAGTTCCACTCGTCGGTTATGTATTTTGAATTTCTGAGAGTATTTATCTCGGCCACCTGTTCCTGCGTAAAATCGTACATTGTATCGTCACCGTCACCGCAACAGGAGGAAATATAACTGTAAAGATAATTCATGAAATCATCAATCGACATCGGAGACGGAAGATGGTCCGAAATATTCGTAACCCTTGCCCTGTTCGACTGCACGGCTTTCCCGACAAACTTTTCCGGACGGGTATTCAAGGCACCGGCCAGATCTCCCATGGAAGATGAGAAAAGCAGGGTACCATGCTGCAGCACCCTGTCCCCATGATAGGCAACAGCATTGCCTGAGAATTTCAACCCGTCTATAAGGAGGTCGTTACGGCCTTCAAGATATGCATTTACACCAAGACTTTTAAGAGCCGCAATAACAGGCGATGTAAACCTGCGGAACATTTCTCCCGTATCCTCTCCCTGTATACGCTTGTCCGCAAACGTAAAAAGGATATTACCCATGTCATGGAAAACCGCCCCTCCGCCGCTGATTCTGCGTACGACCGGAACATTGTTCTCGTCTATGAATTTTCTGTTTATCTCGGCATGCGCGTTCTGGTAACGGCCAACGATTACAGCCTTTTCATTGCGCCACAATCTGAAAACGGGTCTGTCGAAATTCTTCAGAAGATACTCCTCCGCAGCCAGATTCCAGTACGGATCGGTAACCTTGTCAATAATGTAAAGCATAAATATTTCAGTTAAATTATAAATCAGTATCCCAGATCAAAATCGCTGTCTACCGCAGGCACCCCTTCACTCATCCATACAGGCATAGGTTCACCCTTCAGATAATGATTGAAGAACTGGAACATGCGTTTCTGGAAATCTACCCTGTTTGCCAGACGCATAGGCCAGTGCGGCTCCCCCGTATAGTTAAGCATCCATGCCGGTTTCTGAAGCCTCTTCAATGCTATGAAAAACTCTATTCCCTGATACCACGGAACATGTCCGTCCTGATCATTGTGCATTATAAGAACTGGTGTAGTCACCTTGTTCATCTCAAGCAGCGGGGAATTTTCCATATACAGAAGAGGCTCCTCCCATATATTGGCCCCTATCCTGCTCTGCCCGTGTTCATACTGCATGGACCTGTTCTTACCCGAACCCCATCTTATTCCGCCGTAGGCACTGAACATGTTCACAACCGGAGCACCGGATTCTATGGCTGCGAAAAGATCGGTTTTTGTGGAAAGATACGCTGTCTGATAACCGCCCCAACTGTGTCCCTGAGCACCTATTGCATTCTTGTCCGCAATACCCTCATCTATAAGCATCATTATCCCCGGCATTATGCAATTGTAGCAGCTTTCTCCAGGATAACCGTCCACATACCTTATATCAGGATTGAAAACTATATATCCGTTGCTGAGATATAGATGATAATCTATTGTAGAACGTCCGGGTTCAGGCATGCGGTAGTTTCTCAATGTATTGGAATATCTCTCGTAAAAGTTGACTATCATCGGATATTTTCTTGAAGGATCATAATTCTCAGGTTTGAAAAGCATCCCCTCCAGTTCCACTCCGTCGAGTGATGTCCACCTCACAATCTCGCCGCTGCCCCAGATGAATTCTTCCTGCTGGGAAATACCGTCGGTCAGACGCACTGGATTCCTGAAATCAGTACCGGACAGATATACGTCAGGATATACCTCAAAGTTTTCCCTGGTGAAAATCACCTTGTCCGCTTTCTCAGCCTTTAACATTCCGGAATACTTATAATCGCCTGACACGGCAGGTTCCGGCGCCTTTTTGCCATCCAGTTTCGAAAAGGCGTAAAGTATGTTCTTCGAATCTTCATAAAATGAAGAAAGAATATTTTTTTTACCGAGGATTACATAATCTTTGTCCTCTTCCGGATTTGCCAAAGAATACGATATTCTCTCCTTTCTTCCGTTTACGGTAAGGTTGAGAGGCTTCTCTGAATTATCTGGAGAAAATCTGAATATGTCGTACCTGTCCTTCAGAAGAATATACCTGTCATCTTCCGTCCAGCCTTCGCAGCCGTATGCGCCGGGATAATCAGGAACATCATTTTCTTCATCCCATGCAGCAAAAGTATCAGGACGGGTAAGGCGGAATTCCTCGCCTGTCTGCCAGCATCTGCTGAACCAGCTGCTGTCGGCATCGCTGTACCAGTAAAGATATTTCCCTCCGGGAGAAAAAGAATAATTGTTGCGGCTGTCCATTTTTATAAGCCTGCGTTCTCCCGTATCAAGATTCACAGAATAGATATCATACCTCTTGCGGCCAGTCCACATGCTCTCGGTATCATACGGGGCAGTAGTATACAATATGGCAGCAGGGCCGTTCCCTTCGCATGCGATTTTTACAGACGGAAGTTCCATGTCAGCCAACTGTACGGTCTTTCCGGACGCAATATTATAAACCGCACGATATGTACGCTTCAACTCGCGGCTTTTGTCATATATCTGCTGCGTATATTGTACCTTCTCATCCCATTTCCAGATCTGTACACCTGGAAAATCCTCAGGAAGCACAGAAGGGTCCCTTTCACGGGAAGCTGGAGCAGTACCGAAATACAGCCTTTGCCCGTCTTCCGAAAAACTCAGGGAACCGTTCATGCTTACGAAAAACCCTTCAGGGAAAACGGATTCGGAAGGTTTTACGACCTCTACGGCCGAATTACCCCCGTCCGAAATATAAACCGATGTATTTTTGCCTGCATTTTTCTTGTCCGCACTGAAAAGATACGCCAGCCGGCTTCCGTCTCCGCTGAAAACTACATGAGCATATGTACCCTTTTTGTCGGATATCGTTTTCCGACCCCCATTCGGAGAATAGACATACAGCAAAGAATCGGAAACGAAATAAAGCAATCCGCCTTTCTCTGAAAATCCGAAATCCGACACTGCCGGAAACGAAACTTCCCCGGATTTTCCGGCAAGTCTTATATACAGGTCCTTTACTTTTGCACTGCCCTTCTGATAGGCCATGATATCCGCATCAGGACAAACCCTGTATGAAGCTATGGAATCTATTGTTTCCGAACTTCCTGTTTTCAGATCATAGATCAGAAGTGAATTCACCGGCATCTTCTTCTTGTCCGTTCCCGCTTTTTTAAGCCTGGCTACTGTATCAGCATACGGGAGCATGGTTACATAGATTTCCGAGGAGGAATAGGAAAAATCAGCCGTACCGGCAGGGGAAAAGGTCTTAACCTGTTTTCCTTTGTCTGAAAAAAGCAGAACGGATGCATCACCTTTCCAAGGTTCCATCCTGCATAAAACCCATTTGCCGTCGGCGGAAATATCCTTTGACGAAATACGCTTCCATGAGACCACATCATCCCATGTCATAGGCTTTTTCTCCTGTACCTCGCTTGCAAATACATAAACGAAAGACAGGGAAAGCATCAAACTGAATAATATTTTTTTCATTGTTCAAGAATTTTGGTTTTTCGGATCAACATGTCAATCACTGCAATTACGACCCACGCTGCCGCAATTCCGGCAATGGCTCCGGTTACCACGTCCAGCGGATAATGCTTACCAACATATATCCTGCTGTACGAAACAAGTATAGCCCAAAAGAGTACAATTACCGAATACCAACGTCTTTTCACGTAGTGCATGGTAAATACAGCTATGGCAAATACATTTGCCGCATGACTCGAATAAAAGCCGTACTCTCCTCCACTCCCTTCCAGAAGTCTTACGATACCTTCCATAGAAGGTTCATGACACGGACGGGGACGACATACGATATTCTTTATCTGAAAAGAAACGGCGTCGCTTATCGCGAATACGGCAATTGCTCCCGCAAGGAACAAAAAGCCCTTTCTGAAATCATATGCCCCGGCTCTGCACATGCTGCCTCCGCCTTTCCTGTAAAAAAGCATGAAAAGCATGAACAGATAAAGCGGTATCCAGGTCAGCTTTCCGGAAGCAAAGACCATTATACCATCAAAAAAATCACTGTTCAGACCATTGAGTGTCACGAACAGTGATCTGTCATACTCAAGAATTCTTTCAATCATTTTGAAGATCTTTTCTGTTGAGACTGTCCCACAGGATATCCTTAAGTTCCTTTATACCTTCCCCTGTTACCGAAGATATGAAAACCGTCCTTATCTTTCTCGGAAGATGCCGTCTGATTTCCGATTTAAGTTCATCATCAAGCATGTCGGACTTGGATACCGCAAGGACCCGATCCTTGTCAAGCAGTTCCGGATTATACTGTTTCAGTTCGTTCAGCAGTATCTTGTACTCGCCGTTGATATCCTTGCTGTCTGCCGGTACAAGAAAGAGCAGCATGGAATTTCTTTCGATATGTCTCAGGAATCTCAATCCCAGTCCCCTGCCCTCGTGAGCACCTTCTATTATACCTGGAATGTCGGCCATTACGAAAGACTTGTCCTCATAATAGCTCACAATCCCGAGATTAGGTTCGAGAGTCGTGAAGGCATAATCCGCAATCTTGGGTCTTGCTGCCGAGACTACAGACAGCAAAGTCGATTTTCCAGCGTTGGGAAAGCCGACAAGTCCCACATCGGCCAGAACCTTAAGCTCAAGGATGAACCATCCTTCAGATCCAGGTTCTCCCGGCTGGGCATATCTCGGTGTCTGGTTCGTAGCAGACTTGAAATAGGCATTTCCCAAACCGCCACGACCTCCTTTCACAAGGATTTTTTCTTCGCCGTCCTCCGTTATCTCAAACAGCATTTCCCCTGTATCCGCATCTCTTGCCACCGTACCGAGAGGGACGTCAAGATAAATATCCGCGCCGTTGGCACCCTTGCACAATGCCCCGCTGCCAGCTTCACCATGTTCTGCCTTTATATGTTTCCTGTACCTCAAATGGATCAGAGTCCAGTACTGGCTGTTTCCCCTCAGAATAATATGTCCGCCTCTGCCGCCGTCACCTCCGTCAGGACCGCCCTTTGCAATATACTTTTCACGGTGAAGATGCATGGAGCCGTTGCCTCCATTGCCGGAAGCACAGAAAATCTTCACATAATCTACGAAATTCGACCCTGCCATTATCCAACAAGTTTGCTTATCGAACCGAACACTTCTTCTATCGTTCCTGTCCCGTCAACTTCATGATATTTGCCGCATTCCTTGTAATAGGCTATAAGCGGCTCTGTTTTCGAATGGTAAGTCGTTATCCTGTTCTTTATAACTTCAGGTTCAGCATCATCCTTCCTGTTTTCTATTTCAGCGCGATGCCTTATCCTTTCATAGATCATCACGTCAGGAATCATTATCGACAGGACGCTTTCCACAGAAAACTTTCTGGCTGAAAGCATTGTATCCAGAGCTTCAGCCTGTGCTATCGTACGTGGGAAGCCGTCAAACAGGAAACCGCTTACGTGAGGATTGGAATCTATTTCCGATTCTATTATGGAAATCATGGTCTTGTCGTCAATAAGTTCACCCTTGTCGATTATCTTCTGTACAATCTTTCCCAGTTCAGAACCCTTTGCAATCTCATTTCTGAGCAGTTCGCCCGTGGAAATATGCTTTAGATTGAACTTGTCAACAAGCAACTTGGCCTGAGTGCCCTTGCCGGCACCCGGAGGACCGAACAACAAATAGAATTTCATGTATTTATAATTTAATGTATTAAACAGGTTATTCGGCATCAATCACATATATATCCCTGTACTGACGCCCGAGTTCATCATAGTCGAGTCCGAAACCGACAATGAAATCATTTGGTATTTCAATAGCCGGATAGTTTATTTTCACATCCTTCCTGTAGGAATCAGGCTTGAACAGAAGAGTACAGACCTTTACATCCGCAGCTCCCGCCTCACGCAGCAGGGTATCCATCTTCTCGATTGTATTGCCCGTATCTACGATATCCTCCACGATAACCACGGTCCTGCCCTTTACGTCCTTGTTGAGACCGATAAGCTGACTGATTTTTCCGGTGGATGAAGTTCCGCTGTAGGAGGACATCTTGACGAATGATATTTCAGACTGCACTTCAACACGCTGGATGAGTTCCGCCGCAAACATGAACGACCCGTTCAGGACACTAAGAAAGAGAGGGCATTCAACATCCTTGAGATCATTGTTCAATTTTTCTGCCACCTTCTCTATCGCACTTATTATATCCCTGTACGGAATCATTTTACGGAATGTTTTATCGTGAAGTCTTATCTTTTCCATGATATTAAAAATTATCGTGTAACTTTGCTATGCGAAAATACAATTAAATTTCATTTAAACCGAATATATTTTTCAATATGAAACCACTTGTAAGCATTATCATGGGCAGCACGTCTGACCTGAAAATCATGAAGCAGGCCGCAGAATTTCTCGACCAGATGCAGATACCGTTTGAAATCAACGCGTTATCGGCACACAGGGTTCCGGAACAGGTCGTAGAATTCGCAAAGGGAGCAAAGGAAAGGGGCATAAAGGTAATCATTGCAGGAGCAGGCGGAGCAGCACACCTGCCTGGCGTGATAGCAGCCCTCACACCGCTGCCGGTAATAGGCGTGCCTATCAAATCATCTAATTCAATAGACGGATGGGACTCCATACTGTCCATACTTCAGATGCCGTCGGGAATACCTGTTGCTACCGTAGCTCTTGACGGAGCAAAAAATGCCGCCATACTCGCACTTCAGATAATGGCTACCGGGGACGAAAAGCTCATGGAAAAAATGATCACATTCAAATCGGAACTCGCATCAAAGATCAAAAAGGCAAACGAAGAACTTGCCGAAATAAAATACGAGCACAAGACAAACTGAAACGGATAAAATAAATGAAGGAGGTGCCGGAACACGGATATCAAGTCAAATGTTCCGGTGCATCCAGTCCGGTTTAATCATATACATGAAGACCGGAATTAAAAGAGGGGAAGGACATGAAGGGAAGAACGATTCTGACAATCGCTGCATGTTTCATATGCATACAGCAACTGCAATCCGCCGGAATGCGGAAAATACAAGACCACTGGACAACCGACCACGGAAAAATACTTGAATACCTCGCTGCAATCCTGAATGACGAAGAAACAGGAATCAGCGAATCCGTGCAGGATGAACTTGAAACTCTGAAAAACAATCCCTGCAACATAAACGACATTGACAGGATATCCGGAAGTATCCTGTCATACATAATCAACGACTACCGCAGGTTCTTTATCGAAAGCCACATCAGAAAATACGGGCCAATACTTTCTGCCGCCGAGCTGGAACTTCTGCCAGGTTTCGGCAGCAAGACGGTTTCAATCCTCATGCCGTATATCTGTTTCAGACTACCGGAAAAGGAAGAAAAGCTGACTATCGGCAACCTGCTTGAAAAGCTGTCGTTTTCAGAACATGAAATCCTGACCAGAGTATGTACGGAAGCTAAATTCGAAGGCAGCCGAAAAATAGTCCCTGACTATATTTCTTCCGACATATACTTAAGAGGACGCTATTCCGTGAATGCCGGAAAGAACTTCAGCGCAGGTATGACATACGAAAAAGACAAAGGTGAACTGCCGTTCCTGAAAGGGAAATTTCCGGAACCTGAAATGCTGTCCGCACACATACAGCTTTCCGGATGGAAGATTTCCGACAGAATCATACTGGAAAACTTCATTGCCGGGGATTTTACCGTAAACTTCGGATTCGGCCTTACCATCTCCGACAAAAATTCATTCATCATATCAGGGGACCCGGCTTCCCACGGCAAAAAGGCGGCAATACTGCAGCCGCACAGATCTACTGAGGAAATACGTTTCCGCAGAGGGGCCGGTGCAACCATAAAAACAGGGAATTACTCACTGACCGCCTTTATTTCAGTAAAAAGACGTGACGCTTCGATCGAGGGCAACAGGTACACGTCACTTCCGGAAACAGGACTGCACAATACAGCCTCTACCCTTTCAAAACGGAAACAACTGCCGGAATATACGGCGGGGGCAAGACTGTATCTGGAGAAATCCGCACTTGAAGCCGGGATCAGCATAGTGGGATATTCTTTCGGAAAGCAGTGCGGAATAAAACAGACATACTACAACAGATATCTTCTGTACGACGGGATATGGGGTAATGCCGGACTTGACATAAACGCGAGGATCGGAAAATGCCGTATTTTCGGAGAGATTGCAGCAGATCCGACACCTTCGGTATCCTTAATGGCAGGATGTGCTTTTTCAAATGATCCTGAAAATGAAATATCCGTCATTTACCGCGGATACGGAATAAAATACAAGGCGCCGTATTCATCATCGGCACAACACGGAGGAGATGAAAATGCAAACAATGAACAGGGTATTTCATTATCCGGAAGACATGACATCTCAGGAAATTCAAGGCTCTGTCTGTCGGCATCGTACTCTTTCCGGCCATATCCCGTATTCGGGAAACGATACAGTTCAGACAAAATCAAATTCAATACAAAATATACACTCGACAGCAAGGTAATCTCTTTCAGCACAGGCTGCAGTATTACAGCGAGCCCGATGCAGATAAAAAGCGAAGAGATAGTCGCAAGATGTACGGCTGCCATATACAACAAGGAGACTCTTATCGGTCCTGTATCGCGCTTGACCTTAAGGGCCGGCATGTCAGGAACAACAGGGCAGAAAACAGGTGCAGGATTTTTTGCAGGAATGGAGATACAGCTCAAAAACGGAAAAGGCAATACGGAAGCGACATGCGGATTCACATTTTTCGACGCAAGGACATGGGAAGGAAGACTGTATTGCTACGAACGTAATCTGCTGTACAGTTTTTCAAACAGGATTCTCTACGGCAAGGGAGCAAGGACATATGCAATGCTGAAGACCACCATCTTGAAGTGCGCCGATATTTGGTTAAGATATGCGTTCGAAATAAAAGAAAACCTTGCCTGCAGCCATGATATGCGCCTGCAGGCAAGGATACGTTTCTGACATCGGCAAGCAGCTATTTCTTGCTTATCTTTATCTTCTTACCTGGATATATCTTGCTCTTTTTGGTAAGTCCGTTTAGTTTGAGAAGTTCGTCGACCGAAACGCCGAACTTCTTGGATATTTCCCACATAGAATCACCGGATTTCACAGTATACACTTCATAGCCGTCCTCTACAGTGGATTTGACAGAAGCGGGAGCGGAACCTGCAGTATATACCGTAAGTTTCTGGTTGAGCCTTATCATGTCACCTTTTATATTGTTCCACTTCCTAAGATTGCTTACACTGACCTTATAACGCTCCGCAATACCGCCAAGCGTTTCTCCAGACTTGACAACATGAATAACCTTGTTTCCAGTGGCAGGTGCAGGATCTGAATATGAACCTCCTGCATATATTACAAGACGCTGACCTTTCCTTATCATCGTATTCTTAAGACCGTTCCATCCCTGAATATCCTTTACCTTTACCCTGTACTTTATTGCTATTCCCCCGAGGGTCTCTCCTGAACGCACTACATGCACCACCCTTCCCGATGCGGTAGATACGCCTTTCTTTATCTTTTCAAGATTGACTGGAGAGAAATACACACTGTCCCTGTAGGCATATATGCTGTCCTCGTTATCCACGAAAGCAGTAGTATATTCATACGGAATCCTCAACGTATAAGTTTTTTCCACACCTGGTACGATATCATGAAGATACTGCGGATTGAGGCTCTTTATAACATCCTTCGGAAGACCTATCACTGAAGAAATCTGATCGAAATGAAGCATTCTGTTGACCTGGAACGTATCCACATGCAGCGGCATATTCGAAGGTATCGGTTCTATGCGGTGCTCCTTATAATAATTTATTGTATATAATGCCGCCACAAATGCAGGAACATAACCTCTCGTTTCTCTCGGAAGATAAGGATAAAGGGTCCAGAAATCCCGTGAGCCGGATCTTCTTATGGCCTTGTTCACATTCCCCGCACCACAGTTATATGAAGCGATTGCAAGAGCCCAATCACCGAAAATCGTATACGCATCCTTCAGATATCTGGCTGCTGCATGAGCCGATTTTACAGGATCAAGTCTTTCATCTACATACGAAGTGATTTCCAGTCCGTACTGCCTTGCCGTAGTATACATGAACTGCCACATTCCTTTCGCCCTTGCCCTCGACACCGCCACAGGATTCAGGGCTGATTCTATGATTGCCATGACCTTAAGTTCCTTCGGAAGGTCGTACATATCCATAACCTCTTCGAATACAGGCATATAATACGGACAAAGGCCTATAACGACTGACATCGACTTCGGTATCTTGTTGGTATAATAGATTATATGGTTGCGGACAATATTGTTGTAAGGAAGCTGGATGAAAGAATTCATACGCTTGAGACGCTCTATATAGACGGAATCAGGCACATCCGATTCGAAATAGACACTGTCGAGATCGGCAGTCGAATCGACATCGTAAAGTGACAGGCTCCTTTGCCTATACCATGAATGCAACAGACTGTCTGTACATGAATTGAGGTATCCTTCCTGTTCAAGCATGTCAAGACTTCCGACATTGAGAGTATCATTGTCGAAATAAGACGAATCTATCATCTGTATAGCCCCGCCTTCTATGATCTGTCTCAATGAATCACATGTTTTCATTAGGCTGTCTATCTGCATCTTCAAACCTTTTCTCGTATTCTCCTTTTTCCAGAACTGTGCATCTGCTTCATTCGGAAGCGCAAGCAAAAACATCAGTGACAATAAAACCGAAAGTCTGCCGAATTTCATTTTCCCTATCCTTTTACCTTATATTTAATTTTATTATACATTCAAAATCTTATATTCATTTTCAGGCCGAATGCCGATTGCGGTGAAATCGACGATGCAAAATCGCTCCTGATATTCAGAGGCTCTATCACAGCCGGTTCCACCCTGAAACTTAAATCGTCCGATACATCGAAATCATGCATATAGGCAAACACATTGGCATCCACTATGTTTAGTACATAGACAAGTACCGTGGCAATAACTGAATAATCCCTGTATCTCCTGTATACGTCTCTTCTCCATTTCAGGTCCTCTGCCGAATACGGACCGTCATAACTGGAATCCGGAGCCGTAGCCAGATTGTGCAGATCCTTGTAGCGTCTGTACTGCTGCTGGTTGAAGTTCCACAAATATCCGCAAGTCACCAGACCGCCGTAGAAAATCGGTATCTTCCAGTAATCACCGTTATACACCTGTCCCAAACCTGGAAGAAGTGCAGAATAAAGTGATGCCCTGGCTGGAAGAGGATCCTGCACGGATTTGTAGGACACCACTCCGTCCATCATGGCCCCCCACCACGTCAGTATGGCTCCGGCGTACAAAAGATTCCGCCTTACTTCATATTTTCTTAGACCCGTATCCAGAAATTTTCTATTGTTCAAATACCCGGTATATATGAATGCCCCTATACCTCCGTATATTACCGGAAGCTTCCAATAATCCCTGTTATATATCTGAGCGGTTCCCGGAAGTATCACCGAACCAGCCCACATGTAGGATATGGGCATGGTATCCCTGTGTGCAAGCGCTGAAAAATACTGCCTGAACGTGAATGAAGGTTTAGGAGGCGGGGTATATGTCGTATCCTGGTTGTTCTGCAGAAGCGTATTATCCTGCCCTGTACCCAACCCCGACAGCCCTGCATTGTTGAACTGTGCATCAAGCTCTGCCGGAAAAAGTGAAAAACATATCACAAATACCGAAACCGTCGTCCAAAAACAACTGATATTCCAGCCCCGGATCATAACTGCAAGTCTTCAAGTTTCTTGACAAATACCTCTATTTCAGCATCATCCGAAAAACTAACGGTCACAGAACCTCCCTTTTTGCCATTTCTTTTCAGGACAGCCCCCTTTTCAAAATATTTGCCGAAAACCTCAAGCAGTCTGTAATAACAATCAGGAAGATCTTCAGCCACGGAACGTGAATCGCGTTCCTCTTCCTTGATCCTGTGCTTCGTGCTGTTCTGTATTTTGTTTTCCAGCTGCCTGACTGAAAGGTCCTTTTCTATGACAGAATTGCAAAGCCTGAGCTGTTGTCGCTGGTTTTCAACAGAAAGAAGCGCCTTTGCATGCCCCATTGACAGCTTGCCGGCCCTGATTGAAAGCTGTATTTCGGCTGGAAGGCGAAGAAGTCTCAGATAATTGGTAACCGTGGCCCTCTTTTTCCCCACTCTTTCGGCCATCTGCTCCTGGGTAAGATTGCATTCCTCTATGAGTCTCTGGAAACTCATTGCCACTTCTATGGCGTCAAGATTTTCCCTCTGGATATTTTCGACAATTGCCATTTCAAGCATACCTCTGTCATCGGCCTTGCGTATGTACGCCGGAATCGAATCCAACCCTGCCATCCGGCATGCTCTGAAACGCCTTTCACCGCTTATGATCTGATAACGTCCACCTGATTCGCGTACCGTTATAGGCTGTATAAGTCCGAGTGTCCTAATCGATTCGGACAGTTCGGCAAGAGCCTCGTCATCGAAATTCTGCCTCGGTTGAAACGGGTTGGTATCTATTCTGTCTATCGGCACATTGCGTATGCCTGTCATATCCGTTTCCGAAGCAGGATCCGCCGGTTTGGCCTGAAAAACAGGATTATAATCTGCGGCTCCCGAAATAAGAGCCCCCAATCCGCGTCCCAGTCCGGGAGATGCTTTCTTGTTCATGTTCATTTATTGCTTTATTGTTCTGTCACTTATTCTGTCACTGTATTCTTTATCAATATCTCTTTAGCAAGATTGAGATAATTGTTCGATCCTGCAGACATGGCATCATACAGGATAACGGGTTTGCCGTGGGACGGTGCATCACTCAGTCTTATGTTCCTTGCAATGACCGTCTGGAAAGTCATGGGGCCGAAATGATTTCTTACTTCATTGACAATCTGCTTGTGCGATTTTGCCCTGTTGTCGAACATTGTAAGCAGAAAACCTTCTATTGTAAGGGACGGATTGAGTCTGGACTGGACTATCTTTATCGTATTTAGAAGCTTGCTAAGGCCTTCCAACGCAAAGAATTCGCACTGTACAGGTATTATGACCGAATCCGAAGCCGTAAGAGAATTAACCGTTATGAAACCGAGAGAAGGCGAACAGTCGATGATTATATAATCATATCTGTCCTTGACACCGGCAAGGGCTTTCTTCATTACCGATTCTCTTTCGGGAACATCAATAAGCTCGATTTCCGCACCTACGAGATTGATATGTGAAGGGACCATCTCAAGCTGAGGTATTTCACACTGCAAAATCGTATCCTCTATTTCCACCTTGCCAATCAGCACTTCGTATATGGTCTTCTTAGACGCCGAATTAGGATCAAAATTAAGTCCCGAGGTGGAATTGGCCTGAGGATCGGCATCCACAAGCAGCACCTTCTTTTCGAGCACTGCCAGAGAAGCCGCAAGATTTATTGCAGTAGTGGTCTTTCCGACACCGCCTTTCTGGTTTGCTATAGCTATTATCTTCCCCATATTATATCATCGTATTACATATGAAATATCACAACCGTCCTTAACGGAATTTGCAAAAATACTAAATCTTTTCCGACCGCACCAAGTAAAATTTTCCACAATTTGAATTTATTTTCTACATTCGCGGCATGACTGCAACGGCATACCAATAATACAAAGAGTTGTCAAGTATGACTGCGAATTCCGATTCAGGCTGGATAATAATCATAAACCCGAAAGCATGCGGAGGCAGAGGACTCAGGCACTGGCCCCGCCTCGCCAATCTGCTCAATTACTATAATGTAAAATTCACATGTTCCTTTACGGAAAGAAGATATCATGCCGTGGAAATGACAGTAGGAGCCATAAACAGAGGTCACAGGAAGATTGCAGTATTCGGTGGGCTTGGCACGTTCCATGAAGTGGTAAACGGCGTATTCATCCAAAAATCGGTAAATCCTGACGAAATAACCCTCGGCTTCATACCGATTCTGAGGCTTTCAGGCAACAACCTGCTGCCGAAACAGTACAGTGAAAGAATAAAAAGGATACACAACGGATTCAACACATACGACCAGGCAGCGGCGGCAATGGCAGGAAATTCCGAAGACGGTAATCCTGAAACGGAGAGATATCCGGTTATGGCGGTCAACTATATCGAGACGAAAGTGAAACACATCACAAGACTCGTTCTGGTAGGAGGAATTGGATTCGACGCATACGCAAACCTGCTCTACAACAACCTCCAGGATTCCGGACACGGAGGCAAACTGAGAAAATTCCTTTATGCTCTCTTATCCTTCATACTGTACAGATCCAAGAAAACATACGTAAGCGTAGACGGACAGGACATTTTCAAAAGAGGTCTTTTTTCCGGCAGGATAGAGATTCTCCCTTCCTCAGAAAAAAAGGATAGTACGGATGCATGCGGTTGTGAGAGTTGCGGAAACGAAGCAAGGATATCTGTAAGCATAATAGAACAATTTCCGTTCTGGAAGAGGGTAATTCTATTCAGGAAAATATATACGGGAAAAATCTACGATACAAACTCCGCAATAAAGTCTTCGGGAAAAAGAATAAGCATCATACACTCCGGTAATACGGAAAAGGAATATCACACAATCTGTGCCGACGGAGAAACGGTAGGATGCTCTCCGGTCATAATCGAATACACGGGAAAATACATAAACCTGCTAATGGGAAAAGGCAGGACCGGCGGCAAATAAGGCCGACGGCAAATGACAAAGAAAAGGCGGCATCCAAAATTTTCATTTTGAACACCGCCAGCATCATGTCATTTAATTTAGTGTAATTTCTTCGAATATGTATATTCAAGCATTACATGCCTCTTTTCTTTTCCTTGGCCTTTACCAACTGATCCTTGAGAATATCCGCACAGTCCACTACGGCATCCTCAAATGTGTGAGCGTTTCTTTCCACTACAATATCGTTGCCCGGAGCATATACATGAACGCGTACGTTCTTGTTCTCATGTTCAGGCAACAAAGTCAAAGTGACTTCAACCTTCACCACATCCTCATAGAATTTCTCAAGTCTTCCGATTTTCTTGTCAATAAAATCCAGCAACTTCTTGTCAGCATCGAACTTGACTGATTGAACCCTGATTTCCATATTACCTCCTTTTTTTGCTCGAGGATGAGCTGTTAAATATATTTGTTTCAATTGTTCGAACGAATTGTGGGTATAGACCTGCGTGGCAGCCAGAGACGAATGTCCCAGAATCTCCTTGATGGAATTCAGGTCGGCACCTGCATTCAGGAGATGAGTGGCAAACGTATGTCTCAGGACATGCGGGGATCTCTTTCCGGTAAACCCGTCACGAACATCCAATTCCTTTTTTACAATTCTGTCAACAAACGCAGGATACATTCTTCTTCCCGCATCCGTCATGAAGAACGGTGTTGCGGATAAAACGGGATAATGTTCCTTAAACTTGTTCAAATATAATAAAATTTCTTCATACAAAGAAGGAATTATGGGAATATCCCGCATTTTGTCACCCTTTCCCTTTACACGGATAATACGTCTCGACAAATCTACTGAAGAAATATCAAGAGACACTATTTCGGACCGGCGCATCCCCGTAGAATAAATCATCGACACTATAAGACGGTTGCGGAGTTCTCCGAAGGATTCCTCCTCATCCCCATGCCCGTAGAATTTCTTCATGGAATCTTCAGAATAAAAAAAAGGAAGCTTGCGGCTCTCTTTGGGACGCGGAAGATTTTTCACCGGATTGGTTCTGATCGCACCGTGCTTTACAAGAAAACGCCCGAAACCGCTCAGAACCGACATGTGCAGATTCACTGTTCTGGCACAAATACCGCGGTCCATGATATCCGACACATATCCGCGAACCATTACGGCGGTGAATGCCGAGACAAGGCGATTGTCTTCTACACGGCTGTAGACGTCATTTCTGTCACACACATGCCCGTTTCCTGAACCTGCTGCACAATCCGGAAAATCTTCCGGAAAACAGTAGACATAAAAACGGCACAGCACATCCGCGTATATTTCCAGGGTACGTCCGGAGTATCTTCTGACATTTTTAAGATAATCTATGTATTCTTCCAGCAAACTCATGTTACGCTACAGCCATCACTGTATTTCAGACTTCATTTCATCCATTACGCAAAGTTAAGAAATAGTCGGTACACATATGGTTGCAAGAACAAAAAAGCCGCACCGTCTCCGATGCAGCCTGTACTTATTTTATATGAATCATGAAGATTATTCCTCATTCAACTGAAGATGCTGAACATAGATAGCCTTCTTGATTTCCTCTCTTCTCTTGACAGATTTCTTAACGAATGTCTTTCTTGCCCTCAATTCCCTTACCGTTCCTGTCTTTTCGAATTTTCTCTTGAATTTCTTCAAAGCCCTTTCGATATTTTCTCCTTCTTTAATAGGTACTATAATCATAATCTTTCGACACCTCCTTTTATTTGGACGGCAAAGATACTAAAAAATACCATTAATCCAAACCTTTTCGCATGTAAACTTTCAAAATTACGGCATAACCGAAAATTATGGATAAAATATAAAAGAATAATTATTAACTTTGTACGATTTAATAAGTAAACATCCATTTACAAAGCGGAGAATATCTGCATCTACACCGTAAACGCGGTATTCAGAAATTCTCCTAAAAATATTAATTGATATGGCAGAAAATTTATTTGCTGAATTTCCACCGGTTTCCACGGAAAAGTGGGAAGAGGTGATCAACAAGGACCTAAAAGGCGCCGATTACGAGAAGAAACTCGTATGGAAAACTCAAGAAGGTTTTTCAGTCCGTCCTTACTACCGCGCCGAAGATTTGAAAAACATCAGTCATCTTGGCACTGCGCCGGGCTGCTTCCCTTTTGTAAGAGGTACGAAATGCAACAACAACTGGCTTGTGCGTCAGGACTATTGTGCACACGGTGACTTCGCAAAGGCAAACGCTCAGGCAATCGACGGTCTGAACAGAGGTGCTGAAGCCGTAGGTTTCTGTATTGACGGCAAGAAGGTCATCAGCGAAAGCGACATGGCTGTTCTCCTCAACGGCATCGACCTTGAAAAGGTGGAAGTGAACTTCACCGAATGCTGCTGCGCCACTCCTGAAACAATCAGGAACTTCGTGGCCTATGCTAAATCAAAAGGCGTAGCTGCCGACAAGTTGAGAGCTTCATTCGATTTCGACCCGCTCCGCACCCTTACCACAAAAGGAAGATTCTGCGATGAAAAATCTATCGCACGCCTTAAGGAATGTATTGAAGCCGCAGCCGAATATCCTCGTATCAGGGTAATAGGAGTAGAGGCATACGCATTCAATGATGCAGGTTCCACCATCACTCAGGAACTGGCATTCGGTCTGGCAATGGGCAGCGAATACATCAACCTGCTTACAGACATGGGACTCTCCGCTGAAGAAGCCGCTTCAAGAATGAAATTCACTTTCTCAGTCGGTTCGAACTACTTCATGGAAATAGCAAAATTCCGTACAGCAAGGCTTCTGTGGGCAAATATTGCAAAAGCTTACGGAATTGAAAAGGAATGTGCTCAGAAGATAAAGATCCATGCCGTTACCAGCGAGTGGAACCAGGCCGTATACGACCCTTATGTCAACATGCTCCGTAACACGACCGAAGCAATGAGTGCCGCCATAGCAGGCGTTGATTCACTTGAAGTGCTTCCGTTCGACTACGCATTCAGAGAACCTGCCGAATTCAGCAACAGAATGTCAAGAAACCTTCAGACCATTCTCAAGGAAGAATCACATTTCGACAAGGTTACCGACCCTGCTGCAGGTTCATACTACGTTGAAACACTCACCGCTTCTATCATAGACGTAGCATGGAAACTCTTCAGCGAAGTTGAAAACAAAGGCGGATACATCGAAGCGTTCAAGGCCGGATTCATACAGTCGCTTGTTAAGGAAGCCGCTGAAAAGAGGGACAAAAACATCGCTACGAGAAGGGAATCCATCCTCGGTATGAACCAGTTCCCTAATTTCAATGAAGTTGCAGACAAGGACGTTACCGAAGAAGTCGTAACAAGAAAAGCCGCAGACATGACAGGCGTAATCGCTGAACCGCTCGTTAAATACCGCGGCGCACAGGCATTCGAAGCAATGAGACTTGCAACTGACAGAAGCGGCAAGACACCTAAGGCATTCATGCTTACATTCGGAAACCTTGCAATGTGCCGTGCGAGAGCACAGTTCTCAAGTAACTTCTTTGCTGTTGCAGGTATAAGGATTACAGACAACAACCGTTTCGCCACCATAGAAGAAGGTGTCAAGGCTGCAATAGAGTCAAAAGCCGAAATAGTTGTAGCATGTTCATCTGATGAAGAATATGCTGAAGCTGTTCCTCAGATTGCAAAACTTCTCGGCGACAAGGCCATTCTTGTTGTAGCCGGGGATCCGGCATGCAGACCTGAACTTGAGGCTGCAGGTATCAAGAATTTCATAAATGTCAAGAGCAACGTTCTTGAAACACTTAAGATGTATCAGGCTGCTCTGGGTATCAAATAATTAAACACGGAAGAAAATGAGAGCAAAATTTTCAAATATAGAATATACCGGAGCGCCTAAATGCAACTGCGGAGAGAAGCAGAGCGAATGGATGACTCCAGAACAGATCGCGGTTAAGGGCGTTTACGACGCATCCGATCTGGAAGGAATGGAACACCTCAACTATGCTGCCGGCGTAGCACCTTTCCTTCGCGGACCATACAGTACAATGTACGTTATGAAACCATGGACTGTAAGACAGTATGCAGGTTTCTCTACGGCAGAAGAATCAAATGCATTCTACAGAAGGAACCTTGCCGCAGGCCAGAAAGGTCTTTCAGTAGCATTCGACCTTGCAACGCACAGAGGATATGATGCTGACCATCCGCGCGTAGTAGGTGATGTCGGAAAAGCAGGTGTAAGTATCTGCAGCGTTGAGGACATGAAAGTTCTCTTCGACCAGATTCCTCTCAACAAGATGTCAGTGTCCATGACAATGAACGGTGCCGTTCTTCCGGTAATGGCATTCTACATCGTTGCCGGTCTTGAGCAGGGTGCAAAACTTGAAGAGATGGCAGGGACTATCCAGAACGATATCCTCAAGGAATTCATGGTGCGTAACACATATATCTATCCGCCTGAATTCTCAATGAGAATCATCGGAGATATCTTCGCTTACACATCCAAATACATGCCTAAGTTCAACTCCATCTCAATTTCAGGTTACCACATGCAGGAAGCAGGTGCTACCAACGACATAGAGATGGCATATACTCTGGCTGACGGTCTCGAATACCTCAGAACAGGTGTCAAGGCAGGTATCGATGTTGATGCATTCGCTCCTAGACTTTCATTCTTCTGGGCTATCGGTATGAATCACTTCATGGAGATTGCAAAGATGCGTGCTGCGAGAATGATATGGGCAAAACTGGTGAACACGTTCAATCCTAAGAACCCTAAGTCACTCTCTCTCAGAACACACTGCCAGACTTCAGGATGGTCGCTTACAGAACAGGATCCTTTCAACAACGTTGCAAGGACATGTATCGAAGCTATGGGCGCCGCTCTCGGACATACCCAGTCACTCCATACAAACGCTCTTGACGAAGCGATTGCACTTCCTACAGACTTCTCCGCACGTATTGCCCGTAACACCCAGCTCTACATACAGGAAGAGACTCAGGTTTGCCGTTCAATCGACCCTTGGGCAGGTTCATACTACATCGAGACCCTTACAAGAGACCTCGCGAACAAGGCATGGGCACACATCCAGGAAGTCGAAAAACTCGGTGGTATGGCAAAAGCAATCGAGACAGGTATTCCTAAGTTGAGGATTGAAGAGGCTGCTGCCCGCAAACAGGCACGTATCGACTCAGCTATCGATACAATCGTAGGTATCAACAAATACCGTCTTGACAAGGAAGATCCTATCGAAATTCTTGATATCGACAATACAAAAGTACGCGAATCACAGATCAAGAGACTCCAGCAGCTCAGAGCCAACCGTGACGAAGCAAAAGTCAGGGAATGCCTTGCAGCCATTACCAAGGCTGTCGAAACCAAGACAGGCAACCTCCTCGAACTCGCAGTTGAAGCTGCCAAAGCACGTGCTTCACTCGGAGAAATTTCGGATGCATGCGAAGCTGTTGTAGGAAGATATAAAGCAGTTATCAGAATGAATACAGGAGTTTACTCATCAGAAGTTAAGAATGATGCAGAATTCGAAAAAGCAAAGGAACTCGTTGCTGAATTCGCCAAGAAAGAAGGCCGCCAGCCTCGTATCATGATTGCAAAACTCGGACAGGACGGTCACGACCGCGGTGCCAAAGTTGTGGCTACAGGTTATGCGGACTGCGGTTTCGACGTGGATATGGGACCTCTGTTCCAGACTCCTGAAGAAGCTGCAAAACAGGCTGTGGAAAACGACGTTCACGTTGTAGGTGTATCTTCTCTTGCTGCAGGACACAAGACTCTTGTTCCTCAGATAATTGAAGAACTCAAGAAACTCGGACGCGAGGATATCATGGTAATCGCCGGCGGTGTCATCCCTGCCCAGGACTACGATGCCCTTTACAAGGCAGGTGCAGTGGCAATCTTCGGCCCTGGTACCCCTATCGCAACTGCTGCCATCAAGATCATGGAACTGTTGCTCCAGAAGTTCGAATAAGACTTTTTACGGAAAATACCAGAAGGGCTGTATCGGAAAATCCGGTACGGCCCTTTTCATTGATGTGTCCGGTGATGCGTTCATTCCGGCCAGGCCCTCCCGGCTGACGCCGGGCCCCTCCCTCTTGGGCCGAGGGCGGCCAGCCTCCATTCACTGCATCACCGGTACACAAATACATTTTTTATTGTTTATCAATAAATTTTTTGAATATCACGGATAATGTCTATATTTGCATATCGATAAACAATAATTAATTATTGAAATTTAGTATACACTTATTGGATAACGATAAAAAAGAGACGATCATGAATTGTTTATGGGAAAAAATCAAACAACGCTACAATGACATGGGTAACCTGTTGCCGTTTGTACTGATCATTATGATGATGTCAGTTGTATATTACGGTCCGAATATAATAAGACATGTGGCAGAAGGTGGCAAGGAACTTCTAATAGGAGGGATATATTCCTGCAATCTACTGGTTTTACTTATCTTATGCATAAATATAACAAGAATGGATTGCCGGAATTTACTGAGCAGGAAGACAGCCGGACTGCTGGAATGCATGGGCGCATGTACATTACTTCTCATGCTGGTCAGTGACCAATTGGCAAGAAGAGCCGGTCAACTGGTATATGAAACCATGTATTCAATGGACTGGACAACACTTATGTTCATGGGAATGATACTGATCTTTGCAGGAAAAATTGTCCGCAGGGCAGTAAAAATAAAGGAAGAAAACGACCTGACAATTTAAATCTGTATATATGCCTGTAATAGTAAATCTGGACGTAATGATGGCAAAACGGAAAATCTCGCTGGGCGAGTTGTCTGAACGTATAAACATTACTCCGGCCAACCTTTCAATCCTTAAGACAGGAAAGGCCAAAGCCATACGTTTTTCAACTTTGGAAGCCATATGCAAAGAGCTTGACTGTCAACCTGGAGATATACTTGAGTACCGGAATCATTAGCGTACCGGTTGATACCGCCCTTAGCAGTGCGGCGGATGGCTATGCAGTGAATGGAGGCTGGCCGCCCTCGGCCCAAGAGGGAGGGGCCCGTCCGAAAGATGGGAGGGCCTGGCCGGAATGAAGGCACAGCCACCGTCGCACTCATTCCAGGGTCAATATACTGCCTCAGAAATATATGTCCCTGACCTTCTTCTGCAACCTTGTCGAAACCAGATTCTTCAGACGCGATACCACATTACGGCGCATCTCGACAGAAATACTTGAAACAGAAGAGAAATTAGCGTCATTTGTACATGTACCGACAGCCAACTGTATTATGTCACTGTCAAGGAGGATCGAAAGAAGCCTGACTGCATCGTTGAACTTCTCGTTTCTGGCATTGTATTTCATTCCTGACGAGACTTTTTCTATTATTCTGTCAGAAGACAATGCAAGCATGTCCGGATCAATCTTTTCTATCATGTCGCACAGAAGCGTAAGTGTCAGCACACCCTCCGTTATTGCATCTGCTCCTTCCATTGTATTGGAAAGGGTGTCTATTCTTCTGCCGCATTCCCTTGCTATGATGGATGCAGTAGAACCTCCGCAAATGACTTTACTCCCTTCGAAGTGTTCGAACAGGGCCGCCATGTCTCTGTCCGCACTCCTGTCATATGGAGGGCCGGTCACAACAAGCATTTTTCTTGGGGACCTGACATAGAATACAGCCGCCGAAATATCATCCCCTGCTGAAAAAAAATCATTCGAAAGCGCTTTCTGCACTATTGCAGATGAAAGATCAGATGAAGAAATTCCAGGATGCGACTCAAGTTGTCTGGAAATGAACGATATGAGACCGTCCATCCCCCAACCAGTCGGAGTACCTTTCTCTCCAAGTCCTGATTGCGTTACTCCGTCCGAAACTATTATAACCCTGTCTCCCTCGAAAAGTCTCACATGGTACGAAGCAACCGGAAGTTCCCCGTCGGAAACCGTCTTATGCCTCAGCGGTATGTATTCACCCTTTCTGAAAAGTATCACTTCAGGTGAATCGTACTCGGAAAGGTAGGCATTGCCGTCATAAAAAATTTCCACAACGGAACATGTAGAATAGGAAAGCCCTTTTTCCTTGTCTTCCGGCAGCATCCCTATTGCCGAGACTATCGCGTCTTCGGAAGAAGAATTGCGGAGTTTCAGATTCATCACCATCGAAACCACAAACGAACTCATGGCACCGGCCTTGAGTCCGCTGCCAAGCCCGTCGGACATTACTGCGACAAGGCGTTTCTCCCCCTTTATCTTCCTTACGGAAAAAGAATCTCCGGAAGCATACATCCCGTGTTTGCAGATATTGGAATATCCAGGTTCGATGAATATGTCTTCGTTTTCCCTCATTTTTCAGCAATAGTCTTCAATATGCTTTCCATCTTGGCAGCACTTTCACCGAGTATTGAGGCTATGTCCTTGACCATCTCGGCATTTCTGGCAAGCACTTCGCCTACCTTTTCGGACACGGACTCGCGCAACGTCGCGGAATCATCCATATTCCTTATTATTCCGCAAAGTATCTTGTTGCTTACAACCGGTATTATAGAAAGCTTCACTAAAGAAGAACCGTTCTTCACCTCATATTCATGTACATCGTCATCCCCGAATGCAGACATGAAATATTTATGGTAAGGAACAAGCTTCCTGAGATCCGCACCAACAAGCGATCCCAACGTATCGGCAAGCAGTCTGAGTTCCTCCCCACCCTGCTCGACGAATTTTTCGTTTGCGTTTATCAGGCGCAGGTCCTTGTCTACGAGAACTACTCCGTAAGGCATTTTGGCTAACAATGCAGACGCCTGACTCTGTGCTTCCTTTCGCATCTGGGAGACACACATCTCCCTTTCCGCCTTACCTTCTGCGAGTGCTTTCGCAAACTCGCGGCAATTGTCATACCCGCAGCCTGAACAATTAAGTTCATCGGATTTGCTTTTCTTCCCTATGCTTTCGAGAAGGGAACGGATCTCTTCTTCGCTATATGAACACTTCATTCTGTAGGGAATATCATATTCGCTGTCAGACATTGGAACCTCAGGAAAATCCACATTACGGTGCGGAAGTGTCCTGAAGAAAGCGTAATTGTCTATCAGACGTGCTCTCTTTACGGCAACAGACGCTCCGTCAGCGGCTTCAGGTCCCTTGATACAACCGCCCTGACATGCAGTCATTTCAAGAAAAAGTTTTTTCCCGGCAGAATCAAGACGAGGAATATCCCTGCATATATCCATTACCGAATACATTCCGGAAAAACTCATATACCCTGCATCGACAGTATCGGCATCGGAATTCATTGTCTTTATCATACCGCCGTCTACAGGAAAGAGGCCTGCAATTCTTGAAGAACCAAGAATAAAATCTCCAGGCAGATCTGCACGGGAAGCCATGTTAAGGTCTATACCCTCAGTTTCGAAAAACGAAAAAAGTTCGCTGAATGTAATCACGGCATCGAATATGCCTCCATATATATCAGATTCCCTTTTCTTTGACACGCACGGCGATATAAAAACTACGGATGCATCCGCAAACTCCGGAAGAGCCTTGATCATCCTCGCATGAACCACCATCGGAGAAGCTACAGGTGCAAGATATCGTTTCAGTTCAGGGTAATATATTCTTATATAATTCACAACAGTAGGACAACATGTTCCGATCAGCACATTCACATCCGATCCGTTCAGGAAAGCGGATGTAGCTTCGGAAACCCTGTCCGCTGCTATTGCCGTCTCCGAAACGGCAGAAAAACCTGCAAGATAAAGCGCTTTCAGAAAAGGCAGCACGCTTTCTTTTTCAAATTCAGCAAGAACGGACGGAGCTATTGCAGCCACGACTTTTTTACCGGACATGAGAAGATCGGAAAGCACAGGTCTGTCATCCCTGTATTTTTTAGCGCCTGCAGGACATACCTTGATACACCTTCCGCAATAGATACATAAAGACGGCACTACGGATGCGGCCTGGTTCTCGATTTTGATTGACTTTACAGGACAACTCCGCACACATCTGTAACAGTCGCGGCAGTCGGCCTCTTCCGTATAGATAACATTCTTCATGCCTCCATCGTGTTGGTGTGTATTATAATCCCAGTTTTCTGTCTATGAATTCCTTGATATATTCGGCAGTCTTTTCCTCTCCGAGAACCGAGGAATTCACGCACAAATGGTAAGAATCAGCTGCCCCCCATATCTTGGATGAATAATAATTGTAGTATGAGGAACGTCTTGCGTCGGCTTTTTCAGCTATCTTTTCGGCATCCCCGGCTGATACGTTCTGGAGTTCGGAGATTCTTCTGACCCTGTCGGCCATATCTGCCGTAATAAAAATATTTACGACTCTCGGATAGTCGCGCAGAATATAATCCGCGCATCTTCCGACAAAAATGCATGATTCCTTTTCTGCCAGATTTCTGATCACATCACTCTGTATCTTGAAAAGAGTGTCGTTTCCCAGAACATTGTCATACATGTCTCCAAGAAACGGGGACCTTATATAATCCATCATCATCGTAAGAAGACTGCTGTTGCCTGAATGTTTCTCATCGGCTTCTTCAAAGAACTTTTCTCCAAAACCGCTTTCCTTTGCTGCAATCTTGAGCAGTCTCTTGTCATATACCGGAATTCCGTAGGCTTCAGACAAAAGAACCCCTATTGCCTTACCCCCGCTGCCGAGCTGGCGGCCTATATTGATGACAAACTTTTCCATATATCTATTCTAATTTTTTCTGAAACTCTTTAATTTAACAATCAAGATCACTGCCGCCACCACAGTAGTCAGGAAATCGGAGAAAGGCATGCTGCACCATACTCCGGCACTGCCTCCATAACCCAAATTTACGAAAATTTCCGGCAGGAATATCAAAAACGGCATAAGAAAAAGCAACTGTCTCGAAAGCGAAAGGAATATTGCTGTCCCTGCCTTGCCGATGCTCTGGAAAAAGTTCGTCGTAACCATCTGGAAGCCTATTAAAGGAAAACAGAAGAAAACTATCTTCATTCCCCGCACGGAAAGATCCATAAGTTCGGGATCATTGGTAAATGCAGAAACGACAAGATGAGGGAAAAACTCTCCGATTATGAAACCGAAAGTAGTAACCACCGTAGCTCCGTATATAGTCAGTTTCAACACCCTTAGCATTCGCTTGTAATTGCCGGCACCGTAGTTGTATCCGGCAATAGGCTGCATGCCCTGATTCAATCCCATAACTATCATCACGAAAAGGAAACTTATTCTGTTCACAATCCCGTAAGCACCTATATTGAGGTCCCCGCCGTACATCTTCAACCCCTTGTTTATGAGTATGACTATAAAGCATGCTGCAAGATTCATAAGAAACGGAGCCATACCTATTGCAAAGGTATCCTTCACGATTCTTTTGTCAAGGCGGTAGATTCCCTTTTGAAAATGCAGAAGTTCACTTTTGTCAGAAAACAACTTGAACTGCCATGCAAGGGAAATAAGCTGCGCCAGTATGGTTGCGATGGCCGCTCCCCTTATACCCCATCCGAAACCGTATATGAACAACGGGTCCAGAAAGGCATTGACCACCACAGTCAGAATGGTGGTATACATGGATTTGGCAGGATGTCCGGCAGAACGGAGCATCGAATTGAGGCCGAAATAAATATGAGAGAATACATTGCCTAACAATATTATCTGCATATAATCCCTCGCATATCCGATTGTGGATTCACTCGCACCGAAAAAGTACAGGATCGGATCAAGAAAAAGCAATGTAACAATTCCTACCGCAATACCGACAATAAGATTCAATACAAGTACATTGCCCAGTACACGCTTCGCCGAATCATAATCCTTCTGGCCGAGCCTCATGGAAACAAGCGTGGAAGCCCCGACTCCGACCAAGGAGCCGAAAGCGGCAGCCAGATTCATCAGAGGAAACGTAAGAGCGAGGCCAGAAATTGCAAGCGGGCCTACTCCGAGCCCGATAAAAATACTGTCGACCATATTATAAAGAGAAGACGCCGTCATGGCGATTATGGCCGGAAGAGAATACTTCATGAGCAGACTGCCGATACTCTCAGTACCAAGCTCTGAAGCTGAACCTTTGATAATTTCACTCATATTTAATATAAATACATGTAATAACAGTTCTCGGGGTCAAAGTTACTGATTAATTTCCAAAATTGTTTTGAAATAAAAATTGTTTTACCTATATTTGTTTTTTGTTATAAGGCAACCAATATATAGTTACTGACCTGCATGGCATTGAAATCCAAACATAACCCAAAACAGAATAAGCGGAAGAACTGTCTGCCGTGGAACTTCATTGCCTGATGTCATAAATACGACACTTATTTGTTTGAGCGGTTCCACTACGGAATCGTTTTTTGTTTTTTATGGAACTTGAAGATTTTATAGAAATTCTGAAAATAGACTCGACTTCCTCGAAGGAAAGGGAACTGGCGGAGTATCTGGAAAAAAAGCTGGATGACGGTATATGCCGTGTGGAAAGGCATGAAGTAGGCGACGGCACTTTGAACCTCATGTTTTCCTGGGGAACTCCTGACATAGTATTCTGTACCCACATGGATACAGTACCTCCTTACATACCACCGTCAATAAGGAAAGAAAGCGGCAGGAAAACAATTTTCGGACGCGGAAGCTGTGATGCCAAAGGTCAGATCTACGCCATGTACCGGGCATGCAGAAGACTGGCGGATTCAGGAGAATCCGGATTCGGACTTCTGCTCGTATCCGGAGAAGAATGCGGTTCAAAGGGAGCCATAAAAGCAGCGGGATATCTACCCGAAACCGGAACTGTAATTGTAGGGGAACCGACGGACAACATGACCGTATCGGCGTCGAAAGGCACAATGGCATTCGATATCGAGATAAAAGGCATCCCTTTTCACTCTGGATATCCTGAATACGGGAAAAGCGCGATAGACATGTTTATCGGTTTCATGAACGGTCTGAACAACACAGTCTTTCCCGAAGATCCTCTGCTTGGAAAAACCACATATAATGTCGGGATGCTAAAAAGCGACAATCCCAGGAATATCCTGAGCGGCATACTTACCTTCAGCCTCTACTTCCGCACGACTTTTGCAAGCTGCGACATGATAGAGAAGACCGTACTCGGACTGTGTGTGGAGGGGATATCGGCAAAGCCGCTTGGAGGAGACAGACCTATGGAATATCTCACTACGGGAAATGCCATCGGTATAAAGTCAAAACCGGTATCATTCGGAAGCGATGCACCGAGGCTGAACAATTTCAGAAACAGGATGATAATGGGCGCAGGCTCCATTCTTGTGGCCCATACGGAAAATGAGCATGTGACTGAAGAGGAGCTCGACAAGGCTACGGAAAACTACATTGAATTATTCAGATATCTAAAAAGCAATAATATATGATAGTAATGAAATTCGGCGGAACGTCGGTAGCGGATCCGCCTGCCGTAAGAAGAATAAGAGGACTTATCAGGGACAGATTGGGGAAAAGGCCTGCAATAGTGGTATCAGCTCTTTCAGGCGTGACTGATGCCCTTTACAGGCTGTGCGAAATGTGCATGAACGGAAGTGAAAGGGAGATAACGGAACTCGTATCCTCGATAAGGGACAGGCACATGAACATGGTTCACGAGCTCATCAGCGCACCGGAATATTCACTTCCGGCAGAAGAGGATGTTGAAAAAATATGCGGGGAACTGGAACTTCTGTCACTCTCGGCATGCCATTTGGGAGAACTTTCCGACAGGACAAAAGCGAAAATAATATCTTGCGGCGAATACCTTTCATCAAGGATAATACACCGTTACCTGAACGCCGAAAGAATCAGGACTGCTTTCGCGGATGCAAGGAAAATGATCATAACGGACGACGAAATACTCAAGGGCAATCCAGACATGGACGCCATTTGTTCATCCGTGCCGGCTACGTTACGTGAAGCCGGGGAAGACTGTGACGCAGTAATAACGCAGGGATTCGTATCTTCCGACAGCCATGGACATGCCACCGTCCTCGGACGCGGGGGATCGGACTATACGGCATCCATGATAGGAATGGCGATAAATGCCGAGGAAATAGAGATTTGGACCGATGTGGACGGAGTCCATACATCAGATCCGAGAAAAGTGAAGGGTACGAGAAGCCTGTCACATATATCATTCGAAGAGGCAGCCGAAATGGCACATTTCGGAGCAAAAGTGCTGCACCCTTCTACAATAGAACCAGCCATTAGAAAAAACATTCCGATAAAAGTACTTAATTCCATGAAACCTGAAGCATCAGGAACTACAATACTGCAGGACTCCTACGCAATATCGTCAGGAGCGAAATCCATTTCATGCAAAGAAAACATAATCGTCATAAACATCTTCTCCACAAAAATGATCAACACGTTCGGTTTCCTGAACAAGGTCTTCGAAATTTTCGGCAAATACCACGTTCCGGTGGACCTGATAAGCACATCGGAAGCGAATGTTTCGATAACTCTCGAAAATAACGGGAAATTGGACGAAATAGTGAGAGAACTGTCGGGATTTGCGGAAATAAGAGTTGAAAACGACAAGGCACAGATATCCGTAATAGGAAAGGAAGTAACCAACATCAAGGGAATGTTCAGGAAAATATTCGGTTCACTTCTGGATTACAAAATATACATGATATCCCAGGGAGCTTCAGGGATAAATATAAGTTTTGTAATAGACAGGAACAAGTTGCACGAAATAATGAATATCCTGCATAAAGAACTTTTCGAAAATGAAGGCAGTAATTAGCGGATACGGGAAAATGGGCAGAATGATCGAAAGGATCCTGCTCGAAAAAGGCATAGAGATAGCCGGAAAAAGCGAATCGATTACTGATTTCGACAGGCAGCTGGCATCGGAATCCGTATGCATAGATTTCACCACACCGGAATCATTCAGGAAAAACTACGGCTTCCTTGCGGAGAACTTCAAGGCTGCGGTAATAGGAACGACAGGCTGGAACGACATAAGGGACAAGGTTATACGCAAATTCGAAGAATGCGGCACTCCTATGGTCTACGCATCCAACTTCTCCATTGGAGTAAATATAATGTTCCGTCTTGCCGAATATGCATCTAAACTTATGTCCGGAAGGGATGAATACGATTCATATATTCTGGAATTGCACCACAGGCACAAACTCGATGCCCCGAGCGGCACGGCATCCACGATTGCATCCATCGTAAAGGACGTAAGATCTTCGGAACCGGCAATAAGCTCCATAAGATGCGGTGAGATACCGGGAATACATACTCTCGGATTTGAAAGTGCATCGGACAGGATAACAATCAGGCACGAGGCCTTCTCCAGGGAAGGTTTTGCAAGAGGCGCCGTCGAAGCTGCAATGATTGTAGAGAGTATCTCGGGAGCCCATGAATTCAAGGACCTCATAAAAATATGACCGATTAACGAAAAAACAAAATCAAACACATATGAAAAAAGCAGATCTGACATTGAGAGGATGCGGAACAGCCCTCGTGACTCCGTTCAATGAAAACGGAACCGATTACACGGCATATGCGGAACTGGTAAAAAGACAGGTAAAGGCAGGTGTGGACTTCCTTGTACCCCTTGGAACCACGGCAGAAACCCCATGCCTGGACAATGATGAAAAAGCTGCAATACTTGAACTGACGAAAGAGCTTTGCGGAAATCTGCCTGTTGTGGCCGGAGCCGGAACAAACTCGACTTCCGCCACTGCAAAAAACGTGGAATTCCTTGAAAAACACGGGGCCGATGCATTTCTAATCGTGACACCCTATTACAATAAACCTACCCAGGAGGGTCTCTACCTGCATTTCAGACAGATTGCAGAATCAACTGACAAGCCTGTAATACTGTACAATGTACCAGGACGTACAGGGGTGAATCTGTCAGCTGAAACGACATTAAGGTTAGCCGAAATACCGAATATCCTGGCAATAAAGGAAGCTTCCGGAAACTATGCACAGATATCATCAATAATAAGGAATGCGCCTGAAGGGTTCTCGGTCCTCAGCGGAAATGACGACGAGGTACTCTCGCTCATGTCTACAGGAGCGTCTGGTGTCATAAGCGTGGCATCCAATATTGCACCTGAAATGATGGCCGACATGACACACCTGTTGCTTGAAGGCAGGATCGAAGAAGCAAGGAAAATACATTTTGCACTTATGCCACTGTTCAAAAACTGTTTCATTGAAAGCAATCCTATTCCGGTAAAGGCCGGACTGGCAGCAATGGGACTGATTGAAAACAGATTGCGTCTTCCGCTTACTCCAGCAACGGAAAAGACATTCTCAATAATGACAGACACTGTAAAGAATCTCGGACTGCTATGAAAGAACTTGAAAATTTCAACAGAACATGCGAACTCCTGGAAAAGGGTGAAATAAGGGTAGCTGAAAAAAGAAACGGAGAATGGACAGTAAACAGCTCCATCAAGGAAACCATTCTCGAAGGCTTCAGATACGGAAAGATGTGCGACATGACCCAGGGATATTTCCCGTTCTTCGACAAGGATTCTATACCTGTAAGAAAATTCTCCCTGAATGATGGCGTAAGGATAGTGCCTGGAGGGACTTCGGTAAGAAGGGGGGCATACATTGCAAAATCTGTAGTAATCATGCCTCCAGCATACGTCAACATAGGAGCATATGTCGACTCTGGGACAATGATAGATTCGCATGCACTTGTAGGATCATGCGCCCAGATAGGCAAAAACGTACATCTTTCGGCAGCATCACAGATAGGAGGAGTCCTTGAACCTGTAGGAGCACTGCCTGTCATAATAGAAGACAACGTGTTCATAGGAGGCAATTGCGGTATCTACGAAGGGACAATAATAAAGGAAAATGCTGTAATAGGAACAGGAGTGATAATAAATGCTTCAACCTCCATATTCGATGCAGTAAACGGCAGCTTCATAGTACGTGATGACAAAGGCAGAATAACGGTTCCCGAAAATGCCGTCGTTGTGGCAGGAAGCAGGCCAGTGACGAAAGGCCCTGGCAAGGATGCCGGTATACAACTGTATACACCTGTCATAGTAAAATACAGGGATTCCAAGACAGACAGATCGGTATCACTGGAAGCCCTGTTAAGATAAAACCTGACAAAAAAAAGAATGAAATGAATCAGGACATATTGTTTTCAAAGGACGCAAATGCTTTCTTCAGTTCTCCTGTAAGAGCAATGTTCAGAAATACCGACCTTGGCAGCATAATCTCGTTTGCAGGAGGATACCCGTCACCGGAGGCCATTCCTGTTGCTGAAATAAACGGAATAATGAACAACGTGATAAACAGATACGGAGCAAAGGCCATGCAGTACGGTGCAACGGAAGGCGTGGCCGAACTCAGGAATGCCATCGCAGGCAGATACGGAGTTTCTTCAGGCAATGTAAGGATAAGCACATCCTCCCAACAGGGAATTGACGTATGTACAAGAATATATATCGATCCAGGAGACGTGATACTGGCCACAAACCCTACATTTCTTGGAGCACTCCAGTCATTCCGCTCCTACAGGGCGGAAATAGCAGGAATCGGACATGATGATAACGCCGATACACTGGCCGGCGCATATATATCCAGGATAGAGGAACTTAAAAGGGCAGGACGCAGAATAAAGCTGATGTATCTCATTCCAGATTTTCAGAATCCTTCAGGAGAAACCCTGTCTCTGGAAGCCAGGATAAAACTCACGGAAATTGCAAGGAAAAACAACATAATGATTATCGAGGACAGCCCGTACAGGGAACTCAGATATGAAGGAAAAGACATTCCTACCATGTATTCGATTGCACCAGACTGCGTAATACATCTCGGGTCCTTTTCCAAAATAATGGCACCCGGATTCCGAATCGGCTGGATAATTGCAGATGAAAAGGTCCTAGAAAAGATATCCGAATGCAAACAGTCCATAGACCTTTGCGCTCCGGTATTCGACCAGTATGTCGCCGCCGGATACATTGAATCCGGAATACTGGACAAAAACCTTAAGAAAGCCATAGCTCTGTACAAAGGACAAAGGGACCTTATGCTTGCAATGCTTGAAAAGGAAATGCCAGAAACGGTTACATGGACAAGACCTGAAGGCGGACTCTTTCTCTTTCTAAAACTCCCCGAAAACATCGACGCCACCGCATTATGCGGCAAAGCTCTGGAAAAAGGAGTTGCATATGTAGCCGGAAGCCTTTTCCATCCGGACGGGAGCGGAAGAAACACAATAAGGCTCAACTATTCGTTCACTACTCCGGAAAAAATAAGAAAAGGCATATCCATACTTGCCGGACTCATACGGGAATCGATTTAAGCCTATACATTGACTGATGCAACAAATACTGCCGGACCTGTCAGAAAAACATCACTGAATACCCAACCTGCAAAGTCCGGATGTCTCAATTCACAATCTGAAACATCCGGCACAAATTCAACCGACAGCATATCCTTGAGCGCATGTACGGCAACCTCCACCCTGCAATGCTCCAACATGCGGAAACAATCGTCCCCTCTGCAGTAAGACGCTATGGCTGATGCTACGATTCCAGTACCGCATGCATAAGTTTCGTCCTCAACTCCCTTTTCGTAGGTCCTTACATACAGCATATCGTCGGCAGCATAGACGAAATTCACGTTTGTTCCTTCAGGAGCGAACCGGCTGTCGTACCTTATAGCGGAACCAAGCCCTTTTACATCCGTTCCGGCAATATCATCGGTAAACTTGACGAAATGCCTGGTACCCGTATTCATGAAATAAGTACCATCACTGTAGCGGTATATCTTCTCTACATCAGCCATACTGAGCCTTACTGTCTTGCTCCTTCCTTCGGACGCAACCACTTCTGCATAATGTGTACCGTCTGCAGCTTCGAATGAAAAACTTTTGAACCCCAAATCAGCAGCGAATGCGACAATGCATCTGCCTCCGTTGCCGCACATCATTCCGCCCGATCCGTCGGAATTGTAGTAGACCATTCTGAAATCATGCGAACCGCTGTTCTCCAGAAGCATGAGTCCGTCCGCCCCTACACCGTAACGTCTGTCGCACAGCATTGCTATATCCTTTTCTTCAAGCTTTATATTTCCGTTTCTATTGTCGGCTATGAGAAAATCATTGCCGGCACCCTGATATTTGCAGAATTCCATAAACAGGTTAACTAAAATTAACTATATTATCTTTATTATTCGCGGACTCTTCCGGAACGCTAATTTATGAATTAAATATTTAACTTTGCAATATTCATTATGGCTTTCAAAACAAGACTCTAAACCACCTGCACAGAAACAGCATACACAAAAGGTATGCTAACACTCTTGAGAAGGAAGAGTTGCAATTCATGCTTTATTCACTGAGAAGCAGCACAATAGAGGAGATATACGAAAAAAACATAGAATCTATTCTGCACGAGGCACTGGAGGAGATGAATCCGAATATAAGGGAAACCTATCTGCTCAGACTCAGGAAAGGAATGACAAACCTCGAAATCTCAAAAGATACGGATACTCCTCTGCGTACTGTGGAATACAGAATGAAAAAAGCGCTGCTGATACTCCATAAAAAACTCAAGGACTACATTAATGCCGTCATCCTTTTTTTTGCAGCACTTTCCTTGTGGTAAAAACCGGTAATGTTTGTTATATAAGATGAGATGAACAAGACACTGTTGATAAAACACCTGAGCGGGAAAGCCTCCGATAAAGAGAAGGCTGCTGTCATGTCCTGGCTGCAAAAATCCGAGTATAACAGACGGTATCTGAGCCGTCTGAAGGAACTCACCGTTATTTCCGGCATGGAAAACACTCAAGCAAAAGACTGCCGGAACATGAAAGATACTGCAAGAAAGGAAATAGGTATCTATCTGAACATGAAAAAATTGAAAAGCCGGTACAAGATAATGCTGCGTACTTCGGCTGCCATGGTATGTTTCCGGTCATGGCAGCCGATTTTATTTCCTGGCAAATAAAAAATATTCATATTTTTTTGCATTTTTAAATAAATGCACTACCTTTGCAATCCCAAACAAGAATTAAAAGGGATTTGAAATATTGAGCTATGGTGTAATGGTAACACAACAGATTCTGGTCCTGTTTTTCCAGGTTCGAGTCCTGGTAGCTCAACTTAGAGGTTATATCGATTTGATATAGCCTCTTTTTCTTTTTTAAGCTCGGAACGTGCGAACGTGCCATAAACCTGTATGTCGTCAGCCAGCACTTTCCCTGTAAATTTCGTAAGGATCGCCAGAAGGCACTCTGAGGCATGTCACGTTTCAGAGGCCCAAATCGAGTGTGCAATCGGCGTCGTACTGAACTATCTGAAAATGAACCGTTTGACGCGGAGGATTCTTACGGACTCGCCTGGATTTCGGGCATTTTTCGGGCGAGTCTGCAAGCCTTGTTTTTATAAGTTACTGAAAGTCAGTGAAGTACCTTAAAGCCGCGAACAGACTCGCCAGCCGCCGCGAAAGAAAAATTGAACCAGTCCCCGCCAGAAGGCACTCCGAGGCATGTCACGTTTCCGAGGCCAAATCGAGTGTGCAGTCGGCGTCGTACGGAACTATCTGAAAATGAACTGATTGACGCGGAGGATTCTTACGGACTCACCTGGATTTCGGGCTTTTTTCGGGCGAGTGTGCAAGCCTGGTTTTCATATGTTGCTGAAAATCAGCAAAATACCACACAGACGCGAACAGACTCGCCAGCCGCCGCGAAAGAAAAATTGAACCAGTCCCCGCCAGAAGGCACTCCGAGGCATGTCACGTTTCAGAGGCCCAAATCGAGTGTGCAATCGGCGTTGCACTGAACTATCTGAAAATGAACCGTTTGACACGGAGGACTCTTACAGACTCACACGGATTTCGGGCATTTTTCGGGCGAGTCTGCAAGCCTTGTTTTTATAAGTTACTGAAAGTCAGTGAAGTACCTTAAAGCCGCGAACAGACTCGACCGCGCCTGAAGAACCTGAAGAAGAAAAATACAGTTTGCCGGCGGATCCCGGAAAATTATCATATGATTTCACAAACACCGCCTGGAAATGCTCTGCAAAAATGCACTGTAAAGAGGTTCTACGAAAGCTTTCTGCCGAAGACGCTCTGTGGAAACTTTTTGCAAAACTACCTATGTATACTTATTCATAGAACTTTTCGGATGCCCTAACCATCTGCTGGAGCTGTACAACGAGCTGTTCCGATTCCTGAAGTATTGTAAGGTAAAGATACGCCACAGTCAGATTTACATCTACATCATGCATATGTGAGGTAAGTTTCTTTCGCAAGTCTGAAAACGCTACCTGAAGGTCCGAACATCTTTTTTTGTATTCGGCAGCATCCGTAAACCCGTCTGCACTTACGGAAGCCGAAATGTCACCCATAAGACTTACCACCGTTTCCCTGACGCTCCTGAATTCGGACACATACTCTTTTGGAAGCGGTGAAAAGTTGTTCTCCACATGCTCGCTTACCGGTTCCGATATTCTTCGCAGGCTGTAGTATATCTGCTCCATACTGTTGTGAAGCATATGGAACCATGTCTCCTTCTCTACCATGACTCCCGGCTCAGTTCTTCTCAGACACAGAGTCTCTTTTCTTCTTATGTTTTTAAGAATATACTTTTCTTTCTTCATTGCGGAAGAAATTTTCCTCAGGATTTTCAGGTTTTCAGCAAACAGCCCCTCCGTGACATCCCTGTAACAAGCGGACATTCTCGACAGAAAATCCTTTTCGTTTATCATGACATGTGATGCAAAAAGAGGCAATACTTCGGATGGATTCTTTATGGCCACTATTTCATTGAAAAGTCTGTCGGTTTCCTTGCTTTCGGCAGATTTCCTGCTATGGCCCAGATTGTTTCTAATCAGGATGAATACGCTCATCACAACTACAATAACAGCCATTACATAACCTCCGAAATACATCAGCATTGCGAGTATGAAACAGATCGTAAATGCAGCTCCTGCAGTTATGAACCAACCTCCTATTACCGAAAGGACGCCTGTTATTCTGAAGACGGCACTTTCACGGCCCCATGCCCTGTCGGAAAGGGACGAACCCATCGCAACCATGAATGTCACATAAGTAGTCGAAAGCGGAAGTTTGAGTGAGGTACCCAATGCAATGAGAAGGGATGCCACAACAAGGTTTACCGAAGCCCTTATGAGGTCATATGCAGCTCCGGCCTCTGCCTGTATCTCGGTAGCATCGAACCTTTTCTCTATCCATTTTTTTGTACGGTCCGGTGTTATCCTGTCGATTGAAACCGCTATGGAGTTGCCCCACCTTACAAGGCTTCTTGCAGCCTTTGACGAACCGAACATTTCATCCCCGGCATCCTGACGCGCCAGGTTGATTTCCGTTTTCGTCACATTATGCGCCTTTTTGGATTTGACGAGCGCGAAAACCATGACAATACCTGCCAGAATAAGGAAATATACCGGTGTCGATGCAGGCTCGTTGAGCTGCCCCATCATATAGGCAGAAGGATCAGTAGCGCCTGATTCAGAAAAGTACTGATATGAAGAATATCCGCTTAGCGGAACCCCGATAAAGTTCACCAGGTCGTTACCGGCAAATGCCGTTGCCAGAGCAAATGTACCCATGAGGACCACCACTTTCAGGACATTTACCTTCAGCCAGTGCAGTATCTGCATCAAAAGCGTAAAAAACACGAAACAGCACAACAGAATCGCTCCTGAATTAACATGAATCCAGTCTTTTACCTCCGGCGTCATGAAAGATAATGATTTGACTCCCTTGAGCAGCATGAAGTATATTATGGAAGTAGCAGCTATCCCGGCAAACAAACCTGCTTTCCAGCGCAGTTTATCCTTATATTTGAATGTAAAAATGAGTCTTGCTATATACTGTATGAGAAATCCGAAGAAAAACGCTATTGCAACCGATACGAATATAGCCATTATCACGGACAGCGCCTTGCCGGTATTCATATAATCATCCAGAGACATTCCTCCTCCGTCACCTACCACTTTCATCAGGGAAAAGGCAAAGGATGCACCCAACAGCTCGAACACCATCGAAACTGTCGTGGAGGTAGGCATCCCCATTGTATTGAAAATATCCAGCAGCACTATGTCAGCCGCCATCACGGCAAGGAAGATAAACATGACTTCCTGGAAACTGAAATGTTGGGGATTGAACATTCCGTTTCTCGCAATATCCATCATGCCGTTGCTCATGGTTGCCCCGAAAAAGATTCCCGTTGCAGCAATGATCATGATGGTACGGATCCTTGCCGCCTTAGATCCTATGGCCGAATTGAGAAAGTTTACGGCGTCATTGCTGACACCTACCCAAAGATCGAATACCGCCAGCATGAAAAGGAAAATCACAAATCCGATAAAAATAAAATCCATAATCGCGCAATAAATATTTGGCGCAAAAATATTACGATTTTCCTTCTTGACAAGGACTTTCCTGTTACTATTTTGTTACGAAATTCCGGTTTTGTCCAATCGGTGTGAATTCAGACACAGACATCATGAAAAGGGAGAATAAGTATAAAAGGTCTTCACTGTCCTGAAAAAGAAAAGACTGCACGGTGCATATCTGAAAATGCAGTGCAGTCTTTCGTGATCCGCTTGGGGTTCGAACCCAAGACCCCAACATTAAAAGTGTTGTGCTCTACCTACTGAGCTAGCGAATCATCCCGTTTGATTTGGGACTGCAAAGATAGTGAAAGATTTTTAAATTCCAAAACCTATACAAGATATTCAAATAAAAAAAGCTATCTCGACAATTTTTAGTAATTTTGTCTCAATTATACCTTATAGATGAAAAGGCACTTCGATTATATAATAGTAGGAAGCGGACTTGCCGGGCTATACGCAGCCCTTCAGGCCTCGGACTACGGAACCGTATGCATACTTACAAAATCCGACATAACGGAAAGTAATTCCTACCATGCTCAGGGCGGCATCGCAGCCGTAACGGACAAGGAAGACATTCCACAATATCATTTCGATGACACCATCATTGCCGGAAGGGGACTATGCGACTATCCCGCAGTAAAAATACTGGTAAACGAAGGACCGTCCAGAATAGAGGAAATCATAGAGGAAGGAATGAAATTCGACATCACTGAAAGCGGAGAACTCGCGCTTGGGCTCGAAGGTGGGCACCACAGAAGAAGAATACTTCATGCCGGAGGGGATGCGACAGGCAGGATGATAACCTCATTCGTAATAGAAGAGGTCAGAAAAAGAAAAAACATAACGGTTTTCCAGAACTGCACCCTGATAGATATACTGAAAAACGGGAATTCGTGCGACGGTGTAAGGAGCTGGGATTTCGAGAGAGGGGAGGAAGACATATTCACCGGGAAAAACACCATACTCGCATGCGGCGGGGCGTCAGCCATATATAAAAGGACGACAAATCCATCAACTACTACAGGTGACGGGACGGCTATCGCCTATCGCGCAGGATGCGAAATAACCGACATGGAATTCATACAGTTCCACCCTACCGCCATAGTACACCCGGAAGCAGACAGTTTTCTGGTAAGCGAAGCCGTAAGAGGCGAAGGGGCGCACCTTCTCAACCTTAAGGGAGAACGTTTCATGAAAGGAGCGCACGAACTTGCAGAACTGGCCCCGCGTGATGTAGTCGCAAAAAAAATTGACGAACAGATCAGAAAGGAAGGTAAAGGATATGTGTATTTGTCCCTCAAGCACCTCGATCCGGAAAAGATAAGAAACAGGTTTCCGACCATATTCGCAAAATGCGCGGAACTTGGCATAGACATGACGGACAGGATTCCTATAGCCCCTGCTGCCCACTATACGGTCGGAGGCGTAAGGACCGATGAAAACGGAAGAAGTTCAGTTGAGCATCTCTACATATGCGGAGAACTCGCTTCGACAGGAATCATGGGAGCCAACAGACTAGCATCCAACTCCCTCATCGAATGTCTTGTATTCGGAAAAAGGGCGATAAAGCATACTCTTTCATACCACGCAGAAAACAGATCATACGAAGAATACTCACCTGTACTGTTCATAGATGAATCAATAAAAGCGAAATACTGGCATGCAAGGGAAAAGGTGGCGGAAATTGTTTCGGAATACGCCGGAATAGTAAGAAATGCCGAAGGTCTGTCCAAAGGTCTTGAAATGCTGAACAATATGGAGAACGAATTCCTGTCCGTAATACGTGACAACTACAGGAATGAAATATATTCAAATCTCATAACGAACCTCATAACCACCGCAAGACTTATAATGGAAGGCGCACTCTTCAGAGAAGAAAGCAGAGGCTGCCATTACAGGTCGGATTTTCCTGAAGAAAGGGAAGAGTTCCATGTCCACAGCAGCCAGAAAAAAGGTGAAAAAATCAGAAAGAACAAAGTAATACTATCATAACGACATGTCTCATAAAGAACTAATCGACAAGCTGATAGATCTTGCCATAGAGGAAGATGTATCCACAGGCGACATAAGCACGAACGCCATCATTCCAGTAAATTCCAGAGCCACGGCTGAAATGAAGGCCAAGGCGGACGGGATAATATCCGGCATTGAGGTAATCAGAGCCGTATATGAAAGATTCGACAACGACATCATATGGGAACCTCTTGTTAAGGACGGCGACAAAGTATGTAAAGGGGACATCATACTCAGAATCGAAGCAAGCTACAGATGCCTGCTCTGCGGTGAAAGACTCTCACTGAACATTCTCCAGAGAATGTCCGGAATAGCCACCGAAACCGCAAAATACGTCGAACGCCTTGAAGGGACGAAAACACAACTTCTTGACACAAGAAAAACGGCTCCGGGACTCAGGATTCTTGACAAGATGGCAGTAAAGCACGGAGGAGGCAAGAATCACCGCATGGGACTGTATGACATGATAATGCTGAAAGACAATCATATAAAAATTGCAGGAGGTATACCTGCAGCCATAGAGGCAGTAAGACGCAGCCTTCCGCTCAGCATAAAACTGGAAGTGGAAACGACAAACCTGGAAGAAGTAAGACAGGCCATAGAAGGAGGCGCCGACGTAATCATGCTTGACAACATGGACAACGCGACGATGTCAGAGGCAGTAAAAATAATCGGAGGCAGAGCGAAGACTGAAGCATCCGGAAACATGAATCTCGACAGACTTAGGGAAGTTGCTGAAACTGGCGTGGACTACATAAGCGTAGGAGCCCTGACGCACTCTGTAAAGGCAATGGACATCAGCATGAACATCAAACATCAATAACCGGAACCACAATGACACACAGCGAAACAGTTGAAAAAATAAACAGACTTAAAAAGGAAAAGAACGCCATCATACTGGCGCACTATTACACAAGGCCTGAGATACAGGATGTGGCGGACTATCTTGGTGATTCGCTCGGTCTGTCCAAAATGGCCGGAGAGACGGATGCAGACATAATAGTATTCTGCGGAGTGCATTTCATGGCGGAAACCGCATCCATAATTTCCCCAAACAAGAAAGTACTGTCTCCTGCCCCGGATGCAGGATGCTCGCTTGCAGAGAGCGTGACCGGATATGACCTGAAAAAATGGAAGGACGCAAATCCAGACGGCATAATCGTCAGCTATGTAAATACCACGGCAGACGTAAAGGCATACACGGACTATTGCTGTACATCCTCAAATGCAATAAATGTAGTAAAATCACTGCCTGAAGACAGAAAAATACTTTTCGTACCGGACAAGAATCTGGGCGCACACATAATGAGAGTAACGGGCAGGGAAATGGAACTGTGGCAGGGAGACTGCTGCGTACATGAAAAAATAACTTCTTCCGTAATTGAAGATGCTCTCGGCAAATACCAGGATGCAGACATACTGATTCACCCTGAAGCCAACTGTTCTCATGACGAAAAAACACTGGCTGACGACAGGACATTCTTTTACTCGACGGCAGGAATAATAAATCATGCCAGGAAAAGCGGAAAACAAAGATTTGTCATAGCCACTGAAATAGAGACCATACATAAACTGAAAAAAGACAATCCCGAAAAGGAATTCATACCGATAACGGAAAAGACAATCTGCGCTCAGATGAAGAAAATCACACTGGAAAAGCTTCTGCACACGCTGGAAACTGAAGAAGGGGAAGTGAAGGTCCCTGAAGAAATAAGGAAAAAGGCCATGCTGCCTATCGAAAGGATGCTTTCGCTCTGACACATTTTCAGATTTTCCTGTTTCAGATTTCCATGCTTCATACTTCCCTGCGCGGGACAAGCCATACAGGCAAAAGAAGTACGAGACCGATTATCGAAAATACGAGTCCTCCCATCGTACCTACGGCAAACGAAAACCAGAACAGTTCGTTTTTGGCATCCACAAGGAAGGGAGTAAGACCGAGAAACGTAGAAAATACGGTAAGCAGTATGGGTATGATCTTGATATTGAATGACCTTATAAAGATATCGATTTTACCCATCCGGCTTCCCGAAGACGAATATTTTACAAGGTTGTTCCTGTATTCGCTTGCCACATAAATACCGGCATTTACAGACAGACCGCAAAGCATTACCATAGCTGCCATACCGCCTTCATCGAAATTGAAACCTGCAACGGTATAAGTAAGGAATGTACCTACCATTGCAAACGGAACAAGGCCTATGACGGCGAAAGGCAGTCTGACAGATTCAAAAAGCACCGCACATACGAAAAATATTACCGCAATGATCATGAATACGATCCAGCCTATGCCTCCGTTCATCATAACGAACCCGCTCCCGAAAAAAGCAGGATTGCCGGCATAGAAACCGATTCCGAGGATTCCATTGTTAAGTCTTTCCTCTTCCTTCTTTACAAATTCACCTGCCTCCGCAAATGTGCCGTCATAATCGAATTCCACTCTTCTGCTATACTGCTGCCCGCTTTTGTAAATCATGGATTCAGCATTCCTTTTCTCAACAGAGCCGAGGTCATTGAAACGGACTATGCCGTTCTCCGTCTCGATATATTCACTTTCCAGGTCTGAAATATCATAAATATCCTTGTCCTTTGCCACGACTCTTATTTCTATCTTTTCTCCGGAATCATCATAATAGAAACCTGTGGAAGATGAATAAAGCCTGTCATTTACAACTGATATTATATCTGACGGCGAAAAACCCTTCGCCATAAGGCTGTATTTGTCAGGACGGAGCACAAACTCGGTGGTTGCTCCGCCGAATCCGCCGCCCTGAACTATCGAGACATTATCCACCTTATCGTTTTCTTCAAGATGCAAGGCAAGGTCTTCACAATACCTCTTCACCATACCGTAATTATAACCGTTGATACTTATGCTGCTCTTTCCCTGTGAATAGGCTCCGGCGGCATATACGTAAACTCCGCCGCCGCGCTCCGCTCCTATTACATTCCACTGCACCCCGGGTATGGAATTTACAAAGGCCTCAATCCGGTCCTCGAACTCTCCGGTAAGTCCGGTATCGTATTCGAATTCCGGTTTGAATGTAATCCTGATACTCATAAATGAGCGCATTATGGAAAGTTCATATCTTTCAAGAATATCGAAACCGCTCAGGAAAGACTCTATTTCACGACCCATTTCATCACACCTGCGGATTGAATAACCGGACGGGACAATGGCATTTACGGAAACAGTGGGGCGTCCGGCATTCCTTCCCATGTTGTATTGCGGAGAAGTCCTCATGAACATTCCCAATGTTCCGCCCAGAAGCGTATCCAGTCTGCCTTTGAGAGTATCCCGGAAATACGGTTTTCCTAATGTTCCGTTATACAGGTCGTACACCTTTTTTTTCAGTCCCGAAGGAGCTTCCAAGTCCATTTGTCCTGACTCCACAAGCCATTCAGGAGGGCCGAGACGTCCAGGGAGAAGTGAAAACGGAATACCGAAAACCAATATGAGCAATATTACCACAAGCGGCTTGAATTTCACTGCAACGGATATATACCTGCGGTACAAGGAATTCAGCTTCCGTATACGTACCATGCCATGCACTGAAGGGAGTTTTTTCCTCTCTGTCATACCCAGCGCATCGGAAAGCGCAGGAATCAGTGTCATTGAAATAAACATGGAAACCGTAAGATTGATGACTATGACCTGCACAAAATCCTCCAGCCTCGACCTCAACGTCTCTGGCAGAAGATAAATCATAAGCAACGAACCTATCGTGGCCAGTTGTGCAGCCAGTATCGCGATGAAGAACTTCCTGTTCCTGTAATAGCCGTAATGGGACAACATCATGATGGAAGCATCTATCACCATTCCCATGGAAATTGTTATTCCAGCAAGGGACACCATATGTATTGTCGTGCCGAAAAGCACATAGAATATGAAAGAAATCAGGATATTGCTCACAAGAGCGGAAAAAATTACCAGAAGATACCTGAAGCTTCTGCTTACAGCCAGCACAAAAAGCAGAAGTATTACAAGCGTGGATATGGTCCTGAAATATATCTTTCTCAGTTCGTTTCGCATCTCGGAGGACGAATCCTTGTCCGCCACGACAGTAAAACCTTCCGGGAACGACACTGAAAGTTCAGCCATTCTGGCCTTTACGGCATCGGCAACCTCGATTATGTTTGTTCCGTTTTCTGCATATATGCTAAGAGAAATGGAATTCTTGCCGTTCACTCTGTATATCCTGTCCGTCTCCGCCTCCTTCAAGGTTGTCACCGAAATGTCTCCGAGCCTTATGATTCTTCCGTTCACAGTGGCTACAGGAATTGAAGCCGGATCAAGCGTATCCTTTCCAGGTCTGAGTGAAATGGAGACACTGTTTACCGAACCTATCAGTTCCTCCTCTTTCATGGAAGCCGCAATTACCCGTGCAGGAGCAGAAATATCAATGCCGTAATTCTTCAAAAGAACCGGATCGACCCTTACCTCGATATAATATGAATTCGCCCCGGTAAGAGATACGGAACTTACCCCTTCCGTTTTCGCCAGTTCGGATATTACATGCTCGTCGAAATAGGCCTTTATCTGGTGGCCAGGCATCTCAGAGAATATTTCATACGAAAGTACCATTTCCCCTTCACCCGATGTTCCGGTAAAAGCCGAAGACGATATTTCAGGATATGATACTCCTTCTGGAAGATTGCCGTAAACCTGCCTTATTAACGAAGCGATTTCAAATTTAAGGATATCCATATCGACTCCGTCCTTGACCCTCATTGAGACATTTCCAGACCCCTGTGATGAATTGGAAGTAACGTCAGACACTCCGTTTACGGTGGAAACAAGACCTTCAAGCCTGGAAGTAACTTCTGACTCCACCAGTTCAGCAGATGCGCCGGGCCAGGAAAACACAATCCCGATATGCCTGAATCCCGTCATGTCCGGTGAATATTTGACGGTCAGCAGGGGAATCATTGCGATTCCGACCACTGAAAGCACCACAAAAACGAGTATGACCGAAAATCCTGAAAGTTTCTTCATGTCTGTCATCCGCATTTTTGTTTTGCCGTTCCTCTCCTGTATATCTCATAATAGAAAAGAGGAATATAAAATATGCTTACAAGCGTTCCGAATACCATTCCGCCTATCAGGGCCAGGGACAGCGGGTACTGAAGATCGGACCCCATGTCCCCCCTCACAAGAAATGGAGCTATTGCCAGTATCGTGGTAAGGCTTGTCATCAGGATAGGCTTCAGTCTCCTTTTCCCCGCGAGAAGTATTGCTTTCAACAAAGAACAGCCTTCCCTTCTGAGCCGGTTTATCGTATCGACCTTCAATATGGAGTCATTGATTATAATGCCGCACATCACCACGATACCTATCAGCGACATGAGATTTATTCCGGCACCGCATATCCACAACGCGAACAGTGCCCCGAAAAGATCTATCACTATCTCGGACATTATTATAAAAGGCTGGACAAGAGACTCGAACTGCGCCGCAAGGATGAAGAAAAGAAGCAATACCGACACAAGGAATATGAATGCCAGTTCCTTTACCATTGCGATTCCGGAATAATAAGCCCCTTCAAATGACACCTTATAACCGTATTTTTCGGACAGGTCCTCAAAAACGCGTTCAGTTTCCTTTATCTGTCTGTCCCCGACGGAAAGCGATACAGGATAATATTCACCTTCAGGGCCAGAATAAATGGTCTTTACATCCCTTGTGCGTCTTTCCTTCACAAGCATCGACAACGGCACATCAACACCTCCCGATCCGTCAGGCATGGTCCCTTTTACCGAAAGGGATAGAAAATCCTGCCATCCTTCTCCGTCACCTATGACAATCGGAACGGAATATCCACCCTTGTTTATGGAATAAGGGACATTGTTTCCGGTAGCCTCGCGAAGTGCGGAAGAAACCGAAGAATAGTCCACACCGTACAAGGTCATGCATTCAGGATCAGTCACGAAGGTTATCTGTTCCTGCCACATCACAGGTTCGATATAAATATCGGGAAGCTGTTTCCTTGCATCCGAAAGCATTAGCGAAACCTTTTCGGGATCAATCGTTTCACCGTTGCCCGGTATTATCTTCACTTTCATGTCTGGTTCATCGTCAGGAAAAATCAGATTGAATATATTATCGGAAGGTTTGAGATCCACAGATGCCATCGGATATGCTGAAGCAATCCTCTCCTTTATTTTTCTTTCGAACCCGGCAAGCTCATCGCTGTCGCTGAAATCGACATATATCTCGGCCTGAGCCTCAGTCATTTCTTCCGTATGGGAAAGCAGAAAGTCCTGGGTACCGGCCATGATGCCGCAATATGAAACATCATTGAAATCCTTCATGAGTGAAACAATCCTGCGGTCATTTTCCATAACATTCACCGGTTCGTTCCAGTCTATCCTCACTGAAACATCATGCCTGGTCATTGGGGGAAGTTCCGACTTGTCAATCACGGAATATATAAGATACGATGCAGGTATACAGGCCAAAAAGAAGCACCAGACAGCAAAAGAATGTCTGAAAAACCATTTGAGTATTTTCTCGTAAAGCGCATCATAACCAATGTGTATTCTGAATCTCCCGGGGGCAGTTTTTTCCGTGGAAGAAAAATTGTTCCGGGATTTTCCGGAAGAAGAACCTTTTTCGGAAGAATAAAACACCCTGTAATATACAGGAATCACAAGTATCGCAACGAAAAGAGATGCAAAAAGCCCTACGGTTACCGCCATTGCCTGATCATAAAACAGGGCACCGGCAACCCCGCTGAGGAAAATCAGCGGCACGAACACCGAACATGTGGTAAGTACGGAACTCAACATGGGGGTTATGACTTCATTAGTTCCGCGTACTATGGCCTCATCGAAAGGCACTCCCCTCTCCCTCATCTGCGTAATGTTGTCTATCACTATAATGGAATTGTCCACCATCATGCCCACTCCGAGAATAAGGCCCGAAAGCGATATTATATTTATGCTTATTCCAAGAAGGTAAAGAAGAAGCATTGTTATCACAAGAGTAAGCGGAATCGTTATGGTCACCAGGAGAGGCGACTTGAAGTCTCCAAGAAAAAGGAATATTATGAGAACGGCAAGCAAGGCGCCGGTAATTATATTGCTTTTGAGGTTTCCTATCGAATATTCAAGCAGTTCCGTCTGGCTTCGACTCACCTTGAAGACCATATCAGGATAATCCTTTTCAAAACGGGAGACAAGTCTGTCGAGAGACTTCTGCAGGTCAGACATTCTGGCATCCGCCTGTTTTATAACCGCAAAGGTTATGCATCTGTTTCCGTCGGAACGCACAAGACCACCGGTTTTCTGGGGCTCTTCAGTTATCTCGGCAAGGTCGCTGAACAGATATATCCTGTCATTTATTTTCACATGGATATTCTCTATGTCCTCTTTGGTAAGCAGTTCGTTTTTGAAACTTATATTCCATGTATAATCTCCTTCTCGTACCGACAGATTACCTGAAGTAGCCTCTTCAGAACGTATTGCCTGTTCAAGCAAATCGATGTCCGCCCCTGCCGACCTGAGTTTAGCCATATCCGGCCTTACAGTATAACGGCTTCCGGAAAGTCCGCTGACATCCACCAATGCTATCTCCGGAATCTGCTCAAACCTCTTGCATATCACTTCTTTGGCAAAACGGCTCAATTCTATCATCTTGAGCTCGCTCTGTTCCGCAGTATACATGTCCACGAAAAAGACAGGAATATCTGAAGCACTCGCCTTGATGATTCTCGGACGATCCATATCTTCTGGAAGCGAAGAAGAAACCCTGTCAACCTTTTCGTTCACCTCGATAAAGGCCATGTCTATATCTATCCCCTGTTCGAACTCCATAAACAGAGTGGCCCCGCCGTTCGATGTCCTGCAGGTTATGTTTTTCAGATGAGACGTCTGCAGAAGCGATGAACGCAACGGTTCCACCACGGTTTTACTTATATCCCTTGCGGATGCTCCAGGACGGGAAACCTGTATCGTTATCTGGGGAATATCCACATCCGGCATAAGCGATACCGGAAGAAGTCCGAGGGAAACACCGCCCAATATCAGCACGGCAATGATTACCATTGTAACGGCGACAGGTCGCCTGATAAGTTTGTCCAGCATGGCCTACAGATTTACCTCTTCTGACATTTCCTTTTTTTCAGCAAGGATCACCTCCGAATTGTCCGAGACGCTTACATTGCCTGAGGTTATCACAGGTACTCCCTCCTTCACCGGACTGTCGTTACCGGATAACGCTATGGCATGATGGGTTGAATTCGACTGGAGAACTTCAACTGCAGCAGACTTAGCCCTTCCCGAAGACTCGTCATAAACATAAAGCATGTCGGAACCATCCTTTATCAGGACAGCCGCCTTCGGAACAATCAGAACATTGTCAAGTCTGGTTTCTATAAATACTTTGGCATTCATTCCCGAAAGCAGGCCGTGATCCGCAAAGGAAACGGATGCTGTAATCTTAATCTGTCCCTTGTCATCCACTATCGGGTTTATGTCAAGAACTTTACCTTCTATCCTTTTTTCGGAATCGGAGAACGGAGAAATCGTAACACGGCTGCCTCTTCCCACGAATTTGAGCTCAGACTCAAGGATATTGAACGAAACTTCCATTCTGTCCATATCCACAACAGTACATATGACATCAGATGCCGTTTCCCCTACTCTCGCCGACATATCGGCTACAACCCCGTCGAACGGAGCCTCCAGAACCGAAGAAGCATATTCATATCCGGCCTTTCTGAAAGCCCTGACTGCATCGTTGTAACCTGAACGCAGCTTTATCATTTTCAGTATGTCTGCAGGAACTTCTGATGTATCGGAAGAGTAGCCGTATGTAAGAAGCTTGTCCTCAAAATCCAGCCTTGCCTTTTCATATGCGTCCTCAGCATTCTGATAATCCATTTCCGCCTTGGTCCTGTCCAGTTCCGCCAATACGGTACCTTTTTTGACCCTGTCCCCGTTCCTCACGTATACTTTCGCTATTTCTCCTGAAACAGGAAAAGAAAGTTTTGCGGTACGCGGGGAATATACTTTCCCGTTGCTTATTATTTCCCTGCGAAAAGTTCCGAATCTTACTACAGACGTATCTACCCTCGGCTTGGCCATTTCGGCATATACGATTCCGCTATTTTCCTTTTTTTTGTCACCGCCACCTCCGCATGCCGTGAACACGGTCATTGCCGAAAGCACATACAACATCAGTTTCCCCATAATCAAAGTTCACTCGTTATTGCTTCAAAGTCAGCACTTATTTCAGTTTCTTCTACATAATCGTACAAAGTAAGTTTGCGTATTTCATAATACCCAGACCAGAATGTCTTCAAATCCTCAAGATACCTTTTCACTGCCGAATCCATGGATTCCTGTGCATCGTTGAGTTTCATGACATCTACGGAACCGTTCATAAACCGGTTCTTCGTAGATTCGTAACGCTGTCGTCCGACTTTTTCAGCTTCGGAGGAAAGCCTGCATTTTTCACCCTGGGAATTGAGCTGCATAACTTTCTGCAATATATCCTCCCTTTGCTTGGCAATGGCCTGATCAACCTGCATTTCAGTAACCTTCTGCTGCGATTTGGCTACCTGTACCCTTCCTTTTCCAAGTCCCCAGTCCAATATCGGCATACGAAGAGACAACCCTACTATTTCCTGATCCAAAGGACTCGTGTAAGCCATTTTAAGATTATCCCCCACCTGGGTCAGTCCGAATGTCGCATTAAAGGAAACTTCCATTCCACGCTGGGACTTGGCCCTTGCCACTGCGGACTCTGCATTTATAAGATCCAGTTCCTTGCCAATCATGAAGGAGGAATTTTTTTCAGACCTCGCTATGACATCAGTATAATCCAACCTTATTTCAGGGAGGAAATCCTCAAGCACCAGTTCTATATCTACATTGTCGTTCAGACCGAGGAATGTACGGAACCTGATTTTTGACTGTTCAAGAAGAATCTTCTTGTCGCTCAAATCAAGATTGTTCGTAAGTATATTCTGTTGAAGCTGCAGAAGTTCGTCTTCCTCGACTGTTCCGAGCTTGAATCTTTCCTGTGCAATTCTGTAAAGGTTTTCATTGGTTTCTATACTTTTCTCCAGAACTTCAAGATCCTTCTGTGCAAGAAGAAGATCGAAAAAATACTGAATTCCGGTCGCTGCTGCGGACTCAAGGTCTTCAAGATATTCCACCTGAGCCTGTCTGTATTTCACCGGTTCGATTTTCTTGTCCCATTTCAATTGGTTGAAGGCAAACAGAGGCTGGTTGTAATTCAGGTAAACCGGCTGTGAATTATATGATGCGCTTCTGCCTGGAGAGAACTGGTCAAGCCTGTCAAGAGATGTGGTAAGGGAGACCGTACCTCCCGTAAAGGGTATTGCCTGATCTATTGAAAAGCCAAGCGAATTACGTAAATTATTGTTGCTGACATAATGGATTTCTCCGGTTATGGCATCCTGTATATCCACAATCGAACGGTTGTAATTGCCAAGACTTGCCTGCATGTTCAGCGAAGGAAGAAACTGCGCCTTATATGTTCTGAACTGCCAATAGCTTACTATATAACTGTGCTTTGCCATAAGGGCTTCAAGGGAATGGTCCTTAGCCATCTCTATGACTTCTTCAAGCGACAGTTTCAGTTGTATCCTGTCCTTGTCCCTGTTATTCACTGCAGGATTCTCCTGCCCCGCATCCGCAGAGATACAGACCCCGCCGGCAATGCCATCACAGGCATAAAGCACTGTCGCACCATTCAAAAATGCTACAGCAATCACGGACAAGGCCACTGACAAAAAGTTTTTTTTCATATTATATTCAATTCAGGTTAAACTTCTCTGCGAAGTTAAGATTATTTTTCTTCATTGTACAAATTATACAACAATTTGGTTAACTTTGCGGAACAAACGAACAAAGGGGTGCCGCCAAGGCTGAGATCATACCCTGGAACCTGATTCAGTTAATGCTGACGTAGGAATTGTTTTTCTTATGCCACCTCCGGCAGGCCTCCTTTGAACAAATTTGAATTGATATGGAAATCAGACTGAACGACAGAACGATTACCACTGAGGCCCGCACATTGGGGGAACTTCTGGCATCCCTGAATCTCAACTCTCCTGGAGTGGCCGCAGCGGTAAACAACAAACTGGTACCCCGTACCGGATGGGATACGACAGTACTTGCCGGGAATGATGCTGTAACGGTAATAAGGGCGGCATGCGGAGGATAGACTTATGATGGAACTGCAGTTCATTTCACACGGAACATCTCCGGAAGAATATATACAATCCATCCAGACAGCCCTTGACGGAGGCTGCAGATGGATCCAGCTCAGGATGAAGGATACCGACGACACCACCTTCACAGCAACGGCGGCAAAGGTAAGAAGACTATGCGACACATACGGTGCCGTAATGATTATCGATGACAGGGTACATCTCGTGGAAACGACGGAAGCGGACGGTGTACATCTGGGAAAACTCGACATGCCTGTGGAACAAGCCAGGAAAATACTGGGCAACGAAAAAATCATAGGAGGTACGGCCAACACATTTGATGACATAAGAATGCACTTCCGTGCAGGGGCCGACTATATCGGCTGCGGACCTTTCAGGTTCACGACTACTAAGAAAAACCTGAGTCCGGTACTTGGTCTGGACGGCTACAGACAAATTGTCGGAAAGATGAAGGAAGAAGGTGTGGATATTCCTGTCGTGGCCATAGGCGGAATAAAATATGAAGATATAGGTGGAATCCTCTCTACCGGAATAAACGGTATTGCCATCTCCGGAGGGGTACTGAACGCCGCAGATCCGGTAAACGAAATGCGTAGGATTTCAAAACTCGTATCTGATACTCTTGAAGCAAAACATTCACTTTCACTGAAAACAAAATCGAAATAGCACAATATTATGGAAAAGCTGGTAATAGCAGGCAGGGAATTCAACTCCCGCCTGTTCCTGGGAACAGGAAAATTCGACTCCAACGAAATTATGGAACAGGCCATTCTCGCATCCGGGACTGAGATGGTTACAGTCGCAATGAAAAGGATAGACCTTGACAACAGGGAAGACGACATGCTGAAACATATCAAACATCCGCATATACAGCTGCTGCCGAACACATCAGGTGTGAGGGATGCGAAAGAGGCCGTATTTGCCGCACAAATGGCAAGAGAGGCATTCGGTACCAACTGGCTCAAACTGGAAATACATCCGGACCCGAGATATCTGCTTCCGGACTCCATCGAGACACTGAAAGCAACGGAAGAGCTCGCAAAGATGGGATTCATCGTTCTTCCTTACTGCCAGGCCGACCCGGTTCTCTGCAAAAGACTGGAAGAGGCAGGAGCCGCCACGGTAATGCCTCTCGGAGCACCTATCGGAACCAATCGAGGGCTGCAGACGAAAGAATTCATCCGCATAATAATTGAACAGGCCAACATTCCTGTAATTGTCGATGCAGGCATAGGAGCGCCGAGCCATGCGGCTGAAGCAATGGAAATGGGAGCGTCTGCCTGCCTTGTAAACACGGCAATAGCGATAGCCGACAATCCTGTAGAGATGGCCAAAGCTTTCAAAAGCGGAATAGAAGCAGGAAGAATGGCATACGAAGCAGGTCTTGGAGTGCAGGCTGCAAACTTCGAGGCTGAAGCAAGCTCTCCACTTACAAAATTCCTCGTATAAACCTGTAAAACGAAAAAGACATGGAACAGAAAATAAGATTTTCCCGTTCGGAAAAGGTATATATGCAGGGAAAGATTTTTCCGGACATCAGAGTTGGTATGAGAAGGGTGGAACAGGTGCCGAGTACGACATTCGTAAACGGTGAAAAGGTTGTGACTCCGAATCCTCATGTATACATATATGACACAAGCGGTCCTTTCAGCGACCCTGAAATCACCATAGACCTGAAGAAGGGCCTTCCCAGGCTGAGGGAAAAATGGATTCTCGACAGGGGCGATGTGGAACAGCTTCCGGAAATCACATCGGAATACGGCAGGATGAGACGTGACGACAGCTCCCTCGACCATCTCAGGTTCGAACACATAGCCCTGCCTTACAGGGCCAGGAAAGGTGAACATATCACGCAGATGGCATACGCGAAAAAGGGCATAATCACTCCCGAAATGGAATATGTAGCCATCAGGGAGAACATGAACTGCGAAGAGCTCGGCATAGAGACACATATCACCCCTGAATTCGTAAGGGACGAAATTGCGGCAGGACGCGCAGTACTTCCTGCGAACATCAACCACCCTGAGGCGGAACCGATGATCATCGGCAGGAACTTCCTCGTAAAGATCAACACGAACATAGGAAACTCGGCAACCACATCAAGCATAGACGAAGAGGTTGAAAAGGCGGTATGGAGCTGCAAATGGGGCGGTGATACACTGATGGACCTCTCAACAGGAGAGAACATCCACGAGACAAGGGAATGGATAATCCGCAACTGTCCTGTACCGGTAGGCACAGTACCCATCTATCAGGCACTTGAAAAGGTAAACGGCAAGATAGAAGACCTCACATGGGAAATCTACAGGGACACACTTATAGAGCAGTGCGAACAGGGTGTGGACTATTTCACAATACATGCCGGCATAAGAAGGCACAACGTGCATCTGGCCGATGACAGACTATGCGGGATATGCAGCCGAGGTGGCAGCATCATGAGCAAATGGTGCATATACCATGACAGGGAAAGCTTCCTCTACGAGCACTTCGACGACATTTGCGACATTCTGGCGCAGTATGATGTGGCAGTATCGCTCGGCGACGGTCTGAGACCGGGTTCGACGTTCGATGCCAATGACAGGGCTCAGTTTGCCGAACTTGATACCATGGGCGAACTTGTACTCAGGGCATGGGAGAAAAACGTACAGGCTTTCATAGAAGGTCCGGGCCATGTTCCGATGCACAAGATCAGGGAAAACATGGAAAGACAGATAGAGAAGTGCCACAATGCTCCTTTCTATACTCTCGGACCGCTTGTAACGGATATCGCTCCGGGATACGACCACATAACTTCGGCCATAGGAGCTGCCCAGATAGGCTGGCTCGGAACGGCTATGCTCTGCTATGTGACTCCGAAAGAGCACCTCGGGCTTCCGAACAAGGAGGACGTAAGGGTCGGAGTGATTACATACAAGATAGCCGCACATGCAGCCGACCTTGCAAAAGGACATCCGGGAGCACAGGTCAGGGACAACGCCCTCAGCAAGGCAAGATACGAATTCAGATGGAGAGACCAGTTCGACCTCTCGCTCGATCCCGAAAGGGCTCTTGAATATTTCAGGGAAGGACGCCACACGGACGGTGAATACTGCACCATGTGCGGTCCGAACTTCTGCGCCATGAAACTTTCCAAGGACTTAAAAAATATCAAGAAATAAAAATGTTTTCAGATGAATTAAGAAAAATTTCCTGGGAAGAGACAACCGGGAAGATATACTCAAAGACAGACGCTGACGTGCGCCGTGCCCTGAGCAAGACGAAATGCGATGTAGAGGATTTCATGGCGCTCATTTCACCGGCTGCCGAACCTTACATCGAAACGATGGCCAGGCTCAGCCGTAAATATACTCTCGGGAGGTTTGGAAAGACCATGTCCATGTTCGTGCCTCTGTATCTGACAAACTCATGTACGAATTCTTGTGTATACTGCGGGTTCCATGTGAGCAACAAGATGAAAAGGACAATTCTCACACCTGACGAGATAGTGAACGAATACAAGGCGATCAAAAAACTTGCTCCGTTCGAGAACCTGCTGCTGGTTACCGGTGAGAATCCGGTTGCAGCCGGCGTAGACTATATAGCAAAAGCCCTTGATCTGGCAAAACCGTATTTCAGCAATCTGAAGATAGAAGTCATGCCTCTAAAGGTCGAGGAATATGCGGAACTGGTACGGCACGGACTCAACGGAGTGATATGCTTTCAGGAGACATACAACGAGAAAAACTACAAGCTCTACCATCCTCGCGGAATGAAATCCAATTTTGAATGGAGACTCAACGGGTTCGACCGTATGGGTCAGGCCGGAGTACATTCGATAGGTATGGGAGTACTTATAGGCCTGGAAGAGTGGAGAACAGATGTCACAATGATGGCCTATCATCTGCGTTATCTGCAGAAAACATACTGGAAGACAAAATACAGCGTCAATTTTCCGCGTATGCGTCCTGCTGAAAACGGAGGTTTCCAGCCGAACGTGATAATTTCGGACAGGGAGCTTGCCCAACTTACATTCGCCATGAGAATCTTCGACCATGACGTGGATATCTCCTACTCTACAAGGGAAAACCCTGAATTCAGGGATAACATGGCAAGACTCGGAGTAACCACCATGAGCGCTGAAAGCAAAACCGACCCGGGAGGATACTACACATATCCGCAGTCACTGGAGCAGTTTCACGTCAGCGATGAACGCAAGGCGGTAGAAGTCGAGGCAGCATTGAAAAAAATGGGTATAGAACCTGTCTGGAAGGACTGGGACCAGTCTTTCGATCACAAATAACCGGGTAACAGATGAGATATGCACGACAGAGGATACTTCCCGAAATAGGGGATGAAGGGCAGAAAAGATTGTCCGGTGCAAAGGTACTTGTAGCGGGTTGCGGAGGGCTGGGCTCTCCCGCAGCCCTCTATCTTGCCGGAGCGGGGGTAGGTAAAATCGGGATAGCGGATGACGACCGCGTAAACATATCCAACCTGCAGAGACAAATTCTGTACAGCGAAAAGGAAACCGGCAGACCCAAGGTATTGTGCGCTGTGGAACGCCTGTCCGCACTGAACTCGGAAATAGAGATAATCCCTCACTTCACACGGATAACGGAAGATAATGCTGAAGAGCTGATTGGGCAGTATGACATTGTCGTGGACGGCACGGACAATTTCAGGACACGCTATCTGATAAGCGACGTATGCAGCAGACTGCACAAGCCATATGTATATGGTGCGATAGGAGAATTCACCGGCCAGGTATCCGTACTGTGCTACGGCAATCCGGGAGACCCTCTTTTCAGAAGTTACAGGGACATATTTCCTGACGAAGAGGCCATGTATGCAATGTCTGAACCGTCAAAGGCTGTAATGGGCGTAACGCCGGCCATCACCGGCAGTATAGAAGCCTCGGAGACCATAAAGCTGATCTGCGGATTCGGACAAGTGCTTGCAGGAAAACTGTGGACATACGATCTGAGAAGCAATTCCTGCATCATTCTCGACATCTAAACACCGACGACAGACTGCAGGACAGCCTTGAAGTGCGATACGAAAGCCTCATGTCCCTTGGCGAGAGGCGCCCATATGTCACCCAGAAGCGCGGCACCGCCGAAACCCATGGACTTCACCAGAGGAAGGTTGGCAAGGGAAATGCCTCCGAGGGCAAAAACCCGACTATCTACAATACCATCCTTCCTTGCGGCGGCGATTGTTTCAAGCGTGAATGCCGATGCATATCCCTGCTTTGATATGCTGTCGAAAACCGGACTGAGAAAAAGATAACTGAAATATGGTAAAGAAAAGCCCTTTTTCACGGAAAGCTCTTCAAGGGAATGACATGAACAGCTTAAACGGCACGCATACCCCTGCGGAGGCAGAGGGTTCCTGCCGTTGAGATGCACGCCTCCGAGACTGTATTTTCCCGCAATGGAATGGTGGTCATGAAGTACGATCCTGTCATAATACTCTTCGGGAATGCTTCTTACAATAGCTTCAAGCATCTCCGGTGAAGAGTCCGGCTTACGCAAATGCAACAACTGCAGACCGTTGGCAAAAAGGAAAATTATTGCATCCGTTTCACCGTCAAAAAAGAACGGTTGTGTAATGACCGCCGTCATAAACTCTTTTTCCATACTTTTGTCCGAATATTGAATATATTTTATAATTAAACGCTAAGTTAAGCATTAACCGCCATGAAACGAAAATATCCAGTAATACTTACAATAGCAGGCTCAGATGCGTCAGGTGGAGCCGGAATACAGGCCGACATAAAGGCAATCTCAGCACTTAAGGGATTCGCCGCATCGGCAATAACCGCAGTGACAGTACAGAACACAATGGGAGTAACAGGCATACATCCTGTTCCGACGGAAATAATAGACGGACAGATCAGGGCTGTCATGGACGATCTTGAACCGGAAGCGATAAAGATAGGCATGGTGAATGACCCGCAGATTGTAGAGGTTATTGTCTCCAATATCAGGAAATACAAACCTGCGATAATAGTATATGACCCCGTCATGGTCTCGACAAGCGGATGCAAACTCATGACCGATTCCACAATCGATGTCATAAAAAAGAAACTCATACCGCTGGCCAGCCTGATAACCCCAAACCTCTGTGAGGCCGAAGTTCTGTACGGAAAACCAATACCGGATTTTACTACGATGAAACAGGCTGCAAAAGAACTGTCAACACAATTCGGCACTGATGTACTTGTCAAGGGCGGTCATCTCGAAGGGGACGACATGACGGATATCCTCTGCTGCAGGGACGGAAACATGTATTTCTTTACTGAAAAGAAAATTGAGACGAAAAATACCCATGGTACAGGCTGCACACTCTCATCATCCATTGCAACGAGACTCGCTTACGGGGACACGACAGCCGAAGCGGTAGCAGCTGCAAAAAAATATGTATTCAGAGGAATTGCAGGGGGCAAAGACCTGAATATCGGACATGGGAACGGTCCTCTGTGGCACCAGGTGTGACGGATTTCCCATTGTCATATCATACAACTCTGGCTCCGGTTTCAGACGATGCCTCATCATGAAGTTTCTGTTCCGCATCTGCACCGCCGCGGGGCGGAACTTCAGTTTCAGCCACGGATTCCTTTTCGGAGTCATTCTTCCTGAATTTTCCGGCCATACTTTCCACAAACGATTTTACCGAATCGAAACCGTTCTGTACTGCAGTGAATATGTGCCTCAATGCATATGCCCTGGTTATAAGCTTATGCACATATGTCATGGGATTTATGAATGATTTGAGATTTCTGTAATCATCGGCAAGTTCCGTTTCCTTGCTTCTTATTTCCGAAGAAAGTCTTTTTCTTGCCGAGCGTAGGGAATCTATATCTCTGATATTACTGTAATCCACCATATAGCTTGTCCTCCCTGTCATTCACCGAAAAAAATGTCAATGAAAAAGCGTACAAAGGAATTGACGAACATCCTTTTTCTCATCAGATAGAACAGGAGTATGAACACAAGCATCACCCCCGCCATTATTGCAAATCCAAGCGGTATGGAACCGATCATTTCACCGAGACGGTATGCTACTGCAAAAGCGATAAACTGCAGGAAAACCGCAAAAAACAGAAATATTATTGCATAGACAACAAATCTTCCGAAAAAAAGGGAAAGTCCCTCCGTACCCTTGAGTTTGAGTTCGTCAAGTCTGAGATTCAGATATTCCCACGCGGAAACAGCGACTCTGTCGACAGGATTGCCGCTTTTGTCATGTTCACTCATACGACATTAAATTTAGACATATTCACAAATCTAACAATTTTTCAGTAACTTTTGCAAGAAAAGATAACTCGCTTAGAATAAATCAGTTGGTCGGATTGCTTGAAAATTGGGTAATGAGATAGCAACCGTTCGTATTTCTGAGTT
>CASFPH010000011.1 GCA_949296645.1 uncultured Bacteroidales bacterium
TGTGTACTGTTGTTACTGATTCTTGTGCACTGTTGTTACCGTTTTCTGTGCACTAACTTTACCATTTTCTGTGCACTCGTGGTTTCTGTTTACACCAGCGACAAAGAAATGCTGAACCGGGGACCGGATGATGAGAGCCACAGGAACCGATGATGAGAAGCACAGGATGCAGATAAGGAGGGTCCCAGGATGCAGGCGGGGATAAGTAGGAGGTTCTGGGTGGGGAGGCGTAGCGGGTGTATGGGGTAAAATGGCATAGATATACGACAGATGGACAGAAGGGCTTGGAGAAATGCAGAGAAAGAGTAGTTCAGAGGGCCCAGAGAGGCGCAGAAAGATGCGGAAGAAAACAGAGAGGCACGGAGAGCTGCAGAGGAAAACAGAGAGACTCGGAAAGGTGCAGAGAATGAGTGGTTCAGAATATTTCAGATGCGCGCAGTGGAGTAGGAGTAGAATTGAGAGTGTAGACCTGAGAGTGTAGACCTGAGAGTTTGGTAAGTTTTTATAGTGGGAACATATCCTGAAAAGGAAGGAGACCGGATCTTCATTTAGATACAGTCTCCTTATTTTCGGCCTTTTTATTTTCTCAGGCTTTCCAGTTTTTTATCGTAATCCGCAGGAAGCTATGCTGCCGGTGCTTCTGAGGCGGAAATCTTTTTCCATCCGGAAAGTGTAATGAAGAATGCTACGATATAGAGTATTGTCTCTATGGCGTCTCCTATTATCGGGATGATTCCGATTACCCATCCTGCGATTTCGAGAATCATGGCTATGAAGAGTCTGGATGCTCCGTCTCTTGCTGTATTAGGAAATGTAGGAGAGTTCTTCAGGTTCATGTAGGCCAGAAGCAGAATTATCCATGCTATGAGATTAAGTATTTTACCTACTATGCCGATAAACGGTATCAGGCAGATTATGCTGCCTGCAATCATCAGCAGTGTCGATGTCCTTATAGAGGCCACTCTTGGCGTATCTGCAGGATTGACCTGATTCTTGAAGATGTCAAGAGCTTTGATAAACAGCCAGTATCCGTAAATGATACCTACGGTTGCCAGAATTTCCAGTATGTCAATGAATCCGATGCCGTTCGAGTAGTTCCCTCCCGACATGGCTGAGAATCCGGATGCGATGTCCCGGGCTGTGCTGAAGTACCCGAAGACGGAAGCGGCGATACCGGAGATTGTAAAGATTAGTACCGACTTGTACAAGTCCGCAGTTGTCTTGCTCCATGAATTCTGATAGATTTCCATAATGAAAGAGTTTAAATTGTTGTTTAGGATAGAATTTCGGCAGTGTTGTGAAGTTATAAAAAATGTGATAAATGAACAAATTTATTTGTTGTTTGAAGCAAATTATGGCTATTTTTGTAAGACAATATTTAGCAAAATTTAGCAAAATCAATTTTATGGCATTTTTCGGTTTGTTCGGTAAAAAGTCAAAGGAGGAGAAGGACTCTCTTGATGCCGGTCTTCAAAGAACAAAAACTTCAATTTTCGAGAAGATATCCAGGGCGGTTGCTGGCAAGTCAACTGTAGATGAAGATGTATTGGACGGTATAGAAGAAGCCCTTATTGCTTCCGATGTAGGAGTGGACACTACGTTGAAGATAATTGAAGCTTTGGAAGACAGGGTGGCGAGGGACAAGTATATGAATACTTCGGAACTCAGAGCAATTCTGAAAGATGAGATACAGAAACTTCTCAAGGTAGATACGGAGGTTTCGCCGGAGATGCCTTTCGATTTCACGAAAAAGCCTCTTGTAGTAATGGTAGTGGGTGTAAACGGTGTGGGGAAGACGACTACGATAGGTAAACTTGCAGCAAGACTTCATGCTTCCGGGAAAAAAGTGGTTCTTGGAGCAGCAGATACATTCAGGGCTGCAGCAGTGGATCAGCTTACGATATGGAGCGAACGTGCCGGTGTAAGCATTGTAAAGCAGCAGATGGGCTCGGATCCTGCATCTGTGGCTTATGACGCCGTAAAATCAGCTGTTGCCCAGGATGCTGATGTGGTATTGATCGACACGGCAGGAAGACTGCACAATAAGATAAATCTCATGAATGAGCTTACAAAGATAAGGAATGTGATGGGAAAAGTGGTTCCCGGAGCTCCTCATGAAGTGCTTCTTGTGCTTGATGGTTCAGTAGGACAGAATGCCTACCAACAGGCGAAGGAATTCAGCAAGGCTACCGATGTGACTTCAATGGCAGTCACCAAGCTGGACGGTACTGCTAAAGGCGGAGTTGTTATAGGTATCTCCGATATGCTTAAAATCCCGATTAAATTTATTGGTGTCGGGGAAAAGATTGAGGATTTGCAGATTTTCAACAAGAAGGAATTCATCGATTCATTACTGGATTAGATATGCTAAAAATAAGTCGGACATTGTTGATTTGCAGTGGCCGGAATGAAAAGAATAAGATAAAAATAGGATAAACATAGGGATAAACAAGATGAAGATTTCTTATAATTGGTTGAAGGATTATGTGGATTTTAACCTTGAACCGGAAAAAGTGGCTTCCGTACTTACGGCAATTGGTCTTGAAGTTGAAGCAATGGAGACAGTGGAGCAGATACCGGGCGGACTTGCCGGTGTGGTTGTTGCTGAGGTTGTCGAATGCGGAAAACATCCTGATGCCGACAAGTTGCATGTAACCAAAGTCAATGCAGGAACGGGCGAACTGCTGCAGATCGTTTGTGGAGCGCCCAATGTGGCGGCAGGACAGAAAGTACTGCTTGCAACAATAGGGACAAGGCTCGTGTTCTCGAATGGAGAAGAAGTAAAAATAAAGAAATCAAAAATAAGAGGTATCGAATCTTTCGGAATGATATGTGCCGAGGATGAACTCGGATTAGGCAATTCCCATGAAGGAATAATGGTACTTGACCCTTCGGCTGTTCCAGGTACTCCTGCAAAGGAATATCTTAAGCTGGATTCTGATACGGTTTTTGAAATCGGGCTCACTCCTAACAGGGTTGATGCTGCAAGCCATATAGGTGTTGCCAGGGATCTTTCGGCTTATCTTAAACTTAACGGAATGGGAGGAGAAATGCATCTTCCTTCCGTTGAAGCTTTTTCTGAAGGATGCGGAGAAGGTATTACCGTTACGGTAGAGGCTCCGGACGGGGCACCGAGATACAGCGGGATAACAATGGATAATGTAAAGGTCGGTCCTTCTCCCGAATGGATGAGAAAACGTCTGGCTGCAATAGGAGTAAGATCCATAAATAATGTGGTAGACATAACGAACTACATATTAAACGAGGTTGGTCTTCCTCTGCATGCGTTTGATGCTGCAAAAATAAAAGGTAACAGGATTGTAGTAAGGCGTTGTGAAGAAGGTACGCCTTTTGTGACGCTTGACGGTGTGGAAAGGAAACTCTCATCGGAAGATCTTATGATATGCAATGCCGAGGAACCTATGTGTATTGCCGGTGTGTTCGGAGGTGAAGAATCCGGTGTAAAGGATGATACGGCTTCCGTATTTATAGAATCGGCGTATTTCAATCCGGTAACTGTACGCAAAACGTCAAAGAGGCATGTGCTCAAAACTGATGCGGCTTTCAGATATGAGAGGGGAGCAGACCCGATGATTCTTCCTTATGCCTTGAAACGTGCAGCTCTGCTTATGCAGGAACTGGCAGGTGCTACGGTACGCGGAAAAATTCAGGAATTTTATCCTGTGCCGTTCGAACTCAAGAAAGTGGATCTTAATATATCCAGAATGAACAGGTTCATAGGGAAGGATATACCGGAAGAGACATATCTTAAAATACTTGAAGGTCTTGAGTTCGAGATTCTGTCCAAATCCGGAGAAAATATTACGGTAAGCGTACCTGCATACAGGGTTGACGTATACAGGGAATGCGATGTAGTGGAGGATGTTCTGAGAATATATGACTTCAACAATATAGAACTGCCACAGAATGTAAGGGCCTCAATAAACGTTACGCCTAATCCTGATCCGGAGAAGATAAGAAGGATAGCTTCCGACCTACTTGTTTCAAACGGATTCAACGAAATAATGAACAATTCCCTTACAAGATCTGCATATTATGACAATCTTAAGACTTTTCCTAAAGAAAATCTTGTCATGATACTGAATCCGTTGAGTTCAGACCTGAATTCAATGCGACAGACCCTTCTGTTGAGCGGTCTTGAAGTCGTGGCATACAATATAAACAGACAGAATCCGGACATGAAGATTTTTGAACTGGGAAATGTTTATTCCCTCGACAGCAGTAAGGACAGAAATCTTCAGGAAGCCTATGTGGAACATAGCAGAATGTCACTTTTCATAACCGGGTCTTCCGTGCAGTCATGGCGTGCCGTTTCGAGAAAAGGGGATTTCTTCATGTTGAAAGGTTATATGGAACTTCTTATGAAGAGATTCGGTGTGGATCTGTCAGAGATGTCAATGGAGCCGGCTCCTGCAGACATATTCTCCGAAGGTATCCTTTTCAGGACCCAGTCCGGCAGCCAGCTGGCCGTTATGGGGGCCGTTTCTCAGGCGAGAAGAAGGCAATTTGGCATAAAGCAGGAAGTTTATGCTGCTGAAATATGTTGGGACCAGTTCCTGAAACTGGCAAAAAAGACCAGAGTGAAATACATGGAACTTCCGAAATATCCTGAAGTGAAGAGGGATCTCGCCCTTCTTCTTGATGAATCCGTTACATATTCTGATATAAGAAAGGCTGCCTTTGCTTGCGAGAAAAAGCTTCTGCGAGCAGTAAACCTGTTCGATGTATACAGAGGTGACAAAATACCTGAAGGCAAGAAGCAGTATGCGATAAGTTTTACTTTACAGGATAACGAAAAGACTCTTACCGACAAGGCGGTAGAAGTCGTGATGGACAAGCTTCTGCAGACATTTATGCAGAAATTCAATGCTGTATTGAGATAGACCTGCGATATATGATAAGCCCCCGGAAGTCTTTATAATAAAATGCTTCCGGGGGCTTGCTGTTACTTGCTGTCAGTCGAGTTCTAAAAAGTGTATTTGACTCCAAGTCCGAAATTGGTAGCACGGAAATGAACGTCGCTTATCAATTGTAATTGAGGTTTCCAGTCGAGTGACAATGCGATAGGTACATTGTTGAATTTGTATTCTATACCGCCTATTCCGTCTATTGACAGCAGAAAATCATTGTGTTCTCCGAGGAAGAGACCTAATGAAGCGCCAGGGCCTGCATAAAGGGTAAGTCCCGGAACGTTCACATCAAAATGGAACTGGTAGTTGGCCCCTACGACAAGGTTGAGATTGTCGTTTGAGAAAAGTTCATTAAGGCCCAGATTGGCTTCGATTGCCTGTCCAGGATTGAGAAACTGCTTGTATGTTATACCAACTCCAGAGCCGATTCTCAAACCGATCGCCTTGTCATAGTTCTGTGCGAAACTGCTGATGCTTATAAGCAGTGCAGTCGCAATTACTAGTAATTTTTTCATGATAATTGTATTTTTTTGTTTATGCGTATATTCTAAAAATATGATATTTTGTTGTCTTCCAACTTGGTAAGAATATTGTTTGCAAGTCTGCTGGCCCCGATTCTGAAAAGTTCTGGAGTGAGCCATTCCTTTCCGAGGATGGATTCGACGATGGCATAATATGCAATCGCTTCCTCGCATGTCACTATGCCGCCTGCAGGTTTGAATCCTACTTTTCTTCCGGTAGACTTGTAGAATTGCCTGATGGCGGTACACATTATTATTGCCGCAGTAGGAGTGGCAGCCGGTTCCAGTTTTCCTGTAGATGTCTTTATGAAATCGGCTCCGGCTTCCATGGCAAGAAACGATGCTTCCGCTGCCGATTCAACTGACTGCAAGGTTCCAGTTTCGAGTATTACCTTAAGGCGGGCGCCGCGTACTGCCTCGCGTATGGCTTTGATTTCATTTGAAGTGCCTTCATAATCTCCTGCAAGAAATTTATTCAGAGGAATTACGATATCCACTTCGTCAGCTCCGTTTTCAACAGCCATCCTGCATTCCATCACTTTGACTTCCGTAAAACTCTGGGATGCCGGAAAGCATCCTCCTACGGCGGTTACCCTTACATTTCCGGCAGAAAGGTTTTCCTTTACGGTTTTTGCAAAATTTGGATATACACATATGGAAGCTGGGAGTTCGTATTCCGGAAACATGCTCCTGTATCCGTTTACCTTTTCAACAAGCTTCGTTATTTTTGACTGTGTATCGGTGGAATTCAGGGAGGTCAGATCCATGAATCCTATACATTGGGAGAGACGCCTTGCATCCATCCAGTTTTCAAGGTTTTTTTCAACGCTTGCCAGAATCCTGTCAATTTCTTCAGTGCTCAGTTCAAAATTGTATTTTGATAATAACATATATTGTGTTAGTTTATTTCTTGTCTTTAGAGTCCATTATTATTGTTACGGGACCGTCGTTTACCAGTTCCACTTTCATGTCAGCTCCGAACCTGCCGGTCTGTACAGGCTTCCCCATGGCCTTTGCCATTTTTTCCACGAACTCGTTGTAAAGCGGTATGGCTATTTCATGTCCCGCAGCCTTTATGTATGAAGGTCTGTTCCCTTTTGCGGTAAGGGCATTCAGTGTAAACTGGCTTACAATGAGAATGTCACCGTTTTCTTCGAGAATTGACCTGTTCATCACTCCGTTTTCATCGTTAAAGATTCTCAAGTTAGCAATTTTTTTGGTAATCCAGTCAACATCTTCGCTGTTGTCCTCGTTTACAAATCCAGCCAGTACCATGAATCCTTTTCCGATTCTGCCTGTAATTTCTTCATCTATAGTTACCGAAGCTCTGCTTACTCTCTGTATTACAACTCTCATCTTTTTATAAGTTTTATCCGTTAACCTGAACGGTGAAACCTTCCCTGCGGAGAGGTTCAGCTATTGCATTCATTTCCTCTACAGTCACCTTGGAAAGATTCTTTTCCGGCGTTTCCCTGTCTATTGTATAAATCATGACGGAGCGGGGTCTGAGTTCCCTGACAAGGTTCTGCCATGTTCTGACATTTTCTTCTGAAGTGCAGTCTATAGTTTTTCCATCATGTTCCCCCCTCAGAAACATGGTCTGGAGTATATATCGGCCTGATATTTCCTTGAGCCTTTCAATAGTCCTTTCGAGACTGTAACCAGGCTGTGGACGGTCGATTGCATCCACCATGTCGCCGATGGCGGAATCTATCTTGAGTATGGGGTTGTCGACTTTGAGCAGTGCATCCCTTACGCTGTCTTTCGTTATCCTTGAGGCATTTGACAGGACGGATATCTTTGCTTCAGGATACAGACTGTCGCGAAGTTTTATCGTCAGGTCTATTATCTCCGGAAAATGTGGATGGAGTGTCGGTTCCCCGTTGCCGGAAAACGTTATGGTATCGATGACAGTACCTTCATTTTTCAGTGAATTGAGCCTTTCGGTAAGAGCTTTTTCAATATCCTGAAGGTCGTATATCCTTGTATCGTTCTTTCCGTCCTTGTTCCATCCGCATTCGCAGTATATGCAGTCGAATGTGCATAACTTGCCATGTAACGGAAGGAGATTCACTCCGAGCGAACTTCCGAGCCGTCTGCTTCTTATCGGTCCGAATACAATCTTTTCAAATAAAATCGTTGACATTTTTTCTTCCTTTTGCTTTAAAGCCTATACAAGTCTGACCGACCTGCTTTTTTCAGTCAGTCTCATGTTTTTCCAGTCTATGTTTTCTACAAGAACCAGGCCCGGTTTCTTGCCAGGTGTCAGGGATCCTGCAATTTCGTCCTTTTTCAGGAATTCCGCACCGTTTAGAGTGCTCCATTTTATTATTTCTTCGAGCGGAACAGTCGTAAAATATTTCTGGATGGTATACATCTCGCTTATCATGTCGAGGGATGTATTGCTGGAAAGGCTGTCCGTACCTATAGTTAGTTTCAGTCCATGTGCCATCATAAGGTTTACAGGCGGCAGAGCCCTGTTTATGAATATGTTGGATCTCGGACATAATGCCCAGAACGGTGATTTCAGATGTTTTTTTGCATATTCTATGCTGTCGCTGTCGGTAAAGGTGTTGTGTACGAGAAGTATGTTGCCTTCCACCGGTGTACCAGTCCTTTCCTTGAGAGCGTCTATATAATATACAAGAGGGTTTTTCCCGTATACTTCCGGAGTGCTGAGTTTTCTGGACCTGTAATCTTCTGAGAGTGCTCCTGTTCCGTATCTGATCATATCCATTTCCTCATCGCTTTCCTCAGAGTGGTATGACAGGAACCCGCTTTCAAGCCCAAGTTCTGATACGGTTGCGATAAGCCTTTTGCTGGATGTGTAGCATGCGTGAGGGGTAGGGGCAGCGTCTATTCCGAAGTTTTCGGCTTTCTCGTTCAGGCTTTTCACATTCCGGATAATTTCCTCTACATCCTTGTCTTCCGTTCCGAAAACTTCGAGGAATGTTCTCGTGTATATCGGCGATCCGGATTTTATTTCAAAACTTTCGTCGCAATTGCTTATGTCGGCCATTGCAGATACGCCCTGCATGTAGAGAAGTTTCATGTTCTCCTCTATTGCCGTCTTTCGTGACTTCTCATCGCAGTTGAGCCTGAGCTCATTGATCTGTTTTATGAATCCGGCCATACCGCTTGCCTGTCTGAAACATCCTTTCAGATGGGACAGCTCAATGTGACAATGTGTATTGACCATACCTGGGATGAGGATACCGTTGTAGAATTCCGTACTTGCGCTTTCACTTTCCAGTACGCCCGTTTCCATGACGGTACCGTCATCATCGATTACAACATATCCGTTCTTTACCGGTTCTGAGTCAACGGGAAAAATATATTGTGCAGCAATCTTTCTCATATCTGTCTGTTCCTGTGTGTGTTTTTTATTATAATAACCCTTCATGGAATCTGAAACTGCGGTCCTGGTTAAGATTGTCTTTCCACCAGTCCGGATAAAGCGGATGGTTGTAATGGACTATCTTTTCGGTTTCGTATTTATAATCGTAGACACTGTCCAGAGGGTTTACTATCCATTTTATTGCCCTGTAGTACGGTCTGGCGCGGAGCACGGAATCTGTGAGCCAGGCAGCCTGTTCCGCCACAATCCATGTTTCCTTGAGTTTCTGCTCCTTCCTGAAGGCTGCTTCCATCACTTCAAGCCTTTCCTTCAGGATTTTTTCTACTGCTTCGCATATCTTTACAAGCTTGTCTGGTTTGTGGATATAGTATTCAAGGGCGTTGTTGTAATCATCTATGGTATATCCGTATTTTTTGAAAACAGCTTCATATATCAGGGATGTGTCAGTGGCCTGTATGATTTCGGGCTCACAGAATTCCGAGGCGCTGTCCAGAAGATACATGTCTATAAATATATTCTGCATTGTCTTTTTGCTTATCGGTGCGTCGGAGCATGATGTTGAAATAAAAGCAAAGGTCAGACACAATATGCAGGATATGTTTTTAAGCGAACTCATTATAGTCAAAATTGTCTGCAAAGTTAATTTTTTATTCTTACTTTTGCCAATCAAACGGATTCAAAATGCTGATCAAACCGCCCAAATTCATCAAAAGGCTGTATCCTAATTTCATATGGAACATTGAAACTGATGACAATGTTCTGCATCTTACTTTTGATGACGGTCCAAGACCGGAAGTAACTTCCTGGGTGCTTGACCAGCTTGACCGTTACGGAGCCAAGGCTACGTTTTTCTGTATAGCGAAAAATGTCGAGATGTTTCCGGATCTTTATGCTGAGATACTCAGACGAGGCCATGCAGTGGGTAACCATTCATACAGCCATGTGAAAGGGTGGGGAATGAAGGCAGGTGATTACCTTCAGGATGTCGAAATGGCTGCCGGTTTCATACATTCCAATCTATACAGGCCTCCTTATGCAAGGATTACTCCTGATCAGGCAAGAGTGCTTTCGGAGAGGTACAATATAGTGATGTGGTCGATAATAAGCCGGGACTATAACAGAAGGCTTGGTGGCAGAGGATGTGCCGACAATGTGCTTCCGTATCTGGGTCCTGGTGAAATCATAGTCTTCCATGATTCCATAAAGTGCGCCCAAAATCTGTGGTATGCGTTGCCTCTTGTGCTTGACAGAATTTATGAGATGGGACTCAGAAGTGACAGGATAGACTTATAGGCAAATTGATAAAAGACTAATTTGAAATAACAACTGTAACATGAATGTGCTATTGATAGGATCCGGCGGACGCGAATCCGCGTTGGCCTGGAAAATCAGTAAAAGTGAATTGCTTGATAATCTGTATTGCATGCCGGGCAATCCTGGTATATCGTCTGTTGCAACGAATATATGCGGGGATCCGAAGGATTTTGCAGCGGTCAGGACAGCTGTGCTAGAAAAGAATGTGGATATGGTAGTCGTAGGACCCGAAGATCCTCTGGTGAACGGTCTCAGGGACTTCTTTGCGAATGACTCCAGCCTTAAGGATGTACTTTTTATAGGACCTTCTGCAAAAGGGGCAAGGCTTGAAGGCAGCAAGGACTTTGCAAAGGATTTCATGTCAGCCCACGGGATTCCTACCGCACGCCATTTTACATGTACATCTTCCAATGTAGTAGAAGGAAAGGCTTTTCTTGCAGGAATGAAACCTCCGTATGTGCTGAAGGCTGACGGGCTGGCTGCAGGAAAGGGTGTACTTATTATGGATTCTCTTGACGATGCGTGCAAAATGCTTGACGAAATGCTTGGCGGCAAGTTCGGCAATGCGAGTTCGAGGGTTGTTATTGAGGAGTATCTAGACGGGATAGAGCTTTCCGTATTTGTCCTTACCGACGGAAAATCATATATGCTTCTGCCGGAAGCAAAGGATTACAAGAGAGTGGGAGAGGGTGATAAGGGATTGAATACAGGAGGTATGGGTTCTGTTTCTCCTGTGCCTTTTGCCGATGCATCCTTTATGAAGAAGGTTGAGGACAGGATTGTCAGACCTACCATTGAAGGTTTTGCAAAGGATGGAATCGACTACACCGGTTTTGTCTTCATAGGTTTGATGAACTGCGGCGGGGATCCTTATGTTATAGAATACAATGTCAGGATGGGTGATCCGGAGACTGAGGTCGTTATGCCACGTATTGCAAGCGATCTTCTTGCCCATTTGAAGGCAGCTGCCGAGGGAAGGCTTGCAGAAGAAAAAATAGAAATAGACGGGAGAACGGCTCTGGCTGTGATGCTTGTATCGGGAGGTTATCCTGAAAGTTATGCGAAAGGTCATGAAATAGACGGTCTGGACAGTGTTTCGGAAGACGCAATCCTGTTCCATGCCGGAACATCTGTCCGCAGGCGCGAGGACGGTTCCGATGCTGTAGTGACTTCGGGAGGAAGGGTTATGGCTGTCGTTACTTTGGCAGATACGTTGCCCGAGGCTGCGGAAAAGACTTATCGTGAAATCGGTAAGATCAGTTTTCAGGATGCATATTTCAGACATGATATCGGGTCGGATCTCAGGAAATACCTGTAGATTTTGATTTCATTTCAGCCAGTACTCCGCATGTCAGCGGAATTGAAAGCAGGAAAGTAAGCATATCTGATACTGCCTGACACATTTCGACTCCCTTGAGCCCGAAAAGTGCGGGCAGTATGAATATAAGGGGTATAAAGAAAAGTCCCTGACGTGCGGATGAAAGGATTGTGGCTCTTACAGGTTTGCGGATTGTCTGGAGCATCATGTTGCTGAGTATTATCCACGCTCCGAGCGGATAGGTGACAAGTTGCCATCTGAGTGCTGCAGTCCCGGTTGCAAGGACAAGCGGGTCGCCCTTTCTGAAAAGGGAAACGATTTCTTCCGCATAGAACATACCGCCTACGGAGCATAGGAATAGGAATATGAAGCCTGATTTTACACAGAACCAGAATCCACGGCGTACTCTGTCATACAGACCTGCACCGTAGCAGAATCCGCACATAGGCTGGTATCCCTGGCCGAAACCTATCAGGAACGAATTGATGAACATTCCTATTCTTGATACTATGGACATCCCGGCTATGGCTGCATCCCCGTATTTCCCTGCCGCTACATTCAGCAGTATCGTGGATATGCTTGCGAGTCCCTGTCTGGCGAGAGACGGTGTCCCTCCCCCGATTATTTCCCGGATGAAGGCAAGGGATGGTGTGAAGTTCCTGTATCTTATGCGTATGTTTCCTTCGTGTCTTCCCATGTAGATAAGCAGAATGAAACTGCATATCTGACTTGTCACTGTGGCTGCCGCAGCTCCGGATATTCCCATGTCGAATACGAATATCAGTACGGGGTCAAGTATCAGATTGATCGCAGCTCCGGTAACTATTCCTATCATTGCATAAGAAGCATTTCCCTGGAATCTCATCTGATTGTTCAGTACGAGAGAGGCAGTCATGAACGGGGCTCCGAGCAGAATTATTCCAAGATACTTTTCCGTATACGGGAGGATTGTAGGCGTTGAACCGAGGGCTTTCGATAACGGGGTGAGGAAAATCAAACCGGTTGCGGCGAGAATGCAGCCTGTAAACAAGGCTAGAAAGAAACCTGTGGAAGCCATTTTCTCCGCCTTGTCGTACTCTTTTGCACCGAGCCTTCTCGATATGTAGTTCCCTGAACCGTGTCCGAAGAAGAATCCTACTGCCTGGATTATGGACATTACGGAAAATACTATGCCCACGGCAGCCGTAGACTGTGTGTCTATTTTTCCTACGAAATAAGTGTCGGCCATGTTGTAAAACGATGTTACCAGCATGCTTATTATCGTCGGTACGGAAAGTGATGCTATTACTTTCGGAACAGGCGCTGTGGTAAGGAATGTATAATTGTCTTTTGTCTTGAGCATTGTATCCTGTGTCGTTTCCGGACCTGCAAAATCAGTACCATGCTGATATCCGGCATCTGTTATTATCGGTTTTTATGTGGTTTTTCTGTATCCGCGTATTGCGGCAATCAGCATTGACGCCCCTATGACTGCAAGTCCAGCAGCGTCATACCATACATCAATCACCGTACTGCCTTTAAGAAATACGGATCTCATGGCGTCGGCATAATATCTCATGGGATTGAAATATGTAATTGCACGGGCCCATGCCGGCATTGATGATATGGGGGTGAATATCCCGCTTACGAGCATGAATATCATCATGAAAAACCATGTTATGAACATAGATTGTTGTGCGTTTTCGCTGTAATTGGAGATAAGCGGCCCCAACCCTGCGGTGACTATGATGTGAAGTGTCGTGAAAAGATATAGGGCGGACAAATCTCCTGCACATCTGTATCCGAATACCACCTTTGCTATAAGCAGACATGCCGTAAGTATGAAAAATGCCACAAGCCAATATGGAATGAGTTTGCAAATGATGAAAGCGCTTTTTTTTACGGGAGTTACATTGATCTGTTCTATAGTTCCGCGCTCCTTTTCGCTGACTATGTTCAGGGCGGGGAAGAAGCCTGTAATCATGGTTATGGCAATCACTATGAGTGCCGGAACCATGAATACTTTGTAGTCCATGTACGGATTATAATAGTATTTTGTTGAAGTGACGATGGAGCCTGAGACAGGTTCTACGGAGGCGGAATCCGAGGACGATGCGAATTTCATCATGCATGAATTCAGGTATCCTGCCCCTATGTTTCCCTTTGTGCCGTTTACGGTGTTGATATTTATGCCGAGAGACATAGTGCCTTCCTTTACAAGATTCCTGCTGAAATCTGGATTTATGGTAAGTATGGCGTCAACATCGTTTTTCTCCATCATTACCATGGCTTCGGACGGATCGTCGCATATGGTGACAAGGTTGAAATATCCCGAAGAAGTACAGTTTTTGACAAGTTCATCCGATTCAGTTGATCTGCAGTTGTCTACAACGGCCAGATTTATATTCTTTATGTCCATGCTGACTGCATAAGGGAAGACAAGCATCATCAGTACCGGGAACATAATCACCATTTTGGGCAGTCCCGGGTCCCTGAAGAACTGTTTGAACTCCTTTTCAAGCAGAAATACGACAGACTCAAGTGTTTTTATTCCTGTTTTCATATCATAATCTTTTTTTGAACAGCCTTATGCTGGTTCCGAGCAGCAACAGTGTCATGAGCAGAAGTATTGTATATTCCTTTATCATGAAACTGAATCCTGCACCTTCGATCATTATCTTTTTTACCATTATTATATACCATTTTGCAGGTATTATGTCTGAAAACCATTGCAGTATTTCCGGCATGCTTTCGCACGGGAAAATGATTCCCGAGAATATCATGGTCGGCATTGTAAGTCCCATTCCTGAAATGAGGAGGGCTGTTTTCTGGGTCGAGGATATGACGGAAATAAGAAGCCCTATACCGAGTGAGGTCAATATGAATGTCAGCGATACGGCTGAGAGAAGCAGCAGACTGCCGTTTATCGGAACATGCATTACGAATCTGGAAAGAAGCAGTATTGTGACCAGGTTTATGGTAGACAGGACAAAATACGGAACAGCTTTGCTTATTATTATCCATATCGGCTTTACAGGAGATACCAGCAGCAGCTCCATTGTTCCGAATTCTTTCTCCTTGACTATGGATATTGCTGTCATCATTGAGCATATGAGTGTCAGAATGAGTCCCATGACTCCAGGTACAAAATTGTATGAAGACAGCATGGACGGGTTGTACATGTATTTTACAGGGAGCGGGCTGCCGGCTGTCGTTTCTTTCTTTCCGTCTCCGGTGCCGCTGCTGATTACACCGGTTACGTAATTGGCAATGATCTGTGCGGAGTTCGGGTCGGATCCGTCCCCGATCAGTTTTACAGTGGCAGAACCCTTCTTGTCGAGTTTCTTGTCGAAGTCATCTTCGAAGCATACTGCCATGTCGGATTCGTTTCTTCTGAATCTTTCCGATATGACGTCTGTGCCGGTGAATATACCCTTGACCTCTAGATATCCGTTGTTGTCTATCCTTTGTACCAGTTTCCTTACCGTAGGATCCGTCATGTCTCCTACGATGTCTATCCGTACATTGTTTATTTCTGTGCTGATTGCGAATCCGAACAATATGATCTGCACTACAGGCATGACGAGCACTATCAGAATAGTCCTCCTATCCCTGAAGATATGTCTGAATTCTTTTTTTGTAAAAGACAGGAATTCTTTCATGTTGTTCCTCCTAAAACCGTTTTGCCTTTGTCGCGAGCTTGCGGAACACGGAGTCCATGTCCGGTTCGCCGTATCTGCCTTTCAGTTCTTCCGGACTTCCAATATCGGCTATCCTGCCGTCGACCATTATCGATACACGATCGCAATATTCGGCTTCATCCATATAGTGCGTGGTTACGAATACTGTAGTACCGTTTTCAGCTGCACCGCATATCATCTCCCAGAACATCCTCCTTGTTTCCGGGTCGACCCCGCCGGTGGGCTCATCCAGAAAAACTATTTCAGGATTGTGTATCATGGCTATACTGAATGCAAGTTTCTGTTTCCAGCCTAGAGGAAGCGACGAGACGGACTTGTCGGCATAATCCTCCATGCCCAAGGATTCCGGAATAGAAACGCATTTTTTCCTGAGTTCCTTGAATCCAAGACCGTATATCCCTCCGAAAAGGCGTATGTTTTCCCATACCTTAAGATCGGGATACAGTGAGAATTTCTGGCTCATGTATCCTATATGGCGTTTTATTTGTTCCTGTTCCCCATTTATGCTGAATCCGTTGACCGTACCTTCTCCTGAAGTCGGCAGGCTCAGTCCGCAGAGTATTTTCATGGCTGTGGTCTTTCCGGCCCCGTTGGCGCCTAAGAATCCGAAAATCTCGCCTTTCCTTACGTGGAAACTTATGTTGTCGACAGCCGTAAAACTGCCGAAGCGTTTTGTCAGCCCGTTTATTTCTATTATGTTTCCGTTTTCTCCAGTCATGGCAATTTGTTTTTGATTATTTTATCCGGAGTGTATTGTCCGTAACTTTTCCGGCCAACTGCATGAAACAGTCTTCAACAGTCGGTTTGATTTCTTTTATCCTGCAGTTTTTGAATCCGTTGGATTCAAGCAATCCTGCCAAAGTCCTCTCATCGGTAGTTTTCGGGTCTATTGCGGCATGATGTTCCGAACCGAAGGAGAAGCAGCTGATTATTCCAGGACATCTCCGCAGAAATCTGAGCATTGGATATGCCGGTTTGCCCTTTACGGAAAGCAGCGTGTACGGGTAGCTCTCCTTTATCTGTTCCGGAGTGCCTGTCTCTATTATTCTGCCGTGCTGTATCAGTGCGATCCTGTCGCATTTGGATGCTTCGTCCATGTACGGTGTGGAGACGACTATCGTTACACCTGATTCCCTTATTCTGTACAGCATGTTCCAGAAGTCTTTCCTGCTCACTGCATCCACTCCTGTTGTCGGTTCGTCCAGAAACAGTATGGAAGGGTTGTGTACGAGGGCGCAACACAAGGCAAGTTTCTGCTTCATGCCTCCAGACAGTTTCCCGGCTCTCCTGTCCTTGAAGGGTTCTATCTGGGAGTATATTTCCTTAATATTGTCGTAGTTTTCCTTTATCGTTGTTCCGAATACCGTGGCGAAGAAATCCAGATTCTCTTCTACGCTGAGATCCTGATAAAGAGAAAACTGTCCCGGCATGTAGCCTATGCTGCACCTGATTTTTTCATAGTCTTTTATGACATCGGTGCCGTTTATGGAGGCGTTTCCGCCGTCGGGAAGGAGAAGAGTGGCCAGTATGCGGAACAACGTCGTCTTTCCGGCACCGTCAGGCCCAATGAGACCGAATATCTCACCTTCGGAGATATCGAGTGTAATGTCACTCAGGGCCTTGCAATCCCCGTAGTTTTTGCATATGTTCCTGATTTCTATTGCGTTCATGGTTTATGATTCCTGTGTTCAATGAAGTTTTACATAGGAGTACATGCCGGTTCTGAGACTGCCGTCTTCGTTTTTTACAGAAATCTTTACGGCATATACAAGATCTGCACGTTCGTCCCTTGTCTGTATGTTCTTCGGGGTGAATTCAGCCTCTTCTGAAATCCATGTGACCGTGCCTTCAAAAGTCTTGGGATCATTGCTTCCATCTTCTGCCGTAACCGTTACTTTCTGTCCCAACTTTATGCCTTCAAGCTGTTTTGTAGTAAAATATGCCTTGACGTAAATATTGCTTATGTCTGCCATCTTGAACAGGGCCTTGCCTGTGGTTGTCATTTCTCCTTCTTCAGCATATTTGGTGAGTACTGTTCCGCTTATGGGTGCTGTTATCCTGCATTTTCTGAGCATGTCTTCCTTTTGTGCAATCTGAACATCGTATATGGCGATTTCCTCTTTTATACCTGCATTGTTACGGGTATAGTTTTCCTTCAGAGCCTTGATTTCATTTTCCGCAATTCTTATCTGCGACTCAATGTCGTCTACCTGCTTGCGTGTACCCGCGTTTTTTGACAGCAGTTCCATGTATCTTGCGTAGTCGGTTTTCAGATTAGCCAGTTTGGCTTCCTGGGAGGCTACCTGTATGTCGATGTCTACGGCTTTTGTCATGGTATTTCTTTTTCTCGCTTCAAGTTCCTTTTTTTGAAGATATGTCTGTACGGTGTCTATGATTCCGGCCATGCTGCCTTTTTCTATAAAGTCTCCCTCTTCTATGCTGAGGGAAGTTATCTTACCATTGGACTCTGCCGAAACGGTAACTTCGGTTGCTTCGAACTGTCCGCATGCATCAAAACCGTCGTTGCTGTTGCCGCAGGATGTTACTGCAGCTGCGATGCAAATCATCAATATCGGAATATTCACTTTCATGGTCGTTTGTTTTTGTTGGGATTGTTTGATTGTATTTGTTTTGCAGTATGGCTGTGCCGTTATTCTCCGGCAGTGTTTTTAAGGTCATATATACGAAAAAGGAAAGGAAGTGTATTATTGTTTGAATTTTCTTTTGTTGTTTTTCGGGTTCGTCTTAAAAACGCGCAAGATCGAAGCGAGTCCGCAAGAGCTCTCCGCGTCAATCAGCTCATTTTCAAATAGTTCAGCACGACGCCGACTGCACACTCGATTTGGCCCAGGAAACGTGACCTGCCTCAGAGTGCCCTCTGGCAGGGATTGGTTCAATTTTTCTTTTGCAGGAGCGGGCGAGTCTGCTCGCGTCTGCGCGGTACTTCACTGATTATCAGCAATATATAAAAATTCAGCTTGCACACTCGCCTGAAAAACGCCCGAAATCAGGGTGAGTCCGTAAGAGCTCTCCGCGACAATCAGTTCACGCGACAATCAGTTCATTTTCAGATAGTTCAGTACAACGCCGACTGCACACTCGATTTGGCCTCAAAAACGCAACCTGCCTCAGAGTGCCCTCTGGCAGGGATGGGGTGTATTTTTCTTCTGCGGGCGCGGGTGAGTCTGTTCGCCACCTCTGCGTATTTCGCTGATTTTCAGCAATATATAAAAGTGCAGCTTGCACACTCGCCTGAAAAAAGCCCGAATTCGAGGTGAGTCCGTAAGAGTTCTCCGCGTCAATCAGTTCATTTTCAGATAGTTCAGTACGACGCCGATTGCACACTCGATTTGGCCTTAAAATCGTAACATGCCTCAGAGTGCCCTCTGGCGGCGATTGGGTCTATTTTTCTTTCGCGGCGGCTGGCGAGTCTGTTCGCGCGTTCGAGGTACTTTGTTGATTTTCAGTAATATATGAAAACACAGCCTGCACACTCGCCCGAAAAACACCAGAAATCCAGGCGAGTCCGCAAGAGTCCTCCGCGTCAATCAGTTCATTTTCAGATAGTTCAGTACGACGCCGATTGCACACTCGATTTGGCCTCAGAAACGCAACATGCCTCAGAGTGCCTTCTGACGGGGACAGGTTGTCTTAAATGAAATTCCGTTTAATGCTATAGGCACCGTTTGGTGCAGTAAAGCACCGTTTGGTGCAGTAAAGCATCGTTTGGTGACAGGTTGGGTATCGAATATTTGAAAAAACAGAGGCTATGTCGTGAATTTACGGCACAGCCTTTTGATTTGAGTCGGGATGAGGCGACTCGAACGCCCGACCCCTACGTCCCGAACGTAGTGCGCTACCAACTGCGCTACATCCCGATTGAATTGGAGTGCAAAGCTATATAAAAAAATGAATAGTAGGTTATTTTTTTCATAAATTTGTTCTTATATCAATAAAATCCAATCTTGCATATGAGAATTCTGACAGGTAGAAATATCAGAAGTGCTGATCTGTATACTATTGAAAACGAGCCGATAAGCAGTCTTGATCTTATGGAGAGGGCGTCTGTTGCCATGGCATGTGAAATTTCGGATTATCTTTATTCGCACGGCTTTTGCGCGGAAGAGGGATGTTGTGTAACTGTTTTTGCAGGAAAGGGAAACAACGGAGGGGATGGTCTTGCTGTCGCGAGACTGCTTTCGGAACGCGGCTTCAAATGCAAGGTTGTTGTTTTTTCTATTCCGGAGAATATGACATGCGAATGCCGTATAAATTATATGAGGCTTCCTTCATGTGTGGAAAAAATGACTTACGATGAATATCTGAATGACGATAGCTGTTTTACTGACGGGCATTCCTGTCGGAGAGGAAGAAACGTTGTCATAGATGCGCTTTTAGGCAGCGGACTTACCGGCAGGGTAAGGGGGAATATGAAGAAGGCTGTTGAATATATCAATGGCAGCGGTCTTCCGGTCATTTCTCTTGATTTGCCTTCCGGTATGCCTTCGGATATCGGTGTTCCGGGTGATGCTGATTTTACAAAAGATATGATGGTACATGCCGATATGACCGTTACCGTAGAATTCCCTAAGATTGCAATGCTTTTGCCGCAATTCGGGGATTGTGCCGGAGAAATAAGGATTGTGCACATCGGTTTGTCGGAAGATTTCATGAAGTCTGCAGATGAAAAACTGTATTATGTGGACGGGAAGGAATATTCGGATTTTATGATGATGCCAGGGAGGTATGGAGGAATTTCAGGGTCCGTATCACCTTTCATGCCGAAAAAATTTTCACACAAGGGGAGCAATGGACATGTGCTTCTTGTGTGCGGAAAAAAGGGAATGGCAGGGGCAGCTGTTCTTGCGGCAGGAGCTGCATTGAGGTCCGGATGCGGGCTGGTAACAGTGCATATGCCCGTTTCCGAACGTGCAGTGATGCATGTTTCGCACCCGTCTGCCATTGTAAGCTGTGATTGCGGAGAGTGTTTTTCCGAGCTGCCTGTCGACATGTCACGATATACGGCTGTAGGTGTGGGCTGTGGACTGGGTACAGATGCCGTCAGCGCCGAAGCCCTTGCAGATCTGATGCGTTGCGGGAAACCGATGGTATTGGATGCGGATGCCCTGAACATTATTGCAGCTTTGCCTGAATTGAAAGATCTGATACCACCATGTTCTATCCTTACCCCTCATCCAGGGGAACTATCAAGACTTGTCGGGAGATGGTCTGATGAGGCTGACAAAATATGGCGTGCACGAAGATTGGCTGAGGAAACCGGTGCGGTTGTGATTGTAAAAGGGGCGCATACGATGACTGTAGCTCCTGACGGGAAACTTTATTTTAATTCTACTGGTACGCCAGGTATGGCAAAGGGTGGCAGCGGTGATGTGTTGGCAGGATATGTATCCGGACTTCTGGCAAGGGGAGCTGATCCTTTGGCAGCAGCTGTTGTAGGTGTATACAGACATGGAAAGGCAGGAGAAGCGGCTTCGCATGACTTCGGTATTGAGGCGATGAATGCTTCGGACATTGCCGGTTACCTTAACGGCAGAATATGAAATCATCAGAGTTGCGTATGGAAAAGCTTCATATAAAGAACATGGTTTGCCGCCGGTGTATAATGACCGTAGAAAACATATGCAAGGATTTGGGTATTGTTGATGCACAGGTTTCGTTAGGTTATGTCATTTTTGCAGAAAAGCAAGATCCGTCCATACTCGATGAATTCTACAGGCTTTTGAGAGCGGTTGGTTTTGAGCCGCTGCAGTCCCATGAACTTGTACTGTTGGAAAGAATCAAGGCGTCCATACGTTTTTATGCCCGTCATCGTGCTTCGAATTCCAAATACAAGTTATCCTCTTATGTGGAGAGTGCTGTAAATCTGGATTTCCGGTATGCAAGCCGTATGTTCTCTTCTCTTGAAGGAAGAACAATACAGAGTTATCTTATGTCTCAGCGCATAGAATATGTCAAGGAACTTCTTTCAGATGGCGAGCTTACCCTGGCCGGTATAGCCGATACGGTTGGATTTTCGAGTGTGGCTCATCTCTCGCGTGCATTCAGAAAATCACAGGGAATGACAATTTCCGAGTTCAGAAATACCGGTTTGAGGACAGGAATCGATGAGCTGTAGGGGTGATCTTTCAGACATGACATGTCGGATAATGCAACAATCTGTGTGAATTCTGTAACATTTTTCCTTAAGTCATGCCGTAATTTCGCGGTATGGAATTCATATACTCTTTGATCAATATGTTGTCCGGAATGGCACCTTATCTGCTATTCGGCTTTTTTATGGCAGGAGTGCTCTATGCATTCGTACCCGGGAAGTTTTACCGCAACCATCTTTCCAGACCAGGAGCCGGCTCGGTTATTAAGGCCGCTCTTATAGGTGTGCCTTTGCCGCTATGTTCATGTGGCGTATTGCCTACGGCTGTATCTTTGAGGCGCAACGGAGCTTCACGCGGTGCGTCTGCTTCATTCCTGATTGCTACTCCGCAGACAGGTATCGATTCCATAGCCGCGACATATTCCCTTTTGGGGCCGGCATTTGCCTTGCTCCGTCCACTTGTTGCACTTCTTACGGCATTAGTGGGAGGAATGTTGGTCAGCAGGGATGAGAAGTCCGGGTCAGATGGAAATGATGTTGAAGTTGATACAATTGATGTACCGGTTTCAGACAGTTTTGTCGGAAAAATGCGGGCTGCATTCCACTATGGGTTTGTAGATATGGTGCAGAATATCGGCAAATGGCTGGTTACAGGGCTTTTGGTTGCTGCAGCTATAACAGTTTTCGTGCCTGACGGATTTTTTACTTTTTTTGCTGAATATCAGTTTTTGTCGATGCTCGCTGTTGTGTTAGTGGCGGTGCCGATGTATGTGTGTTCTACCGGATCCATACCCATAGCCCTTTCACTTATGCTGAAAGGGTTGAGTCCCGGGGCGGCATTTGTGCTCCTTATGGCAGGCCCTGCTGCGAATATCGCATCCATTGCCATAGTAGGCAAGTCTCTTGGCAGGAAAGCCGCGGTTATTTACCTGGGTACAATAGTAGTTGGAGCATTAATTACAGGTATTTGCATAGACTGTCTTATGCCACGTGATTGGTTTGATGCACATGGTGGCGTATGCAGCGGGCATTGTCATCTGAATACTAGTCTGTTCCGGACAGTTTGCACGGTGCTGCTGGTGTTGTTGCTTGTAAATGCATTTGTCAGAAAATACAAATGCGGAAAGGTTAAAAATACTCAAAAAATGGTAAATAAGAAAAATGTACAGACAGTAATTGTCGTAAAGGGCATGACATGCAATCATTGCAAGGCGATGGTTGAGAAGAATATCTCGAAGCTGCCGGGAGTGGAATCTGTATCTGTTGATCTTGTGTCGGGGGAAACAAGAATACATGGCAATCCGGATGCTGCAGCCTTGCGCGATGTAATCGAGGACCTCGGTTTTACTTTGGATTGACAGGTGCAGGTCCGACTTAGTCCCATTGCGGGAGGAACCCGCCGACGGTTTTCTGTTTCTTCAATGTATCAGAGTCGCCGTTTTTAATCTGAAGTTGGCAGGCAGCGGTTAAATAGACCATGCCGGATTATGTCAGCTCGGCAAGTACAGCTCCGGTATAGCGGATGAGGTCAGCTGGGCAGATGCGGATCTGCATGCCGCGGATTCCGGCACTGATATATATGAAATCGAAACCGCTGCAGGACGAGTGTATGTAAGTCGGGAATTTCTTTTTCATGCCGATGGGGGAGCAGCCTCCTCTGATATAGCCAGTAGTGGGCAGCAGTTCTTTCATATGTAGCATTTCGGCGCTTTTGTTGCCGGAAACCTTTGCCGCTGCTTTCAGGTTGACTTCGGCATTTCCAGGTATGACACATACGAAGATGCCGTTGCGGTCGCCTCTTAATACAAGGGTCTTGAAAACCTGTTCTATGTTCTCTCCGAGTTGTTCGGCGACATGTATTGCCGACAGGTCGGATTCATCCACATTGTATGATACCAGAGAATATTCTATTCCTTCCTTGTCCAGAAGTCTGGCTGCGTTGGTTTTGACTGCCTTTGCCATTTTGTTGCTCCAAATAATATTTTATCTTTATATCTTTGTTCGACAAAATTAAGACAAAAAACTTATTATGGAAACGGATATAAAGAGTGTAAAGAAGGAATTGCGCCGGAAAATTTCAACTTTGAAAAAGATTGTGCCTATGGAGGAAAAGCTGATATTGTCGGAACGTATTATGTCTCTACTGGAGCATGTTCCGGGATTTATGGAGGCATCGTCCGTGTTGCTCTATTACGCGTTGCCGGATGAGGTGCAGACTGAGGCATTTATCAGAAAATGGCACGGCAGGAAGCGTATTGTTTTGCCGGTAGTGTGCGGTGATGACCTCGAACTCAGGCTTTACGATCCGGAGAAGGTAGTTCCCGGGTATATGGGTATTCCGGAACCTTCAGCTGATGCCTTGCCTGTTTCTCCGGAAGAAATCGATTTCGCGGTGATTCCGGGTGTGGCTTTTGACGCAAGGGCGAACAGGATGGGACGAGGAAAAGGGTTTTATGACAGGACTATTCCGAAACTTGATTGTCCCAGGATAGGGGTGGCATATTCTTTTCAGATAGTGGATGCCGTGCCCGTGGAGGAATTCGACAAACCTCTTGACGGGGTTGTGACCGATACGGGACTGTATCAGTCATTGCAATAGACATAATAAGGTTTATATATTGTTGGATTATGCGAAAAATGATATTTGCCGTATTGCTTGCGGCGCAGTTTGTATCTTACGATGCCTTTTCCCAGAGACATGAGCAATATTCGGAATGGGCAGGACTCGGTGTATATGCTGAAGACAACGGAAAGATAGTTTCAGGTGAAAAAAGAAATCCGGAGGTAGTGCTTTTCGGGGATTCAATCGTGGAACTGTGGATGAAATATCGTCCTGAGTTCTTCGATATACATAATTTTGCCGGCAGGGGAATAAGCGGACAGACTACATATCAGTTTCTTGTGCGTTTCAGGCAGGATGTAGTGGAACTGAAGCCTGATGTGGTAGTAATCATGGCCGGTACTAATGATATTGCCGAAAATATCGGACCGTACTGCGAAGAGAATACTCTCGCAAATATAAATACGATGGTGGATATTGCTGAAGCAAACGGTATCAGGGCGGTACTGTCTTCGGTGTTGCCTGCAGGCGGTTTCTTATGGAACAGGGCCGTGACTGATGCGCCGGAGAGAATTGCACGGTTGAACGGAAAAATAAAGGCTTGTGCGGAAGAGAGAGGACTTGACTTTATCGATTTTCATTCGGAGATGATTCAGGGTGCGGACGGTGCCGGCAACAGGGATTCAAACCATGGGGTTTCGGTCAAGGACGGGTTTTCGGTATCTGCAATGAATCCGGAATATACTGAAGACGGTGTGCATCCGCTTCCTGAAGGATATGAGGTAATGGAACGGATATTGTTGAGGCATATCGTATCCGTTGAAGGTGAAAACAATAGATAAAATATTTGATATGACGAATATATTTTTGCTTATAGTCATGTTGCTGGGCGGTCTGTTTCTGATACTTGCAGGTGCAAACGCCCTGACGGACGGCGCGGCGTCTGTCGCAAAGCGGTTCCATATTTCGGACCTTGTCATAGGTCTTACTATCGTGGCTTTCGGAACTTCCGCACCTGAGCTTTCAGTGAGTATGCTTTCCGCAATAAACGGCAGTGCCGAACTTGCCATAGGAAATGTTGTGGGCAGTAATATTTTCAATATTCTGATGATTATAGGATGCACGGCGATAGTAATGCCTGTAAAGGTGGATAGCGGTCTAATGACAAAGGAAATACCATTGGTGATATTGTCTTCGCTGGTTCTTTTCATATGTACTTCCGATGTCCTGCTTAACGGTCAGACCGAGAATGTTGTAAGCAGGGCGGACGGCCTGCTTCTCCTGATGTTCTTCCTGATATTTCTACGGTATACCTTTTCCATAGCCAGAAACGGAGATGACGCGTCTCAGGATGCAGCGCAGGTAAAGGAAATGCCTGTTCTCAAGTCGTCATTTCTTATAATTGCGGGGCTTGCCGGTCTTATTGCCGGGGGAAGGTTTTTTGTGGACGGTGCTTCCGGTATGGCACGTTATATGGGAGTCAGTGAGTCTGTAATCGGTCTTACGCTTGTTGCCGGAGGTACATCGCTTCCTGAACTTGCAACTTCCGTTGCCGCAGCTCTGAAAAAGAATCCGGGAATCGCTATAGGCAATGTTATAGGCAGCAATCTTTTCAATATATTTTTCGTTCTGGGATGCAGCGCTACCGTACTTCCGCTTCCGATGGGCGGTATAACCATGTTCGATACGCTGGTTCTCATAGCTGCATCATTGCTTTTCTGGTTTACGGGCTGGTTCTTCAGAAAACGTACGATCACGCGTGCGGAAGGAGTACTTATGGTTTTATGTTATGTGGCATATACGGCATATCTGATATCGGTGCAGTAAGATTTGGCTTTAATCGTCCGTTGGCTGCTGCATATATTGTCATCGGCTGGTTCATACTTTTTTTCTGAATACCAGATGTTCCAGCAATATTACGGATATCACGCCCATAACGAATCCGTTTCCTGCTATGGGTCTTATTGTTGCAGGTATGGAGTTCAGTGCATCGGCGGGAGCGAATGAAAGCATAAGTGCAATCATGAGGGGAAATCCTATTATGATTCCTTCTTCAAAACTTGAAACGGCTTTTTCCTTGATTGTCATCTGAAGTCCTGCAGCAAGTTGCGATCCCATGAGATATAGCAACATTGCGGCCATGACCGGTTCCGGTATGGCATTCAGCAGGTTGATAAGCGGGGATATAAGTCCGCATATTATCAGCGCTACTGCAGCTGGCAGAAGGGTGTATCTGGAGGCGCATCCGGTGGCGAATATGACACCAGGGCTCATCGAATAGTCTACCGGGCCTGCGACTCCGAATATTCCTGAAACCATGTTCATGATACCTGTTATTCCCATACCTGCTTTTGTTCTTTTTTCCGCATCGTTTGCGCGGAGTATGCCCGCTACGGCCTGAATGGAACCTATTTCATTTACCATCAATGCTATGAAGCAGAAAAAAAACGATATGAGTGTCGGAATCTCTATTTTCAGGGATGGAATCAATATTCCTGCCATGGAATCCGAGGTTGTCGTTTCCGCCAGTATTGCAGCTGTTTCAGGTTCGCTTTGGATAAGTAAGGAATATATGGCTGATCCGGCTATTATCCCTATCAGTATTGTCATTGATTTCCAGATACCTCTTAGAATCTTGTTTGTAAGTATCAGAAGAAATGATGCTGCCGTTACGAATACGAGATTGTAGATCTGGTTTCCACCGTTACCGAAGGCAAGTTTTATGATTACCGGGGACAATGTGAAAGCTATAAGGCACAGTATGACGATTATGATTCTAGGAGTGAACAGTTTCTGGAGCCTTGACAGCATTCCGCTGAACGAAAGTATTGCGACCAGCATCCCACAGATTGCGACGGAGGTATATATTGCCGGTATTCCTGATGAAATAGTAGCCAGTATTCCTATCAGAAGAACTGATGCAGGACCTATTACTACCGGAAGCCTGTGCCCGAACATAACCTGAAGGCCCATTCCCGTTCCCATTATTATAAAGAGTTTCTGCATGTACAGAATCTTGTCGGATATTTCAGTATAATGGGCGGATGCTATTATTATACCCATAATCAGTACGCATGGAATGGATACTGCCCACCATTGCATACCGTACATCAGCATGGGCAGAAACCCTGGTCTGTCATCTATGTCGTATCTCATGTTCTCTTTGATTATGTTTCTTGTCTTGAGTATGCGAATTTAGTAATGAATTAATGTAAAATATGCCTATATTCGCAAAAAAATAAATAATAATCAAATTCAAATTCATATTCAGATGAAGAAATCAATTTTGAAGAATTCTGCATCGCTGTTTGGTGCAGTAGTGATTTCAGCAGCGGCTGTTTCTTGCGGAGGCGGGCAGCAGGAGGAATCTCCTATGAAAGCGAAGGTTGACGAATATGCGTCTTTCGAACTGAAATCCGATCTCGTGGCAGGCCTTTCGGAAAACGAAAAGGAAATCGTGAAAATCTTTTTTGAGATAGGTAAAATCGCCGACGATCTCTTCTGGAAACAGACATTCGGAGACAAGTCGCAGATTGAGGCGATTCAGGATCCTTATGTAAAGGAATTCGCAATGATAAACTACGGTGCATGGGATCGTCTTGACAACAACAAGCCTTTCATTGACGGTTACGGTGCCAAGCCTGTAATGTGTCATTATTTTCCGCAGGACATAACCAAAGAGGAATATGACGCATTCCAGGATCCTGCCAAGGATTCATGGTATACTGTTCTCAGACGTGATGAAAACGGAGCCTTGAAAACCGTATGGTATCATGAAGAATATGCGGCTGAAGTGAATAAGATGTGTGAACTTATGGAGAAGGCTGCCGCTCTTGCCGAAGACCCAGGTCTGAAGAATTATCTTCTCAAGAGGATTGAGGCATTCAGAACAGACGATTATCTTGAAAGCGATCTTGCATGGATGGACATGAAGGATTCGAAGATAGATTTCGTTATAGGCCCGATAGAAAGCTACGATGATGCGTTTACCGAAACAAAGACTTCCTACGAATCGTTCATACTTCTGAAGGATGTGGAGAGGAGCAAGGATCTTGCTAAGTTCGTGTCTATGCTTCCTGCCCTTCAGAAGGAATTGCCTTGCGATCCTGAATACAAGACTTTCGTACCTGGTACGTCATCCGACCTCAATGTCTATAATGTCGTTTTCTATGGCGGAGACTGCAATGCCGGAAGCAAGACTATCGCAATAAACCTTCCTAACGACGACAGGGTTCATGAACTGAAAGGTACAAGACGTCTCCAGCTGCGTAATTCGATGCAGGCAAAATTCGACAAGATACTTATGCCTATAGGTGAAATTATTCTTGATCCTGCTTCGCTCGAACATCTTAAATTCGATGCATTCTTCTGGAATGTAACTTTCCATGAAGTGGCTCACGGTCTTGGCGTGAAACAGACAATAAACGGAAAAGGCAGTGTCGATGCAGCCATGGGTACTGAAAAAACTTCATGGGAAGAAGCTAAGGCAGATATCCTCGGCCTTTTCATGGTATGCAAACTTGTCGAAATGGGTGAGATTACCAATATAACGGCTGATGATGCAATTACCACTTTCATTGCAGGTATTCTCCGTTCGGTACGTTTCGGAGCGGCTTCTGCTCACGGAAAGGCGAATATGATGTGTTTCAATTACATGGAAAAGGCAGGTGCCTTTACCCGCAATGCTGAAGGCAAATATGTAATAGATTATGCGAAGGCGAGGGAAGCCGTAAACGGTTGGGCAGACCTTATTCTGACCACCCAGGGTAATGGTGATGTCGAATTTGCAACCAAGTACAGGGCTGAAAATGGAGGAATAACTCCAGCTCTTCAGGCAGATCTCGACAAGATAAACGGTGCAGGCATTCCGAAGGATATCAAGTTCGTTCAGGGTGCTGACGTACTTTTCGGAAAATAATGACATGCGCGTGCAGATATTCGACCTGTACGTATAGATGACAGAGTTGACCGGGTTCCGCAAGGCACCCGGTTTTTTGATTTGGTTCAGTAAATTTTTTATAAAAAGTTTTCATTTTAAAAAATAATTGTTACCTTCGCAATCCCAAACGAAACAAGCCCGGATGGCGGAATGGTAGACGCGCTCGTTTCAGGTGCGAGTGCCGAGAGGTGTGCAGGTTCGAGTCCTGTTCCGGGCACAATAAAAAAGAAAGCCGACTCAAAAAATTTGGGTCGGCCTTTTGTTTTCCTAAAATCTGTAATAAATCTCTGTTCTACTGCATTTTTGCAGCATCCTTTACGAAAGTGTCAAGACCTTTGTCGGTAAGAGGGTGCTTGAGAAGTCCTTCGATTGCACTTAAAGGACATGTCGCAACGTCGGCACCGGCATCAAGACATCTTATTATGTGATTGGTGTGTCTTATGGATGCGGCCAGAACCTGTGTCTGGAAACCGTAACAGTTGAACACGTTGACTATGTGGGATATCAGCGCAACTCCGTCTTCCGAAATGTCATCGAGTCTTCCTACGAAAGGACTTACAAATGTCGCTCCGGCCTTTGCTGCAAGAAGAGCCTGTCCTACTGAAAATACGAGGGTGCAGTTTGTAGCAACGTTTTTGGATGAGAAATATTTTACGGCCCTGATTCCGTCTTTTGTGCACGGAAGTTTAACGGTTATCTTCGGGTCTATGGCAGCAAGTTCTTCGCCTTCCCTGATCATGCCTTCATAATCGGTAGCAAATACTTCTGCGCTTACAGGTCCGTCTACAATTGAGCAGATTGTTTTGTAGTGGTTGAAAATCTGTTCCTTTCCTTTGACTCCTTCTTTTGCCATAAGGCTCGGGTTGGTTGTAACTCCGTCAAGAATGCCCATTTCATGAGCTTGCCTTATCTGGTCGATGTTGGCTGTATCTATAAAAAATTTCATAATTGGTAGGGTGTTTTTAAGAACGGGACAAAGTTAAGACATTTTGACTACATTTGCACAGTTTTTCAGTTGACGATATGCAAAAGGACCGACTCATTACGCCGAGTTACTGTTTTATACTGGCGGCGAATTTCCTGCTCTATTTCGGGTTTTATCTGCTTATGCCGGTATTTCCATTCTATCTTGTGGAGACTTTTCCTGCATGATTATTATTCGTTCGACTTTATTTTCCTGTGTGCTATGGGATGCTGTATTCTTGGTATGATAATGGCCGTTATGGTTAAGGCTCCGAAGAAGGAACCGGTAAAACATGACACGCCTGTATCTCTGGACCGTTTCATATTGTTGAAAGGTATTCCGCTCGGTGTTGCATTGCTGTTGCTTTCGATACCTTACGGCATGACGACCACGTATGTAGCCATGTATGCCAAGGATATCGGAATAGCCAACGGTACTGGACTCTTTTTCTCGTTCATGGCTGTCGGAATGGCTGTTTCGAGGCTGTTTTCCGGAAAACAGGTTGACAGGGGAAGGATAACGGAGGCCATATGCATAGGCCTGTACGTAGTCATAATATGTTTTGCCTTGCTGTTTGCCTGTGAATGGATGATGTCATTCAATGCTTCTTTGACTAAAACGGTGTTTTTCTCTACTGCTCTCCTTTTGGGAGCCGGATTCGGCACGATGTTCCCGGCCTTCAACACGATGTTCGTGAATCTTGCTCCTAACAGCCAGAGAGGAACGGCTACATCGACCTATCTTACGTCATGGGATGTTGGAATAGGGCTCGGTCTGGTGGCGGGAGGTCTAATAAGGGATATCGATTCCCTGTCGCATGCATATCTTTTCGGCGCTTTTCTTTCACTCGTATCCATGATATATTTCAGGTATTATGTAGCTCCGCATTTCCATAGAAACAGAATGCGCTGAAATTAGAAGCCCCTTTTTTGCCTGCTCAGACGAAAAATTTGTTCTTTAGCCAGTATTTGTAGAAAGGATCGACGAATCCTGTTTCCCCGCAGTGCCTGACAAGCACAGACTTGTCAAGAAGGGAAAGTCTTGCCCTGTTAAGGGCAGGAGATGAAGTTATTCCGTATTTTTTCATTACGGAAGCCGAGGTAAGTGCCTTTTCCCCTGAGATAAAAGCTTTAAGAAAGTTTATCTGGGCATCGGTCAGGCTTTCTGTGGTGACTATGTAGTGCAGACTGAATTGCTCGGTCATTATCTCGATTGTGTCGTCGATTATTTCCCTTGAACAGAAAGCCCTTGTATGGTACCATATTTCTTCTGTCGTCAGCTGGATGAAATACGGATGCCTGTCGGATATGTCGATTATGTATCTGCACAGTTCGGAGGATATGGATTTTCCTGAAGATGAGAATCTTGTGCGTATATAGTCTATCCATACGATGTCTTCAATCTTTTTCAGCCTTATTGTTTCCCCGTGTGATTTCAGCGGAGATTTAGGGATTGCGAATGTTTCCTCTACGTCCCTGCAGCTGTCGGCGGTGATGAGGAATGTTGTCATCGTATTGTGTGAGGATATGTTTTTGAGAATTTCCTTTGCGATGGGTGCGTGTCCGCTGTTCCTCAGTATGTTTTGTATTTCGTACAGAATTATCAGACATCTTTTTCCTGTTTTTTCACAGCATCTGAAAAGAGCCGTGAATATGCCGTTTTGCAGTTCTTCGGAAGAATATTCTTCCTTGACGGAGGAATATGCCGGACCGGCCTGTCTGTGGAGCTGTATGTCTATACGCTGTCTTATTTCTTCAGAACTCCTTCTTTTACGCAGGTTTATTTTACATATTATGCAGTTTTCATATTCTTGTCTGCCATTGCGCCTGAACAATTCAAGAGCATTTTCCATTATTCCTGATTTTCCCCAGTAGTGCGGGGAAACAAGAAGCGTATCTGTTCCCTTTTTGATGTTTTCAGCGATTTTTGCTGATTCGCTGTCTCTCCCGATACATTTAACGTTGCCGGTTGTCTTTATCATTTGAGTGTCGGATTCCTGTAGTTTATGCCGCTTATTTTGTAAAGGTATGAAAAAAAATCGTTATTGACGGCTTTTATTGTCATTGTCTTACCGGTGACAGGGTGTGTGAAGGAAATGGAATATGCATGGAGCATGAGACGTCCTTTGACATAACCGGCTTTCGTGAATCCGTAGAGTCTGTCTCCTGCAATCGGATGTCCGAGACCCTTGCCATGAGCAGCATGCACCCTCAGCTGGTGTGTCCTGCCTGTTACAGGTGTCATTTCTACAAAGGTATACCTGTCCGATCTGCATATGATCCTGGTAACTGTCAATGCCGGTTTCCCAAAGTCGGTATCGACTTTCTGTCTCGGTCTGTCCGCGATATCCGGCGAGAGGGGAAGTTCCGTCCTGATTATTTTCCCGTCAGTGTTCAGAGAACCTTCAAGCAGGGCAAGATATGTTTTCGTGATTTTACGGTTTTCAAAATCGCGCTGCAACCTTTTACAGCAAATCTCGTCCTTTGCAAAAAGGATGACTCCGGATGTGTCCATGTCAAGCCGGTGTATCTGGTAGATGTGTTTTCCGTTTGCCTTTTCCCTTTCTTGAAGAAATTCCTGAAGGGAGACTGATGATGTCTTTCCGGGAACGGAAAGAATTCCTGCAGGTTTGTCTGCAGCTATCAGATAATCGTCTTCATAAAGTATGCCCGTTTTACGGATGAGGTTCAGTCCGCTTGTCCTGTCCGGGTCCGCGAGGTGGTTTTTTCCCATGTCGGTTTTTCCCAGCATGTAACCTAATATGGGACCGCATTTGTTTTGACATGATGGATAGAAAGATCCGTCGTGCCTTATGCCTGATGCTGGCGGCCTGCCATACCAGAATTCGGCGATTTCAATTGGTCTCAGTCCTTTTTCGAAAGCATATTGGAACAGTTTCGGACCTGCACAGTCCCCGGCTCCGGATGGAGGTTCCGCTATGCCGTGGTCTGAAAACACTTCTCTGAGATTCTTGCGTTCGCCTTTTCCGTTCAGAAATGAATAACCGTCGAATATCCTTTCCTGCAGAACGGCTGACATTTTCTTTCTTTTTATATGAAGCCTTTCAAGTTCCGAATCGAATTCCGAAAGGGTTTCAGCAATTTCAGAAATGCGCTTTTTCCATCTTTCCCTTATTCTTTTGAGTTCGGCTTTCTGGAATCTGCTTTCGTCAAGCAGTTTTTCTTCGGTTTTTTCATCATAATCGTCCGATTTGCGGATTTCGTCCCTTAGATTTTTGCTCTTTCTGGCGAATTCGGAATAGGCTGAAATCTCATTTCCGGCTTCCGTTTCGGTATCCCGAAGTGCTTTTACGGCTTTAATGTATTCGGGGGAGGATTTTAGTTCCGAAATTTTGGCATTTATGGCGGATATTTCATTTTCCCCTTTGCGGAAGAAGCCTTCCTGATTATATAAATCAAAGACAGGAGGCACGAAAAAATCGTCTCCTGTCCTGATATTTCCTGAAAATGCGGCCAGAAAAGCAAGTCCGGCCCTGTTTCCGTTTTCTATGGCAACGGTAAGGATGCCGAACATTTTGCCTTCGGATGCCTCTTCTGCGAGTACGGCATCGGCCCGTACATGTTCTCTTACCTTTTCAGCTGCCGTTTCCGCAAATGCGCTGGGTTCATAATTGAAAGGATTGTTCAGCTTGCGTCCGAGATATGCCTGCAATGATATTCCGGAATCGTTTTCCATCTTCCGTATATCCTGACTGCTGAAAAAATGTATCCTGTCTCCGCTCATTTGCCGGCAGTGTGTTTTCAGAGAACGGATCTGAGTATCATTTCGGTTTTTTCAGGAGTTACGATACCGTGTTCGCCTACGTTCCATTTTCTGTCTCTGAAACGTTTTACTATGGTATTTATGGTTTCTTCGCCGATATTGTGTTCAGAAAGTTTTATTTTCATTCCGACAGAGCGATAGAATTCTTCCGTTTTTACCACGGCTGCTTCTATTCTTTCGTCTTCCGTGCCTTCCTTTATGTCCCATACCCTTTCGGCGTATTTTAGGAGTTTGGCACGCTTTTCCTCTTTCATTACTCTCATTACTCCCGGATGTACGATTGCGAGGGTTACTCCGTGGTCGAGTCCGTGGAGAGCAGTCAGTTCATGTCCGATCATATGTGTTGCCCAGTCTTCATCCACACCCATTGCTATGAAGCCGTTCAGACCCATCGTGGCTGTAATCATGAAGTTGGCGCATACATCGTAGCTTCTTTCATCCTTGAGCAGGTCTGGTGCGATTTCTACAAGTGTCCTTAGCAGTCCTTCTGCAAACCTGTCCATTACCTTGGTGTCGATATCCGTAGTGAGGTACTGTTCCAGAGTATGTGCGTAAGTATCGACTATACCGTTGGATATCTGTCTTTTAGGAAGTGAATATATTGCAGTAGGGTCGAGTATGGAGAATTGCGGGAAGCAGTTCGGGTTGTGGAATGCGAATTTTTCATTTGTTTCCCTTCTCGATATTACGGCTCCGCAGTTCATTTCCGATGCCGTTGCAGGGAGCGTAAGTACGGTTCCGAAAGGAATGGCTTCGCTGGTAATGCTGCTGTCAAGCATGAATTCCCACGGGTCTCCTTCATATTTTGTACCCGCAGCAATGAATTTGGTTCCGTCGATTATCGAACCGCCTCCTACGGCCAGAAGCATGTCCACCTTTTCCTTTTTGCATATTTCCACCGCTTTCATGAGTGTAGAATAATCCGGGTTGGCTTCTATTCCTCCGAATTCGATTACTTCCACACCTTTGAGCGCTGCCTTGACCTGATCGTAAATGCCGTTTTTGAAGATGGATCCTCCTCCGAATGTCATCATTACTTTTGTTCCCGGAGCTATTTTTTCCGACAGTTTAGATATCTGTCCTTTTCCGAATATTAATTCTACCGGATTTCTGAAAATGAAATTGTGCATGTCGATATCCTTTTTATATCAATAATTTTGACAAATTTAGTACATCAGAAACAAATAATATCTATTTTTGCGCCAAATTTTAAATCACTATTCATTATGAGAAGAGTATTCAAAACATTTGCATTCGCCGCAGCTGTGGCAGTGGCGGCATGTTCCGGAAAACCTGGATATGTTATCACAGGTACGGTAGAAACTGGCGCTGACGGAGACATGGTTTTCCTTCAGGAAAGACAGGGCTGGAATTTTGTCAACCTTGATACCGCTGTTGTATCTGCCGGTCAGTTTACATTCGAAGGTGTACAGGAACTTCCTAAAAATGTATATCTTTCTTGCAAGACCGCTGAAAACAATGTGCTCAGGACAGATTTCTTCCTTGAAAACGGAAAATTGACAGTAGAACTGAAGAAGGAAAACCCTTCTGTAAAGGGAACTGCAGTAAACGATGCATATCAGGCCGTTAAGGATCAGATCGCTGAAGTTTATCCAAAGATGAGGGAACTTTCGATGGCTGCAAGGCAGGAAGGCCTTTCTGAAGGACAGAGGGATTCTATCTATGCCGAGTATGAAAAGCTCGACAACAGGATGTCCGAGATAAATCTCAATGCCGCAAAGGCAAACATTACAAATGCTGTTGGAGTTCATCTTCTCAAAAGCATATATTACGGTCTGAAGGTAGACGAACTTGATGCTCTTCTTTCACAGGTTCCTGAGTCTTTCAAGAGCGATGAGACTGTAGTAAAGATTCAGAAATATGCGAATGCTTTGAAAACCACAGCTGTAGGTCAGAAATTCGTTGACTTTACAATGAAGGATCTTGAAGGCAAGGACGTGAAACTTTCCGATTATGTAGGAAAAGGCAAGGTTGTCGTTGTGGATTTCTGGGCTTCATGGTGCGGTCCATGCCGTGCAGGTATGCCTGCTCTGAAGGAACTTTACAAGAAGTACAAAGGTGACAAGTTCGAAATCGTAGGTGTTTCCCTTGACAAGGAAGAAGCTGCATGGAAGAAAGGTATCGAGGATCTCGGAATCAACTGGCCTCATATGTCAGACCTTAAATACTGGGATTGCGAAGGTGCACAGCTTTATGGAGTGAACGCCATTCCTCATCTCGTAGTTATGGACAAGGACGGTGTTATAGCAGCAAGGAATATCCATGGTGCTGAACTTGAAGCTAAAGTTAAGGAACTTATAGCAAAATAAATATTTTCAAAGGCCGTAGTACGGTCCGAATCTTATCAGAGGCTGTATCGTAATGTTTACGATGCGGCCTCTATTTCTTTTTCTTTTTTGCAGGAACGGACTCTCTTCTTATCTTAGCGGTATGAAAAAAAACAATATCCGGAATACCGTTTTTGTTCTACTGGGCAGCATATTTCTTGCTCTCGGTATTGCCGGCATATTCCTGCCGCTCCTTCCGACGACCCCTTTTCTTCTTCTGGCTGCTTCCCTGTATTTCAAGGGTTCTGAACGAATGTATAATCGGCTTATCTCGCACAAGCGCCTCGGACCGTATATCACGAATTTCAGGGAGAAGAAGGCTATCCCGTTGAGGGCCAAGATATATTCAGTCTCCCTCTTGTGGGCGACAATGCTTTACTGTATATTATGCGTGGTTCCGTTTCCAGTAATCAAGGTCCTTCTTGTCATAGTGGCTGTTGCTGTGACATGGCACATATTGTCGTTCAGGACACTGCGATGATATGCCGTTTTGCCGTATGCAGGTACTTGAGGCATAATCGAACATTTCCTCTGTTGATATGTTATATTATATTAATTTTGTTATGGTATATTTTTATTGATCATATAAATCTAAATATTCGTGTATTATGGAAAATGACTGTATATATGACAGGATTGTCGACCGCAGGGGTACTGACTGTGTAAAATGGGATGATCTGAAAAACCGTTTCGGAAGGGAGGATCTTCTTCCTATGTGGGTGGCCGATATGGATTTCAAGACACCTGATTTCATTACCGACTCAATCCGTGAGATGCTCGACAGAGGGGTTCTTGGCTATACTTTCATACCTGATTCATGGTATGATTCGATAATTAGCTGGCTTGACAGGAGACATGCCTGGAAAATCAGGCGCGAATATCTTGCGTATGTTCCCGGGATTGTAAGAGGGCTTGCTTATGTGCTCAGGGCCTTTACAAAAGAGGGCGACAAGGTAATGGTCATGCCTCCGGTATATTTCCCGTTCTTCAATGTATCCATGAAAAGCGGACGTGAGGTGGTGTATTCTCCGCTGGTGATGGAAAACGGTACCATGAATATTGATTTCGACCGGTTCAGAAAGGATATTGCGGGATGCAAAGCGCTTATATTGTGTAACCCTCACAATCCCGGCGGCAGGGTGTGGACAGAGAATGAACTGAAAACCATAGCGGAAATAGCTTATGATAACGGTACCCTCGTGATTTCGGATGAGATACATGCCGACCTTACCCTCAAGCCTTACAGACATCATCCGTTCTCCATGGTTTCTGAAAAGGCTGCGGCAAATTCCGTTGTGATGATGGCTCCGAGCAAGGCTTTCAACATGCCGGGAATATCAAGTTCGTACTGTATTATAGAGGATGACCGTTTAAGGGAGATATTCAGGAAATATATGGATTCCGGTGATTTTGCCGAAGGTCACATGTTTGCCTACAGAACGGTCTCCGCAGCCTATGACAACGGGGCTGAATGGCTGGACAGAACTTTGGAATATATTTCCGGAAACATAGATTATGTTGAGAGGTTTCTTGAGAATGAACTGCCTCAGGTGGGGATGATCAGACCGCAGGCCTCTTTCCTGATATTTCTTGACTGCAGAAAACTCGGACTTGACAGGGAAGGTCTTGATGCCCTGTTCCTTGACAAGGCGCATCTTGCCCTTAACAATGGTGCCATGTTCGGTGAGGGAGGAGAGGGTTTCATGAGACTAAATGTCGGTGTTCCGGCAAGCGTGCTTGAAAAAGCCATGCTGAGTCTGAAATCTGCTGTTCAGTCCCTGTAGGTGTGGCTTGACCGGACGTTTTAATAATTTCGTAACAAAAAGGATATAACTTTACGCCCTGATAAAGATTATCTTATGAAAGTTAAAACGGTTAAGGACTATCTGGCCAGAGATATCAGTTGGATGTATTTCAACAGACGCATATTGCAGGAGGCTTCCAGAGACAATGTTCCTCTTCTGGAAAGACTTGCTTTTCTGGGAATTTATTCGAACAATCTGGATGAGTTTTTCAGGGTAAGGGTGGCGACGCAGAGCAGAATCGCCGAATGTGAAGAAAAGGCGGCAAAAGCGGACAGGGAGGAATCACTTTCTGTGCTTAAATCCATAAACCGGCTCAATACAGAGTATTCCAGGGAATTCGAGCGTACGATCAGGGTACTTATGGATGAGCTCAGGAAAGAGAACATATATATCATAAATGATTCCGAGGCAGACGAGGAACAGTTGGCGTACATAAGGTCGTTTTATCGGGAGCGTCTCAACGGATTTGTACTTCCGGTGAGATTTTCGGCCATAAAGCATTTCGACATAGAGGCGGATGACAACATATATCTGGCGGTAAGGCTTCATAAGAAAGGGGCTGATAAAAGAAAGTACGAGTATGGATTTCTTGATCTTCCGGTGGCTTTGTGCGGCAGGTTCGTAAGGCTTCCTGACAGGGACGGAAAAAGCTATCTCATGTATCTTGATGATGTGATAAGATGTTGTCTTCCGTTCATTTTCTGCGGACAGGAATATGAGAGTTATGAGGCTTATTCCTTCAAGTTCACTCGCGATGCGGAAATGGATATAGATAACGACATGCGTAACGGTGTGCTTCAGAAGATATCCAAAGGATTGAAAAGCCGCAGGAAAGGGGAACCGCTCCGTGTGGTGTATGATGCTGCGATGCCGGGAGGGCTGCTCAAGCAGCTTATGAAGGTGCTTGCTTTGGACAAACTGGATACGGTACTTGCCGGGGGACGTTATCATAATCACAAGGATCTGATGGGATTCCCGGATTGCGGAAGAAAGGACCTGAAGTATCCGGTGTGGACTCCGCTTCTGAAAAAGGAGATTTCGGAGCCGGAAGAGAGTTTCATTGCCGGCATAAGGAAAAAGGACCGCTTCATACATGTACCTTACCATAGCTTCGATTCGTATATAAGGGTACTCCAGGAAGCGGCAATAAGTCCCGATTCATAAAACTGATAAATGACGAAGTAAAAAACAGAAATGCCGGTAAACCTGCCTGGATTAAGGTGAAGGTCAATCATATAACTGATTCCGCCATCGTCAGGAAACTGTATGAGGCGGCAGCGGCTGGAGTGTCAGTGGATCTACTTGTCAGGTTGGAATTAAATGGCTGAATATGGAAATTTCAAGAAATTATGCAGCAATAGATATCGGTTCGAACGCTGTCAGGCTTCTTGTCAAGAAGGTGAGGGTGGAGGACGGTATCGCAGATTTTTCAAAGGAACTTCTTTTGCGTGTCCCGCTGCGTCTGGGTTTTGACGTCTTCGGGAACGGCAGGATTTCCAAGGAAAAATCGGACAATCTCAGGCGTCTCATGAAGGCGTACAGGCATCTGATGAAAATTTATGGTGTGGATGCGTACAGGGCATGTGCCACATCTGCCATGAGGGATGCTGAAAACGGGGCCGAAATAATAAAGAAGATAAAACGTGCCACAGGAATTGAAATAGAGATCATAGACGGTCAGGAAGAGGCCCGCATGATATACAACAACCACATAGAGTGCCTTGAAGACAGGAACGGTTACTACATGTATGTAGATGTGGGAGGCGGAAGTACGGAAGTGAATCTTCTTGCGGGGGGCGAACTCATATATTCCAAATCGTTCAATATCGGGACCGTGCGTATCCTGACGGGCGGGGTTACCGAAGCTGCATGGCAATATATGAGGGACGAGATAGCCGCTCATGTGAAAGACATGCCTCCGATAAACATAATCGGTTCCGGAGGAAACATAAACAAACTTTTTAAACTTATATATATAGCGAACAGAAAGAAAAAGCAGTTGCCTGTACATTCCCTTGAAAAGTTTCATGAAAGGATAGCACCCCTGACAAAAAATGAAAGGATGCGTCTGTACGGCATGAAACAGGACAGGGCGGATGTCATTGTCCCTGCTTCCGAAATTTTTCTGACTATAGCCGGAATACTTGGTTCGGAATACATCTATGTTCCGGAAATAGGACTTTCTGACGGTATTATTGATGCTTTATTTTATGCGGACAGGCAAAGTGGCTGTTTTTTTTGATATATTCGCATAAATAAAAGCAGAAATCATGGATAAATTCGAAGCTATTGTCTCCTCGGTCACTTCTGCCTTATGGGGTTGGCCTACCATAGTGCTTTTGCTTGGTACACATCTTTTTCTTACTGTCCGTCTGCGTTTTCCGCAATTGCAGATATTCAAGGCAATCAGACTTTCCATAACCAAAGATCCCGATTCACACGGTGACGTGAGTCAGTTCGGGGCTCTTGCCACTTCCCTTGCCGCAACCATAGGTACCGGAAATATCATCGGAGTGGCGACGGCAATTTCCCTTGGAGGTCCTGGGGCTGTTTTGTGGTGCTGGATTACCGGAGTATTCGGTATAGCTACAAAGTATTCTGAAGGACTGCTTGCAATAAAGTACCGCGTCCGTACTTCGGACGGCACTATGCTGGGAGGTCCGATGTATGCTCTTGAAAGAGGACTGAAAATGAAGTGGCTGGCTGTCATATTCTGTGTCTTTACGGCAATAGCTGCACTTGGAATTGGCAATACGGTTCAGGCCAATGCCATATCCACGCTCCTTTCCGAACCGGGACTTTTCGGAGCGTCTTTCGAGGGTATACCCGTATGGATTTCGGGGGCGGTAATGGCAATCATGGTGGCTTTGGTCATAATTTTCGGTGTGAAGGGTATTTCGAAGGTATGCGGGGCTCTGGTTCCTTTCATGGCAATATTCTATGTTCTCGGGTGTCTGGTGATAATTTTCATGAACTGGAATTTCATGGGAGAAACGATAAGGCTTATCGTATATTCGGCTTTTTCTCCGGAAGCCGCAGGAGGAGGTTTTGTCGGAACGGGAGTCATGATGGCAGCCCGCTACGGTATTGCCAGAGGACTTTTCTCGAATGAATCCGGTATGGGGTCCGCACCTATTGTCGCGGCGGCGGCACAAACACGAAATCCGGTAAGGCAGGCTCTTGTTTCTTCAACTGCAACATTTTGGGATACTGTCATCGTTTGTGCGCTTACTGGTCTGGTTCTTGTAAGCAGTATAGTTGCCCATCCGGATATAAATTATTCCGACGGGGCAAGGCTTACCCAGTATGCTTTCGGAAAAATCCCGTATGCCGGATCTCTCATCCTGACGATAGGTCTTGTGACATTCGCCTTTTCTACCATTCTGGGATGGTCGTATTATGCGGAACGTGCAATAGAATATCTTGCAGGCAAGAAGGTCATTGTCGTCTATCGCATACTGTGGGTGCTACTTGTATTTGCCGGAGCAGTGCTTGACCTTTCTCTGGTATGGGACATTGCTGACGGAACGAATGCCTTGATGGCAATACCGAATCTCGTTGCCCTGCTTCTGCTGAGCGGCGTCGTTGTGAAGGAGACAAGGAAGTATCTCTGGAGCAACCGTCTGGATGATTATGATACAACTGAAATACCTCAGAAATAAAATAACGGAATTATATGTCAAGATCATACGTATTATTGATTGTATTGATTTTCGGCCTTGCCGGATGTGTCCGTTCCAAGGGACCGAGTGAATATGAAAAGGAAATCGCAAGACAGAAGGAAATCCTTGTCGAGTTTTACAACAAGGCCGGAGGGGATTCCTGGAAGAACAATGAAAACTGGAATTCGGACAAGGATCTTTCAGAATGGTATGGCGTAAAAATGTCCGGCGGCAAGGTTACCGGAATAGAGCTTTCTGAAAATTCGCTTACTGGAGAACTTACTAAAAGGATTGCTGAATTGACAGACCTTGAAGTACTCGACCTTTCTTTCAATGAACTGAGCGGGAGTATACCGGCCTCTATTGGGAGCCTTAAGAAAATCAGGAAACTTGTCCTCGGGGGAAATTACTTTTCCGGAACGATTCCGAGTGAGATAACTTCTGCATCGTGGTGGCAGAGTTGCGGCTGGCTTTGTCTTGATCAGCACAACGGATTGTCGTTTACTTCGTTGAATCTTGAAATTCCTGAATTTGTTTATGTCGCTTCTGACGGAACTTCCGTCAACAGCAACTCCGTTTCAAATGCCAAGGTAACCGTATATTATTTCTGGACTACATACGACGGATACAGCGATTCCTTTCATGAGAGTATGTCCGGATGGTATTCCGACTACAAGGATAAGGGATTGCAGGTGGTAGGTGTGTGTCTCGACGGGAAGACTGAGCCGGAAAAGGCACTTTCCGCGGTGAACAAGTACGGGATGGACTGGCCCATGATTTCTGAATATATCTATGAATTGTCTGTACTTTATGTGCCGACGGTAATGGCTTTCGATAATGAAGGAAAGCTGATATTCCATTCCGCTATTTATGAAAGGAAAACATTGGGAACTTTTCTCAAGACAAGGCTTGACGGCGATTTTTATGTTTCTTCCGATTTTTCCGCCGATGGAAAGTACCATGTCCTCAATACTGCGACCCTGGGCAGGGGAATCGACATAGTCCTGATGGGAGACGCCTTTTCGGACAGGCAGATAGCCGACGGAAGTTATGGTGAACTTATGAAGAAGGCGGCTGATTTGTTCTTTTCGATAGAACCCTATTCTTCTTTCAGACAATATTTCAATGTATATTATATCGATGCCGTTTCGAAGAACGAAGGTATTGTAGCGGGTGGCGAAACCGCTCTTTCTACAACATTCGGGGCAGGAACACAGGTCGGGGGAAATGATGAAAAATGTATGGAATATGCTTCAGGCATACCGTCTCTGGCATCGGATGATTCGCGTATGAATGAAATACTGATAATAGTCATAATAAATTCCGAAAATTATGCAGGTACCTGTTATATGAGTGTGCCGACGAATCTCAAGGGGGACTACGGCAGGGGCTCCGGAATAGCCTATCTTCCTAAAGGAACTTCCGATGAGGTGATGGGGCAGCTTATTCACCATGAAGCGGGCGGACACGGCTTTTCCAAACTGATGGACGAGTATTTTACTGTAGGTACCATCCCGCAGAGCAAAATAGACGAATATCGCGGATTCTATTCGGATTACGGATGGGGAAGGAACGTCGATTTTACATCTGATCCGGCAGAAGTGATATGGAGCAAATTCATTGTGGATGCGAGGTACTTGTCCGAGAAAATAGGAGTTTACGAAGGTTCCTGTACGTATGTATATGGTGCTTACAGACCAACCGATTACAGCATAATGCGTAATAATACCGGCGGGTTCAACGCTCCCTCAAGAGAGGCTATATACAACAGGATATGCAAGCTTGCATTCGGTTCTTCCTGGACTTTCGATTATGAGGATTTTGTCACATGGGATGAAATTAACAGGACCAAGTCTGCGGTTTCCTGGTCAGGAAAATCTGCGGTTCCGGCAGAAGAAATGCCCGCACCTCCTGTACTGCTGAACAGATCTTGGAAGAACGGGCGTTTCGAATATTAGGTCCGGTTTATTTAATCTTGATGTATGTGACAGGCTGGCGCATGACTTCATCAAGCGGCATGTCAGTGTATTTTACCTTTGAGAAATCTATTGTCTTGAGGTCAATGCATCTGATAGAGCTGTTGTACATTGTCCTGTAGTATATCTTCAGATTATACATGTCGGTTGCTGAAGTCCATTGTGTTGCGCTCGGTATATCGGCTGGAATTTCGCCGGCTCCGAATTCAACTCCCATCGGTATGTCGAAGTTGTTGAGTATCTGGAAAGCCTGAAGTGCCGCCGATTCTTCGTCTTTCTGTGCAGGAGCGGTATTCTGGAAGAATGCGGCCCTGACGAACCTTGAAGGCGGTGTCACGTCTCCAGGTATTCCGAGGAAGCCGCTTCCGGCCCCGAATGCGTTCAGATTCATTTCTCCTATTTTCTGAGGTTTTGCACCTCCAGGATACAGGTTGACATAGTTGTTGAGGTTTGTCATCTGCCACCTGAAATCCGGAGAGTTTGTAAGAACCCCGATTCCGTCTTCATGGAAATTGGTCTTGCCGTCGATTATCTCGATTATCATCTGTTTGCCGCTTTTATCGGTTATTCTCCAGTGAATTGTGGATGCTCTGGGATCTATCGCAATCACATGTACGTTTTTCATGCCTTCCTTTACTTCCTCCACAGTTTTGAAATTGCCGAGGATCCATGATACAAGCTGCAGATCGGCTATGCTGCTTTCCTTCAGGCATTCGTCATAGTCTTCATATTTGCCGTAGCCGGGAAAGTAGAACAAACCTGCGGAAAGTCCTGCTTCGTTTATGCCTTCGGCCACGAACTCCTTCATCTCTACTGAAAGTCCTACGTATCCGTAACGTGCTGAAAACCGCATTCCTTCTGTCTTTCCGCCAGGAGTCATGGACTGTTGTGCGTATCCTCTCGGTACGACTACATATCGGCTGTTCAGATTGCTTCCTCCCCATTCAATGGTACGTGCCGGAACAAGTTTCCCGTCAACTGTTTTCAATGTTATTCCTGTGCAGGCGTCGGCTCTGACTGCCGATAATGCAATCGCTGACGTTATGGCTGCAATTCCGAAAAATGTTCTTAATCCTGATTTCATGATATTGAAGTTTTAGATGTCTTTCATTCTGAAGACGGATGATACCTGTACGAATCCGGAGTGTTCGAAAAATTCATGTGCGGAATGATTGTTTACTCCCGATTCAAGGTAATATTCCGATACGCCTTTTTCCCGAAGTCTCACGACTGCTTCGGAGAGAAGTTTTTTACCGATGCCGTTTCCTCTGTATATCGGGTCTACACCCATGTCGAAAATTACCCCGTATGGCTTGTCACCGTCAGATGTAGTCCCTGCAATTATGAATCCGCGGATTTTACCTGATTCCGTATCCAGCAGAATGAAATTGTCCGGGCAGGACGCCTGACGTTCCAGGTAGTTTTCCCATTTCTCCATGAAATCCGGAGCAAGTACGCCTATGTCCGTAGCTATGCCCATCTGCAGTTCACCGTGGGATATATAGTCTATATGCGTTTCTATTATTCCGGCGAAAAAACTGCACAATCCGTTTTTCATATTGCTGTCGTATTCAGTTATCATTGTCCTTTGGTTTTATTTGTTCATTTTTCCGTGAAGGTAACCGGCAATCTTTTTCCCTGCAATTCTGATGTATTTCACAAGCCATCTGGTAAAGGCCCCGAACAGGTGATAGAGTCCGATCAGGATACCTATCGTCGTCAGTATCACGACTGTAAGGGCGACGCCGCTTCCCCATTCATCCGATATGAGTGCATATATCGGGGCAATCCCGTTCCCTTCCAGCAGAACCCCGAAAAGCGATGCGACCGAAATGAAGAACAGAATATGTTTTGTCTTGTCGTTTTCGTTGAGTTCTGCAGCCGCATTGGCATTGTTGAGCGATCTTTCTATATGCTCTATTACATGTCTGAGTTCTTCTTCATCTCTGGATATCCTGAGCCTTTCCGCAGTCATATTGTACATGTGCTTGTGCGAAATGTATCTAAGATATCTTATGCTGTCGAGTTCAGTGAGCATGTCGGTCATCTTTATGCTCAATCGTGCGTTCTGTTCTATTATCTTGTGAGTTTTTCTGTCGGCTGCGTCCTTGGAATTGCAGATGTATTTGTTAAGTACGTAGTTTATTATCATTTTCTTGGCCAGAAGTATCTCTATAAGCGTAAGGTATTCAGGCCAGCATACGTGGTATTTGTCCCTGCGTTTGAGATGTTTGATCCAGTTGGTTGCGGAGTCTTCGCCCCTTCTTCCGTAAGTGCCGAAGACGATGCTCATGTTTTCATTGGCGAGCACGAGGTCGTCTGTGTCTATTGCTATGTTCGGTCCGCAGATATCCACGTATGAAGAGTCCATTCTGTACGGCCATTCTTTTGGGTACAGACTCATCAGCCCGACAAGTTCCGCCCTGTGCCGTGTTTCAATGTGCTCTATTATTTCGTCTTCATCCATTCTTCTGAAGCCTGGTATGCCGTAATGTTCTATGGTCTCCCAAATGTCGATGAATGTGAAATCGTGTTCTTCGTACCTGAATTCGTTTAGACCGGTTTTGTCGAAAACATTTCTGTACCTTCTTCTTGCCTCGTCGAATGAAATTCCGTTTTCCCTGTCCGCTTCCTGAAGGTATGATGAGGACGGACTGAAAGGGAAATCGCTTATTTCAATTTCCCTGACACATCCGTCTATTATCTGCATGTTTTCCTTTTCCTTGAAGACCCAGTGTTCAACATGCTGTACTATTCCTGCGAGGGCAATTATTTTGTCAGTATCCAGAGGGGCGCTGGCTGTCATGAATCCCATGTCTTTGAACCTTGGACTTGTATGTACTATGAAACGGTACGATATCTCCATGGTCGTGTCGAAGAACTGGGTGGCCCATACGGCAACTTCACCTTCGACAGTTTCATAATCGGATTCGTCCCCGACAACAACTCTGATTTTGAATCCAGGAAGTATGTACCTTTTGATTATCTCTTTTTTGTGGAGAAAAAGCTGGTCGTCAAAGTTGCCCTGGCTTCCATCCTGAAGCCATCCTTCCGCTGGAATGGTAATTCCGGCTGAAGTGAATGTCTGTATGAATATTATTGTGAAGTCCGGATACTGCAGTCCGGTTTCGCACTGGTTGGTGTTTTTCATGGTATTGGAATCTGGCAGTTGTGGCGGTTTTGGCGTGCAGTCGCCTCTATTTTACGGAAATTATCTTGTCTACGACATATTTCTGCATGCCGCGCCATGGCAGGGAGCCGAGATATTCCTTGTAGTGGAGTTCCACTTCCTTGCCCCCGCATCTCATGAGTGAATCCGCGACTGTCTGGTCTTCTATTGAAAATTCGAATTCATAGGACTGGAGGGAATTGTTGTTGTATCTTGACGTAAAGCCTGACTGGATTATTTTTCCTTCGTAGGTCTTGAAGACATATCCTTTGTAGACTACGAAATTGAGGTTTCCGGTTTTTACTCCTTCTCCGAATACAAAGTAGAATCTGAAATAGATGAATGCTGCAAGTGCTGCGGCTATTATCGCAAGGGAAATTGTCAGGACGCGTCTTTTCATAAGTTGTCGGTTTGTTTGTATGGTAAAGATAGCTAAATATAATTTATGCTGTACAAATTATATGAATAATGATCTGATGATGAAGAATAATACGGGAACGAGCAGGGAGGGAAGCATGTTCAGTGTCTTGCAGTCCTTGATGCCGAGGATGGAGAGTCCGGAACTTGCAATAAGTATTCCTCCTATTATTGATATTTCGTTCATCAGTTCGTCCGATATCACGTCTCCTGCAAGTCTGGTTACCATGTATATCGTACCCTGGAAAAGAAACAGCACTGGTGCTGCGAATACCATACCTATTCCGTAGGTACTGGCCAGCACCGTGGATGTAACAAGGTCCAGGGTGGCGTTTGTGAAAAGATATGTGTTGTCGCCGTAGAGGGCGCTCATCACTGAACCTACCATAGACAATGTACCGATACAGAAAATGAGAATGCCAGTCGAGAGACCTTCTGCCAGATTCGATTTTGAAAATCTTTTTACCAGCCTGTCGAATCGTGATGATATGTCGATGACAGTACCGGCAAGCGAACCTATGCCGAGACTTACTATGAACAGTACAGGAAAAGTGCTTTCAGGACGGTTGCTGATGAAGGCGCTGGCTCCGAGAAACAATGCTGCAAGACCCATGGCGTTGTACATTGCATTCTGGTATTGCGGTTTTATCGCACGTTTTGCAATGCTTCCGATGATACTGCCTGCTATTATGCAAGAGGCATTTACAATAGTTCCCAACATTTTCTGTGTCCCTTTGTTTTTCCGTTTTATTTCAATCCGTTGTAGAGGTCTGTAGGGTATTTTCCGTTGAAGCATGCAAGACATAGCTGATTTCTTTTGCCTGCCATGAACAGTGCTTCTTCGGAAAGGAATGCTATGGAATCAGCTTCAAGGCTTTCCCTTACTTCTTCAAGTGTCTTTTTTGCACATATCAGTTCTTCTCTGCTTGAGATGTCGACCCCGTAGAAACAAGGTGATTTTATCTGCGGACTTGCAATCCTGAGATGTACTTCGGCGGCTCCGGCTTCCTTAAGCATCCTGATTATCCTCCTTGAAGTGGTTCCCCTTACTACAGAGTCGTCGACAAGGACGATCCTTTTTCCTTTTACGATAGTCTTTACTGCAGAGAGTTTCATTCTGACACCTTTTTCCCTCAAAGCCTGGGACGGCTGTATGAATGTACGGCCTATGTATTTGTTCTTGATAAGCCCCATCTCGTATGGCAGTCCGCTGGCTTCGCTGTATCCCATTGCGGCACTCAGGCTTGAGTCAGGTACCCCGACCACGATATCCGCGTCGGCAGGAGCTTCCTTGAAGAGCAGTCTTCCCGTCTCTTTCCTGAAACTGTGTACATTGCGTCCTTCTATATCGCTGTCAGGTCTGGCGAAATATACATATTCCATGGCACACATGTCATGTTTGCGGAATTCAGAATATCTAATGCTTCTGATTCCGTGATGGTCTATGGTTACTATTTCTCCAGGTTCGACATCGCGTATGAATTCCGCCCCAATTACGTCGAAGGCACATGTTTCACTGCTTACTACATATCCATCGCCGAGTTTTCCTATTGACAACGGGCGCAGGCCGTATTTGTCCCTGCATACGTACAGGCGTTTTGAAGTCATGACCAGAAATGCGAATGCACCTTCTATCATGTTGAGGGCTTCTTCTATGGCCGCTATTCTGGGCTGGTTCCTGTTATATGAATTCTTTTTTATGAGATGTGCCAGAATTTCGCTGTCGGACGATGACTGGAACAGACTGCCGGCATTCTCAAGATATCGGCGGAGTTCCCTTGAATTTACGATATTCCCGTTATGGGCGAGGGCGAAATCGCCCGTGTTGTGTCTGAACATGAAAGGCTGTACGTTTTCTATCCCTCCACCTCCTGTGGTTGAATACCTTACATGTCCTATGGCCATGGAACAGTTGCCGAGTGATGAGACTTTGTTTTCATTGAAAACTTCCGTAACGAGTCCTTCACCCTTGACTCTCCTGAAGTTCCCGTCCGTGTCTACGGTCACAATTCCGCATCCTTCCTGTCCTCTGTGCTGGAGGGAATGCAGACCGTAATAGGTAAGCGATGCTGCATTGCCTGCTCCGTAAATGCCGAAAACACCACATTCTTCGTGGAGCCCGTGCATATCGTATGTTGTTTTCTGACAGTTTCCTATATTGTCCATATTATTAACTGTTTTTATGCTTCCTTACCGTTTTGCCCTAATTTATTTTATCAGTTTTTCCGCGAGTCTCCGGTTGACAGTGCGGTATGATTCATATATTTTCCCCATGTCGCGGCGGTACCTGTCCTTGTCAAGTTTGTCGGATGTTTTTATGTCCCACATCCTGGCCGTATCTGGTGTTATCTCGCCTGCAAGGATTATGCTGCCTTTCCGGTCGCGTCCGAATTCCAGCTTCAAATCTACCAGTTGTATACCGACGCTTTCCAGCATGGGCCGGAGTATCACGTTTATTTTTTTCGAGACGGAATAAATTTCATCCAGTTCCTTATAGGATACAAGGCCGAGAGCTACGGCGTAATGGTCGTTGATGAATGGATTTCCAAGTTCTGCGTTTTTATAGCACAGATCGAATATAGTGTTTTCAGGACGAGTACCTTCCTTGAGCCCGAGTCTCTGGGCCATAGAACCCGCCAGAAAATTTCTTACTGTAACTTCCAGGTCGATCGGCTCTGTTTTTGCACACAGCAACCCGTCGGATGAAATTTTTCTGATGAATCTGTTGTAAATTCCGTTTTCGGAAAGGTATCCGGCAATCATGGCTGCTATTGAAGCATTGATTTCTCCTTTCCCTGCAATTGTCGCTTTTTTGATTCCGTTGAATGCGGAGATAGTGTCTGTGTACCTCACAAGTATTGTGTCAGGATCTTCTGACTTGAACACTTCCATGGAGGTCCCATTGAATAATAATGCGTCTTCCATAAATCGTAGAAGTTGTTTGAAACAGGGAACAAAATTAATACAAACAGGAGAAAATTATATTTTGATAGCGAATTTTTTCAGTCTTCCGTCAAGCATGTTTTCAGGAATAATTTTCTTTATAATATCTGAAACGGCATTTAGAAGTCTTTCCTTAACATAGTCGTTGCGTATCACGAGGGATATTTCCCTGGTGGATTCCTTTGGAATTATCCGGCGCACGTTCTTCTTCTGTTCCCTGTCAAGGAACTGAATGTGCATTTCCGGGATAATGGTGTGTCCTCCGTTCATGTCTACTACTCTTACTACCTAACTCGTCCGGATTCCGGGTGTTTTTCAGACTGTTTCCTGCTGTTTTCAGCCTGCTTTCCGGTGTGTTCCGGCTGTTTCGGCTGTTTCGGGTGTTTTCCGCCTGTTTTCTGGCTGCTTTCTGCCTGCTTCGGGCGAGTCTGCAAGCCGATTTTTCATATATTGCTGAAAATCAATAAAGTATCCTGAAGACGCCAACAGACTCGACTGCGTGCGGAGAAGAAAAATTGAACCAGTCCCCGCCAGAGGGCACTCTGAGGCATGTCACGTTTCCGGGGCCAAATCGAGTGTGTAGTCGGCGTCGTACGGAACTATTTGAAAATGAACTGATTGACTCGGAGAGCTCTTACGGACTCACCTGGATTTCAGGCGTTTTTTTGGTGAGTGTGCAGGCTGTGTTTTTATATATTACTGAAAATCAGCGAAGTACCGCGTAGCCGCCAACAGACTCGACCGCTCCCGCGAAAGAAAAATAGATCCAATCGCCGCCTGAGGGCACTCTGAGGCAGGTCACGTTTCCGGGGCCAAATCGAGTGTGTAGTCGGCGTCGTACTGAACTATCTGAAAATAAGCTATTTGACGCAAAGGACTCTTGCGGACTCGCCCTGATTTCGGGCATTTTCCGGGCGAGTCTGCAAGCTGAGCTTTCATATGTTGCTGAAAATCAGCAAAGTACCCCGAAGGCGCGAACAGACTCGCCAGCCGCCGCGAAAGAAAAATAGACCCAGTCCCCGCCAGAGTGCACTCTGAGGCAGGTCACGTTTTTGAGGCCAAATCGAGTGTGTAGTCGGTGTCGTACTTAACTATTTGAAAATGAACTATTTGACGCGGAGAGCTCTTGCGGACTCACCTCGATTTCGGGCGTTTTCCGGGCGAGTGAGCTGTACCAAAAAAGTTGGACACAAGCCGACCTCAAAAACCTCTTTCGGGGTATTATGGTTTTACATTTATTTCAGCAAAGATTTTATTTTATTGCTTTCGTAGTGATACATTTCGGTACATGCTACGTATGAATAAGGTATGTATTCGAAAAGTTGCAGATATGCATCTTTTTTATTGTGATATATTGTGAGCATCAGTGATGTACCGTCCTGTTTCAGCTTTCCGTTGAAGTTTTCAGGTTTTTCAAGGATGCTTATGACTGCTTTCTTTTCGGATTGTGCGAAGTTGAGGTTCTTTTTGCTGAAGACTTCGCCGCTTTCGAATTCCTTGTATCCGCTTTTTAAAAGGAAAAACATTGCAGCTCCTGCTATTATACAGAATACTCCAGTAATTTTAAGTGCATCGGACTCGAATATTAATGCAAGTGCTGCTCCTGCTATAATGAATGCGGCTGCTATGATTATGTCTCCTGCTGTATGTACTTTTACAAAATTTTTTTCCATAGTAGTGATTTTTATGTTTAATGATGAATGTTTAATAATAAATTGATGATTGCGGTGTACTTGCAACATCGCAAAAATCCGGTTCCAGAGCAAGTAGGTTGTCCGGAACTGTGGTTGTAAGTTATGACTATGGAATTTCTAAATTATTATTTTGTGCAGTACGATATGGTATCTGTGATGTCTGCAAGTATATCTGACGGATGGGCCGTGCAGTGTTTCAAATGATGCAAACTGTCCTGCAATGTCATGTATACGGTTTCCGGTAATGGATGTGTTCTGGCAGTTTGCTCCACCAGTGTGACGTCTTGACTGCAGTTGCGGATTGCTGTATGGGGAGGAGTATGACTGTCTGGAGGTGAAAGTTTCTCCGGTGCTGCTTCCTGGCAGGAAGAAGCCGTCTATCCTGAGGTTGCGGTCAAGGTAGCCTTCAGTTCCGTCAAGGACTGTTCCTGTCATTCCTGAATATTGAACGGCCGCTGAAGTACGGTCGTTTCTGTCCGTTACATTCAGTATTACGGCCACCAGAATGGCCGTTATGAATATGGCTGCCTTTTTCAACATTATTGTCGCCTTAGTGACTGCAAAGATATACATTATGTGCATATAAAAGACGGTACATCAAAAATTTTGTCTTGATGTACCGTCCCCGACCGAAAATGCCGGACTTGTCAGAATCTATTTATTATAGAATGCTGGAAATCATCTTGGCCTGTATTTCGGCAAATCTGGTCAATTGTTCTTCTGTCATGTCGCCTTCGATCTCTTCGAGTTCTCCGGCCAGTTTTTCAATTTTCTCGCTGAGTGAAACTGAGCTCAGCGCAAGGTCAAGGAGACCGCCTTCTTTCATGGCCTTTGCATATTCGTCAATGCATTTTTCGTAGTCGTCGAGAATCCTGTCGATCTTGTTGCCGCTTTTGCCGCGTTTCTTTTTCTTTACGGTACCGTTATCCCCGGACTGGTCTTCACTGCCGGCAATCTTATCCTGTTCTCCGGAATTTTCACCGGAAGATACGGATTTTTCCTGCTTTCTCACCTCTATGTCCATCATGACCGAGAATGAAGCAATACTGTGCATAATCTCTTTTCCGTCACCGAACAGTGTGGTGCTGAATGTCAGCCATGCGGACTCGTTAACCAGAGTCCAGCCCAGCAGCCTGGAGATTCCGTCCCTGCCGGAAAGTTCAAGTACAACAGGTTTCCCGCCCGAATCCTTGATGTCGTTGCCGGAAGCATCCTTTATTATAAGGACTGCCCTGTCAATCTTTTCGATATAATCTCCTCCTATTTTTGAGGTCACCTTGAACGGTATGCTGATACTCAACTCATCATCTTCAAGTGTGAAGTCATATTTGCCGTCATCGACCTTGAGGTAATCGCTGCAAGGTACGCCTGAAATGCTGCCTTCAATGACAATGTCCCTTACAGCTACATTGTGTGTCTTGACACCGCATGAACGGAACAGAGAAGACAGCAGCGCTATGATGACAATACCGCCTATTATGAGGTATGATTTTTTCATTTTCATATCATTTCCTCCATATTTAGTCCATCAAGGTGAATGATGTATAGAGGCAGTAGGCGCATACGGCCAGTTTGAGCATGCTGCCGGCAAGATATACCACATAGGCTCCGGTACCGGCCTTGAACCCTTCCGACGGGTTTTTCTTTGAGATGGTCTCGAAAAGTACGGCTAGGACAAAAGGAGCCAGAAGGAACATTATGATGCCCGTGAAGCTGATGCCTTCACCGGAGAGTGCAGACAGCATCAGGATTCCTATAAGGGATCCGATTATGCAACCACATTTCCCGCCTTTTCCGCTTGGAGCGACAAGTTTGCCGAGCTTGGGCAGCATGTATTTCCCGATGAGCATGGCTGCGATTACGGCAATGGCGCACAGAACGATTGCGGTGGTGGACATTGCCCCTTCCGCGGCTCCGTAATTCAGCAGCAGGATACCTGCAAAGGCAAGCAGCGGTCCGGGAATCTTGTGGATGAAACAGCCGACAATACCGACGGCCATAAGAACGAATGAAGCAATGATAATAAATAACTCTGACATTCTACAATTTTAGGACCCAAATCTGGATGAATGCCGCACTGCAAGGTCCTGTTTTGCCGTGCGACATGCTCCGTGCACTGAGTTGCTGCAAATATATGTCAGGCTTCAATGTCTATTTTTGTCTTTTCCCGGCTTCCTGTTTTTTTCTCTCCTTTTCCATCTGTTGCGTCATGTTTTCTTTCTATAGCATCTTTGATGGTGTTTTGGCATAACAGGCTGAAACCGGTCGAACGTATTTCCTTGGTCTCGTTTAATTTTGAAAGGATGGTATTGTACAGTTTGCTGCATTCGGATGCCATTTCCTTCAGTCCTATATCGGTTTTCCGCAGTTCTTTTACAGTTCTGGAATATTCATCGTACAATTTTTCCACATCCTTTTCACCGTTTCTTACGGCTTCATTCATGCGTTCCTGCATTTTCTCACGTTCCTGCTCACGTGAAATCAATTCTTCGTTCTGCTTTGTTATTTCCTGTATGGTTCCAGTCAGTTCTTCCTTTTGTCTTGTCATCTCCTGCATGGTTTCCGTGAGTTCTATCTTGTAACGGTTCACTTCCTGCATGTTCCCTGAATTGAAAATCAGTAGTGCACATACGGCAACAGCAAGCACTGCCGACAGAGAGGTCCTTGAAAGAATTTCTCTGTTGCGTACGGCATTAGCAACTTCATCCATGTTGCGGTATCTTCCCGATAGTCCGCTGCTGCATTTCCGTCCTACGGATGTGAATTTCCATCCGGCGTTGAGCTCGACAAGTATCTTGCCCATACAGTATATATCGTTGCGTACATCCGGAACTGTGGATGTCTTCTGTTCTTCCGACATGTATTTCGGTGTGCCTGCGGGTTCTTTCAGTATGTCGTGGAAGTCCGTGTCGGACAGGCCGAAGTCTATTATCTTCAGATTGGAACCGTTGGTTGTCACCATGATGTTTGCCGGTTTTATATCCCTGTGCACTATCTGGTGTCCGCTTATATATTTTACGGCATCAATAAGCTCTCCGGCAAGTTTTTTCCTTACGGCCTTATCCGGTGATTTTCCGAGAAATTCCTCAAGTGTTACGCCTTCGATGTATTCCATCACTATACATTCACCAAGTTCAGGAACATTTTCCCATCCGTAGATATTGATTATGTTCTTGTGGCTCATGGTGACGCCTATTTCAAACTCCTTCATGAGCAGCTGGCGGTACATGGCCTCTCCGTAAAATTCCGGCTTGAGTCCTTTAAGAAGGAACCATTTCCCGTATCTGCGGGCCTTTACAAGTCTGTTGAATCCTGAGGATTCCATCTCGGTGAATGCCGTGAAGCCGCTGTCCACGGAGAAATCTTCCGTATTGATGAATTCCGATGTGATGAAACTGTTTTCCATGTCTGTGATTTTATATTATACTTTATTTATGAAGTCATAGTATTTTCAGGGTTGTGAGTCCGTTTTTCTGTCCTGCGACATAGCATGAACCCTTTCTGTCCGGCAGATCCATATAGGCGGGCAATCCTGTCTGCAGTCTGCGGCATTCAAGAACGGTTCCCGTATGTATGGAGGCGTTGACGGATTTTTCGACAATGAATCTGAAATCGCCCAGGTATTTCATTTCGCACTGCCTGTCAGGGAGCCATCCTATAAGCAGCCTTGTCCCTTGCTCCAGGGATGCCACATCAACGGTCTTGCCGCTCATAAATCCTGATTCCGTTCCGGAAGTCTCCTTGACATAAGCGAGAAACTGTTCCCAGTCTCCGTGTCCTGCAAATACTGAAAGGACATTGAGAGTCTTGACCGATGTTGTCTCGTATGGTTTTCTGGAGTATTCCCAGATTCTTTCCATAGTTGTTTCGGAAATCTGTTCGCCGATAGCGTCTTCTATTTCGGATACGGCTTCCATGAAATTGGAATGTGTCTTCAGGGAGTATCCGAGTTTTTCTTCAACTGCCTTTTTCAAAAGTGCGATCTGAGGTGTGTCTGTCCGTACTGCCATTGTGTATCAAGGTTTTATATGTTGTTTCCGGTCCGGGGAGAAATTGACTATCCCGACGCCTGCGAATACGAGCAAGGTGGCTGCAGCTTTTGCCCAAGACATGGTGTCAAGTCCTACTGCCAGGCTTATTCCCATCGCCACTACCGGCTGCACGTAGGAATACATGCATACTATGACGGGCTTGATGCGCTTCTGTCCTACAGGTATGCGGTAAAGCATGCCAGGTTGCCTGTAAGCTTTTCTCTGCTTTCACTGGTTTGCATTGATACGGTCTTATTCATTGATGCGGCGAAATTACAAAAAAAGACGCGTCTTGTTTTGTCTTGACGCATCTTTTTCCTTTATCTTGATATATAGCTTTTCAGGGATTCCACATACTCTTCGAAGGCCATCCGTCCCGCTTCGGTTATACGGCATGTGGTTCTGGGCTTTTTCCCCGAGAATCCCTTTTCCACATCAATATATCCGGCTGCAGAGAGCTTGTCTATCTGTACGCTGAGATTCCCGGCAGTGGAGCCTGTCATCTCTCTGATATAGACGAAATCGGCCTCTTCAAGCTCCATAAGAAGCGAGATGACAGCCAGTCTCAGTTCCGAATGAAGCAGGGGATTCAGTTTCTTGAACTCTTGCATGTCTTATGTGTCTTTATGTTGATCATAATACCGGGAATTATCAGGGCTACAACAGCAGCGGTTCCTATGACGAGGGATGCGTCAAGACCTCCTGCAAGGTAAAGGTAAGAACCTCCGACTGCAGTTATGACTCCTCCTGCCGTGATTGCGGTGTTCTTTATTATCGCCCCTGTAAGTGCGGTTGAAAACCCGAGAAGAAGTACGACAAGAGGGGTTATGAGTCCTGCGAATCTGCCGGAAAATACAAGGACAAGTGCGGTTAGGACTGAAATCAGACCGTAAAATATCCATATCTTGCCGATTGTCGAGTTGATGAAGTTCACGGCTTTCTTTTCGTTTCTTCTGTTGCGGTGTACAATGAATTCAATCAGATAGCCTGCAACAGGTATTCCGAACCAGAGATAGTTCCAGTACATATTGGAAGTGCTGGAAATCATGAACCATACTGCAATTGCGAATACAAGTACGACAGAACCCCAGATGATCATCGGATTTCCCGAGTTCCGTTCAAAATCGCGTCTGCTTTTTTCTATCATTTCAGTGATGAGCTGCAGACTTTTTTCTGCGGACAAGTTGGTTGTTTCCATAATTTGAAAATGTGTTAGAGATAATTACTTCATATAGGCGCCTTCTTTTGATGCAAATATAAAATAGTTTATAATATAAACCAAATTTTTCATGAAAAGTTCTTATTAACTAAAAATTTAGTTGTAAAACTAATTTTTTAATTATATCTTTGTGATGAAAAGGTGTATTGACTTTAAAATGATATGCGGTATGGAAAAGAAGAATGATATACGGAAGAATGCGGATTCCGACATGAGGGAGCTTACAAGAGCTGAACTGGAGGTGATGCAGATAATGTGGTCAAGGGAAAAGGTGCTTGTCCATGATATTCTGGATAGTATGGATGAGCCGAAGCCTGCGTACAATACTGTGTCCACAATAGTGAGAATACTGGAAAAGAAGGGTTTTGTCTCGCACAAATCTTATGGCAAGACATACGAGTATTTTCCTCTTGTAAGCAAAAAGGAATACACTCAACAGTATATGAAGGGGGTGCTGAAGAACTTCTTCGGCGGTTCCGTTAGTTCGATGGTCAGCTTTTTCGCATCGGACAGGTCGATTTCGGCAGAAGAGACTGATGAGATTCTTGATATCTTGAACAGAAAACAATGAACCGGACTGTGTTATGGAACCTGTTTTGAAATATATATTGGAAATGGTGGTGTGCAGTGGCATCTTTCTCCTGGTTTACAGCATACTGCCGAAAAAATCCGGTGGCTATGTGCGTCTGAGGGCGTTTATTCTTGTCAGTATTGTACTGTCGGCAATACTTCCGCTGGTTGAAATACCGGTATATCCTTCCGGCAAGGCGGAATATAAGGTAGCGGTGCAGGAAGAAAGTGTTGACGGGGACGCGGATGTAGGCATGTATCCTGTTTACGGAGGTTCAGATGTGGCAGTGAATAAGACGGAATCTCAGGGTCTGCTGAATGCGGGGTATCTGCTTTACGGAACAGCGGCTGTATATTCCGTTGTGGTTGCGGTGCTTGCATACGGTATGGCGGCGAGACTTTTAAGGATAAGGAGACAGCGAAGGCGTTCGTCGTTGCAGGTGGAAAGAAAAGGGAATCTTGTATATACTGTTGCTGAATCCGGCGATATCGTGTCTCCGTTCTCATTCCTCAGGACGATATATATCGGCAGCAATATGAAGGGGGAGGAGAGGAATATGGTAATAGAACACGAATGCAGCCACATAAGGCACAGGCATTCGGAAGAGAGACTTTTCATGTCTGCGATGCAGACAATATTCTGGTTCAATCCGTTCGTCTGGATATTCGGACGGAAACTGGGTGAAATCCAGGAATTCGAGGCCGACAGGGATGTGCTCTCTGAAGGCTATGATGTAAGGCTGTACAGGCTCACCATATTAAAACAGCTCTTCGGATATTGTCCGGAAATATCCTGCGGGCTTAAAAATTCACTTACTAAAAGGAGATTCATTATGATGACTGAAAAAAGCAGTACGCGATTCGCAGCGGTGCGCTGGATAGCGGCAACGGTTCTTATGGCAGGGACAGTATTCCTGTCAGGTGCGACAACTATCTCCGATCCTGCAGACCTGCAACCGGAGCTGAAAGACAACCCTGAATTGAGCGGACTGGCGGAACAAACGGGCGGACCGGATTTGAAGACTGCTGCGGATACTTTGGTAATAGAGGTATCCGATAAGGGGAGAAGCATTATGCTTAACGGAAATCTGACTGCCGGTAAAGAGGCATTGTCGGGAGACATATCATCAGTAAAGGCGGATCTTGTGGTGATAAAGGCGGAAAAGGATACGCCAATGGGAGTGATAGCGGATATCAAGCAGGTTTTAAGGAAAAGCGGAAATCTAAGGCTCGTTTACGGCACGGCTGATCCAACTGACAATGCCCCTGATAAAACGAAGGATATGCCTGTAAAGTATCTTCCTCCTATGTCCACGGACAATGTCAAGGTAATAGAGCCGGAATATATGAGTGTAGGCAAGGATGATATTGTTTTAGTCAGGGTAGACGGAAAAGGTGAGGTCAGTATCGTTTACAGGGATACCCGCATCACTGCTGCAGACAACAGACGGTATGCTGATGAGATTGCTGATATGATAGGAAGCAACCATGCCCTGTTCGTATCGCTGGAAGCTGATGCGGAAACGGACTATGCTGTCTATACATACGTCATTTCACAGATTGACGAGGCATATGCGCTGGCAAGAGACAAGTATGCTCTTGAGAAATTCGGAAAGCCGTTCGGCAGTCTTGGCAAAGAACTCCAGAGCACTGTGAAGAGGGAAATTCCGAAAAGGGTTGCGGAACCTTCCAGATTTAATTGAAACAGTAACAGTACAGGACGATAACTGATCGCGGATGGATTTCCCCTGATGTCCGGTCAGCATCCCCTGTTGCTGCACGGGGTGTCAGGGGATTCGAATTCTATTGTGCTGTGGGATATGCCGCATCCCGCAAGCAGTTCTTTCACTTCGGTCTTGACCTGTTCCATGCCGGCAAGGTTTTCGATCACAACATGCAATGTGGCAGCATTTTCGGTAGTGCTCATAGCCCATACATGAAGATGATGCCACTCTTTTATTCCATGTATGCCGGAGAGTCCTTCCCTGACACCTTCCATGTTGACTGAATCAGGTACGGCATCGAGGGTGAGGAAGAGGCTTTCCTTCAAGAGCCTGTATGTGGAAATCAGGATTATTACGGCTATCGCCATGCTTATCACGGAGTCTATCATGTTCCATCCGGTGAAACTGATGATTATACCGGATACGACCACTCCGACCGAAACGAGGGTATCCATCAGCATGTGCAGATACGCACCCTTCACATTCAAATCACGACCCTTGTCCTTCATCAGCAGCCATGTGGTAAGACCGTTTATGGCTATTCCGATGCCGGCGGTAATGCTTATAGCCCCTCCCGATATAGGAGACGGATTCTTGATACGGTAGATGCTTTCCATCACTATGGCGCCTACGGCAACAAGCAGAATTATGGAGTTCACAAGGGATATCAGAATTGTCATCTTCCTGTATCCGTACGTGAATCTGCTGTTCGCTTTTATCCCGGCCATGCGGAATGCGATCAGTGCCAGCAGAAGACTGAACACGTCGCTCAGGTTGTGTCCTGCATCCGAAAGCAGTCCCACCGAGTTGTAGAAAAAGCCTGCCGCCGCCTCGATGACTACATATATCACGTTGAGGGCTATGCAGAAAATGAATGTCCTGTTCAGCGATTCAGGTATGTGATGGTCATGATGGTGGTGCCCATGATGGCCGTGATGAAGATCATGACTATGTTCATGGTTATGCTCATGATCTTGGTTGTGAATATGATCATGATCCTTGTCGTGGATATGATTTCGTTTTGTTTCCATGTCAGAGGTGTTTTAAAAAACTGCAGTGTATCGCACGGCTGTTTTTGCTGCAAAATCTATTCCTGTCCAGCCAGAAAACCGAGAAAACTTTCTGGTCCGGTGTAGTGGATGCCGTGTATTCCTGTTTCAGAGGCAGCAGAGGCATTTGCGGCATTGTCATCTATGAAAACGCACTCTTCTGCCTTCAGAGAGTACCTTTCCAGAAGTATTCTGAATATACGCAGGTCAGGTTTGACTATCTTTTCGCGGCCTGACACCACGACACCTTCGAACTCCCTGAGAGACGGAAACTTGTCGAATGCCCAGTCTATCGTCTCCGCAGACCAGTTTGTTAGTCCGAAGACCCTGTAGCCCTTTTCCTTTACATGATGCAGCAGCTCCACTCCTTCTTTCAGCTCGCCCTTGAACATTTCCTTCCACCTGTCGCGGTACATTGCGATTTCGACGGTATATTCGGGATGTTGTGCAGTAAGGAGCCGTACTCCTTCATCGAATGTCCTTCCGCGGTCATGTTCGAGATTCCATTCAGGGGTGCATATTTCCTTTAGGAAAAAGTCGCACTTCTTTTCGTCATTGAAATAGGAAGCGAATACATATCTCGGATTCCAGTCTACAAGGACTCCGCCGAAGTCAAATATAATGTTTTTTATCTTCATTTACCAGTTTTGTCAGTATGTTGCTATAGACTTATTTTCATGCTGTTACTGAAGTTCCTTGATCCATCGTGCAATGTCCTCAAGGACCTCTGGAGAACATGTTTCATCTATCTCGTAATAATTCATTGCTGTTGCAGGTGTACAGTGCTGGAACAGATGGTTCAGGTCAGGGTATTCCTTGATGAGATTATCTTTGTTTCTGCCTGACAATATTGTCCTGATGGCCTTAAGGTTGCTGGACGGGATGACTTGCAGGTCATTGCTTCCGTTTATTGCCATGACCGGAACAGTGATTTTTTCAAGGTCATGTCTGGGATCATAATCGAAGAAGTATTCCAGCCAGATATTTGTATTCATCTGTGCCTCCAGTTCCTTGCGTACATCGGCTGTGGTGAATTCCGGAGAAAAGCCTCGGAGCCTGTAAATCGCGTTCTTCTGTTCGGCAAGCAGCGTGTCGCCCTGTATGCCCGGACCTGCCATGCTTACGATGAAATCCGCTTTTTCCCTGGCTCCGAGCATGAAGGCGATCATACCTCCTTCGCTGTGCCCGAGGAGACCTGTCATGTTGAATTCATTTCTGGCTCTCATATAGTCTGCAACAGCTTCCGCATCATCGGCAAGATCGGCGGATGTACACCCGGACTGTGTTCCTTCCGATTTCCCTATACCTCTGTCATCATATCTGAATGATGCTATTCCGCGTCTTGCAAGGTAATCCGCTATGACAAGGAACGGTTTGTGCTCGAACAACTCTTCATCCCTGTTCTGGCCGCCGCTTCCGCTTATCATGATGACAACCGGTACTTTGTCACCTTTTTTGTATCCGACAGGGTAGGTTAATGTGCCGCTGAGCATTATGCCTGCCCTGGCGTTCCTTATTTTAATGTCTTCAGTCTCATAAGGATATGGTTTTGCCGGTTCCTGCGGTCTGATTTTCCTGACGTTGTCTCCCTGTTTCAATTCAAGTGGGAATGTTACGCCCATCTGGGTAAACGAACCCAGGATAATACCGTTTTCCAGTTTCCCTGTGTAGCTCATTCTTATAGCAGAGACTTCAAGGCTGACGGAATCCGTTGTCAGCGCATTCAGTTTGACCGGTATGTCTGTTGCACTTTGTGCCGGAACGTCCATTGTGGCAACTGTGCTGCCGTCGGATTTGTGGCTGAAACGGAATATAACTTCCAGTTTCTGACTGCCTGTATCAAGTGTTCCTTTCCATGGACCGGTAATCTGTTGGGCATGCAATGCTGTCGGAAATACCTGAAAGGTTGCAGCAGCACTCAGTATCGCCACCATTAGGAACAGAAACTTTTTCATGGTTTTTCATGATTGAAATTATAAGGCAATTTAGTAAAAAACGCGGATTTTACAAATATTCATAATGATTTGTCAGCGTTGTGTGCTGCCAAAGTGCGTCTGTAATATACGAAGCCTGTTATGTCGGCAATCATCCATCCGATCGGTATGGACCACCAGATTCCGTTTACGCCTATCTGAGGAATGCCGGACAGATAGTAGGAGAGGGCCACGCGTGTACCGAGAGAGAGTATTGTAAGCACTACGGACATGCCTGGCATCCTGACTGCCCTGTAGTAGCCGTAGAGCAGGAAGAGGAAGCCTATTCCGATATAGAACGCACCTTCTATGCGGAGATATACTGTTCCGGCATCGATTATTGCCGTCTCTTCAGGTGAAACGAATATTTTCATCAGCGGGTCCGCGAAAAGGAAGACCAGCAGTGATATTGCCAGCGAAAATATCGTTACGGTGACAAGTGCGCTTCTGATGCCGAGACGTATTCTGTGTATTTTTCCTGCCCCGTAATTCTGTGCGGTAAATGTGGAGAATGCATTTCCGAATTCCTGTACCGGCATGTAGGCGAAAGAGTCTATTTTCACTGCAGCTGCAAAGGCTGTCATTATCACAGTGCCGAACCTGTTCACTATACCCTGGACCATGAGTATTCCGAGATTCATTACCGACTGCTGTATGCAGGTGAGCATGGAGAATGAAAGTATTTCAGAGTATGTGCTTCCGGACGGGCGAAGTTCGTTCCCGCCCGGGATGAGTTCACCTCTGTATCTGAATGTGTGGAATATGATTCCTGCTGCACCGGCTGCCTGGGATATGACTGTGGCCAGTGCCGCTCCTTCAATGCCCATCCCGAGGTTGATTATGAATACAAGGTCCAGTATGATGTTGAGTATTACCGAGAATGCGAAATACCACAGCGGTGTAGCCGAATCCCCGACAGAGCGCAGCAATGATGCGAAGAAGTTGCTCAGGAAGGTGAACGGTATGCCGAAGAATGTAATCCAGAGATAGCTGCGTATCAGAGGGTATATGCTTTCCGGTATGTTGAGCATGTGCAGTATCGGATCTATCCAGATGAATACCGCTGCAGTAAGGGCAACGGTGATGCATCCTATCAGTATAAATGAAGCTGATACGCTACTGCGGAGTCCTGTCATGTCGCGGTTGCCGAATTTCAGGGAGAAGACGGTACCGCTTCCCATTGCGAGACCGAGCAGGACCGAAAGCAGGAAGACCATCAGCGTATATGCCGTTCCTACGGCTGCAAGTGCGTCAGGTCCTATGCAGCGCCCTACGATAAGCGTATCCGCTATGTTGTAGCACTGTTGCAGCATCGAACTGCCAAGCATCGGAAGAGTGAAGCCGAGCAGTGCGCGTGTTATGTTTCCTTGAGTCAGATCTCCTTTCATTCGGATTTGCGCGGATACTATTTAATCACTATCTTTAACATCCGTAAACCATAAAAAAACGGAAGATGTCGTTGTTCAGAGTGCTGCTGTCCATAATTTTCCCGCCGCTTGCCGTAATCGACAAGGGTTGCGGCTCCATCCTTATCGTATTCATCCTTACGCTTATGGGGTGGATACCCGGTGTAATTGCAGCCTTGATAATCATCAATAATCCGAACAGGTAGCCTTAAAAGCTATGTTGCGGACATAGGGATACGGATGCTGCAAAACTGTCCGTTCAAAGTATTATGTTGGTCTGGTTGCCGTCCATCCATTTCCATATATTGTCGAATACGATTTCCGCACGTGCCTTCATGGATTCGGCAGATGCAAATGCCACATGAGGGGTGACAAGCGTGTTTTTGCTGTGGAGCAGCGGATGGTCCGTATCAAGAGGAGGTTCGCATTCGAATACATCTATGCCGGCTCCTGCAATCCTTTCTTCATTCAGTGCTTCCGCGAGTGCTTCAGAGTCGACAACAGGTCCCCTCGCTGTGTTTATCAGAATCGCAGATTTCTTCATTTTCGCGATTCTTTCCCTGTTCAGAAGTCCTCTGGTCTCTGCTGTCAGCGGACAATGCAAAGTCACTATATCGGATTCTTCGAGTATGGTATCTATATCAGTGAAATGTATGTATGAAGGTTCGTTTCCTGTTACATGGCGCCTGTTTCCGAGAATTTCGCATCCGAATGCATGGCACAGCGCCGCAACGAGTGTTCCGATGGCTCCAGTTCCGATTATGCCGACCTTCCTGCTGCCCAGTTCACAGCCTACAAGACCGTCCTTGGTCTTTCCTTCTCGGCATCTTTCAGATACTTTCTCAACATTTCTCAGAAGTGATATCATCATGCATACTGCAAGCTCCGCCACTGCCTGAGTGGAATATCCCGCCGCATTGCTGACCCTTATTCCGCGGGCTTTCGCCGCATCGAGGGCCACATGGTCGACACCGGTGAATGCCACATCGATGAATTTGAGGTTGGGGCATGAGTTTATCACTTCCGCTGAAAGCGGCATGTTGGCTATTATTATGATGTCGGCATCCTTTGCCCTTTCTATCTGTACCTTCGGATCCGTGTCCTTCGGGTATGCCCTGAATGTATGACCCTTCTTTTCCACTTCCTTTGCGTAATGCTGCAGGAGTTCTTCGCTTATTCCGAGCGGTTCAAGTAAAACTATGTTCATGATGTTCGGTTTTTTCGTTTGATGTTTCATTGATACATGTTGCAAAGATACTCAAATATCGAGTCATTGTCTTAGCAACAAATATATGGCAGAACAAGAATATCCGCCGGAAGCCAGTCCATTCCATCAAGTTCGCTGCGGGTAATCCATCTTGCAGCCTCATGTTCGAGCAGGGTGGGGCTGCCTCCGGTGATGCTGCACATGTAGCAGTGCATTGTGAGATGGAATTTCTCGTAGTCATATTCTATAGTGCAAAGTCTGTTTCCTACTTCGATTTCAGTCGCAAGCTCTTCCATGATTTCCCTGCGGAGAGCCTCTTCAGGAGTTTCTCCCGGTTCCGTCTAGCCTCCTGGAAATTCCCACTTGTCCTTGAATTCACCGTATCCCCGCTGGGTGGCCAGTATTTTCCCTCCGTGTTCGATTACTGCGGCTACTACTTCGACTGTTTTCATCGTAGTTGTTTCATTTTCTTGAATAAATAAATTCAAATTTATGCCAAATCAGGGATTTTTCCTAAATTGGAATCCATTATTGTTTTTTGTATTTGAGGAAATAAGCATCAATATGGATAAAATGGACGATACACGTAAGATACGTATTTTCATATCATCTACATTTAAAGATATGCAGGATGAACGGGAGCATCTTGTAAAAAAGGTTTTTCCGAAAGTAAGTCGTATAGCCGCATTGAGGGATGTTTCGCTTGTAGGAATTGACTTGCGCTGGGGTATTACGGCTGAAGACGCCGACAGCGGCAAGGTAGTAAAATTATGTCTTGATGAGATAGGTCGTACAAGGCCCTTTTTTATCGGACTTATCGGTGAACGTTATGGCTGGACTCCGCAGGCTGAAGAGATGGATCTTGGACAGGACAATGAAAAATATGCATGGGTATACGACGATCTGAAATATGGTATGAGTATTACTGAAATTGAAATCCAATACGGGGTATTGCGTTTCCCTTCAGAAGCATCCGCCCATTTTTATATAAAGGATTGCGTTCGTGAACCTGAAATGGAAAAACTCAAGGAGAAAATAATAAACTCGTCAGAACATATCCCTTATTCAACCTATTCTTCCGTAGAAGAACTTGGTGCCAGTGTTGAGGCAGATCTGTTAATGCTGCTTGACCGCCTGTATCCTGCGGACGGCAATAATCCTGTCCTGACAGAAAAGAGGATTGCAGACATGCGCTTTAATGAACTGCTTAGGAATTATGTCCGGCGTGACGACATAGAACAGAAAATACAGGCAGGGAAATGTGGAGTACGTTGCATATACGGTCCTTCAGGAAGCGGTAAAAGTTCGTTTGCTGCATATTATGCCAGCAAGGTCAATCGTCCGGTAATATACGTTCCTTCAGATACGATTTCTCCGGATTCAGGTTTGAGACAGGTCTTGTATTTTATTTACAACGGAATCAATGGACTTTACCGTACCCGTTTCAGGTTGGATCCTGTAATAGACTGGTCTCTTCCATATGGCAGGATACTGGAAATATGGCTTGAAAGTATTCCTGTAGATTATGCTAAGCCGTTGATTCTCATCGACCAGGCGGAACTGCTTTTTGGAAAAGACAGGGATTTTGGATGGCTTTCAGAAACGTTAGCAAAGGACAGCTTTATTTTCATATTTACGGATGATGAATACGTATGTCATGATTGCGTATATTCTGAAGATTGGCAGAGAATAGATTACCCTGACGTGAATTTCCGTCGTAAAATGATCGAAAGCAGGCTTGCCGATGCAGGGAAACATCTTGCATCGCATCTTGTGGACAGAATAGTGAATTCGGCTCTTTTTTCAAATCTGAAGTTACTTGATGTTTTCGCAGGTGAGCTTGTTTTATATGGAAGCCATGATACTCTGGCCGGTTTTGTGGACCGATTTGCGGAAATCAAGGATGAGGAAGAATTCCATCATTCTCTTTGGAAACGTATATTTTCTGATTTCAACAATGAAAAGGCAGTTGATTCCGTACTGTCCGTACTTGTTTCCCAGTATGGACTTACTGACGGCGAGGTTATTGAAATTACCGGTATACGTCAAATCGAGTGGACACAGTTGAGGGCTGCCATATCAGGTATGGCGTCTTCGGGAGGATTCAGGCTTTGCTTTTCGGACCATTTTGTGCGGAAGTCTCTCTTTTCGATGTACGATGCATCGAGGATCAGGCGTATCAGAAGGAATGTCGTATCCACAATGAGCAAAATTGTGATATTGGACAATTATCCTGGAGCGGAATCGTACAAATTAGGTCAGCGTGAAAGACTAGAGGTAATGTATCAGCTTTATGAACTGGATGATACGGACGGACTTTATGACGAACTGATGTTGCCTGTATCGTTTGAAACAGCATATGGACTCCAACGGTCAATGCTTGAATGTTATTGGAAGAAACTTGATGCGGCAGGTTTCAAGATAACGGATTACATTGCGGTAATGGAACGTGAATACGGCGAGCCTGTCAGGGAAGCCGCATCTTTCCTTCTGAAGGTGGCCAATTTTTCCCATGACTGCAGTTTCGGAAACGATGTGCAGTATTTGCTTTATTCCAGGGCTGCTGAAATATATGAGGCATTAGGTCCTTCAGGTGAATGCAATGAGTATCTGAGTTACATATATAACCGTATTTCCATATTGAGCCGTGAGCATGAAGACAAGTCGTTGTATTTCAGTCGGAAGGCACTGGAATATGCAACAGACAGAGCCGGTGTGGCAGCGGCTCTGATGAACAGGGGAATTTATGATGATGATGCTGCGGAAGGGGAACTGTTTATCAGGGAGGCAATTGAGATTTATGAACAACTTGCGGAAGAAAAGCCGCATGCATATGCCGGAGATACAGGCAGAGGCTATGGCAATCTGGCGAATAATCTTTTCCGGCGAGGATTGTTTCATGATGCTGCTGAAATTTCCGTCAAGGCTCTCTTGCTTCTTCTTGACGCATGCGAAATGGCACGGCATGACTGTTTCCCATCCCTTTATCTCCATTTCTTCAACTATACCAACAATCCTGAGAAGGATTGGCAGACAGTTGCGGACTGCGGTGAAAAAGTTTGCCATATGGCGTTGTCTGAAGGGAACGAACTTGTCGCTGCCGCTGCCCTGGCATATGCCGCCCATGGAAAACTTTGCATAAGTAATAAATACGACCATGGAACATATGCCGATATGCTGAATATTTTTGACAGGGTAATGACAAAAGTATCCGGATATTCCGCCGATGAGAAATACATATGCGGCAAGTTGTGTTTGCTGGTGGAATATTATACAGGCCAGACGTTCCTTATGGGGACTAATGAACGCCAGCTCATGTCGCTTAAGAGGCTACTCGCTTCTTCAGCATATCTCATCGATCATCCTGATATTATTGGAGACGGAGAGTGGAATTCGGCATTGGACAACAATTCCTTCGCCAGACTTAATCTCGCCGGGAAATACTTTTTCCTCAAGGATTATGATGCCGGAGAAAAAATACTTCTTGAGGGGCTAAAGCCTGAACATCCGCTGTTCCTGCATCATTTCATTTATTGCAAGAAAGCATACGGAAAACTTTCTGACGTGTTTTATAAATCAGGTGACAAAGCAAAGACCATTGGATATTCCAGGATGGCAATACGATACTGGCTACATTCATGCGAGTTGTCTTTCGGATTCGGAATGACGGATGATGATTCAGGGCAGTTGAATGATTTTTGTGAAAGAATATGGGACTCTGGCGGGAAAAGACCCGATATACGCGGTGCAGGATTGGCACCTCGGAAAAATGTTGCATATGTCGAAGGAAATCCGTTTGTCGAGATAACGGTCGATTCCTCAAGTCCGCTTCTAAAAAGATGCCGCTTGATGGATAAGGATGGAAATCCTCTGACTGAAGATATATATACGGTAATGGGCAATCTTTCATGTGGGAGGATTGTCGCAGCCAGACTGAATCCTGATTACAGAAAAAAGGGCAATGTGTGGATATACGGATATCTGGATTCGGAAGGCAATGAAGTAATACCTTTCAAGTATGATGCAGCAATGGAGTTCCATCGCAACAGGGCTTATGTGTATTGTAATCGGAAATGGCTGAAAATAGACACTGACGGCAATGTCAGAGATACATTGGAAAAATGTTTCTTAGAATCCAGAATGCCATTACGAGTGTGAATACAACCCATACGGCGGCGTTGTGGTAAAATATGATACCGGCTTTTTCAAGGAATTTTGCCCACTTCCGGTTTTGCCATACGCTGCGGAAACGGTTGATGAAAATTCCGATGGCGGCATATGGTACAAGCAGCATTGCAAGCGCGTTGGAACGGAATGCACCGCCAATCTCCCCGTTCAGAATGCAGTGGAAGGAACTCTGTATTCCGCATCCCGGGCAGCGCAGGCCTGTGGTTGAGTGGAACAGACATTTCGGGAAGAAAGAATGTTCCTTGGGATCAAGCCTGCAATAAATGACAATCACCGCTACGGCCAGCATCAATGCCGTTGTCCATAGTGTAGCGGTGATTATGCCCTTTCTGCCCGTTTTTCTGTTAGATGTCATATAGTGCACCGCTACCTAAAATAGCGAATGTTCCGAATATAAACACATAGAATAGTACTACAAGTACAATTGATATGATGCCTACCCAAATGGAAACATTGCCCCATAGATTGGCCTTGCTTGCGTATTTTCTCGCCTCATCGAAATATCCCGATCTCCATAGATTGTCCACTTTTGCCGCAAAGATGAGTCCGGCTACGGCGAACGGCCAGCAAAGAAAAAGACCTATTATGTTTTTGACCATGTGGTTGTTGGGTGGAGGTAACTGGGCTTGTGCGTTTTGAGGGGATTGGACACTGTCGTTCTGTGCAGCTCCGCATCTTGGGCAGAAACTGCCGCCTTCCTGGATCTCTGATCCGCAATTCTTGCAAAACATGATATTGTAGGTTTTATGATAAGTTTTTCTGTTTGTAAACAGGTATTAGAATAAAGGAAAATCTTTTGTAGTAGTCACGAATTTGTCGCGGAAATCTTCGTCGGACATAGTCAGCATGAGAATCCCCTGAATGAAAGTGATAATGGTCCAGATACCGCATGTACATAGACTCAGCACTATTGATATTATACCTCCTGTTACTTTTCCGAGGTAGAAATACTGGATACCGAGACCTCCGAGGAATATGGCGAGAAGTCCTGTCGCGGTCTTGTCCGGCATTCTTCCAGTGAACGGACTTGTCTGTCCGTATTGGCTGGAATAGCTGCCCGTGCCTGAGCCTTCAGGCGGACATGACGTCCCTGACGATGTACGAGTGCCGCAGAAAGGACAGAATGCATTACTGTCTTCAATCTGTTTTCCACAGTTTCTGCAATATATGAAGCGGGTCATGCGGGAACCGCATTTCGGACAGAATCTGCACTGTTCATCCGTTTCGTATCCGCAGGATTTGCAAGTATAGCTATTCATTGTCTGTTTGATTGTTTGTGTTGCCGATTTTTCAGTTCTTCTGGTAAATATACGAAATTCCGGAGAATATTCATATATCTTTTCTTTGCATCCTTTTTCCCATCTTTTAAAGCTTGTAGCCCTGGACAAGCTGAAAGCCTCATGCATTAGGAAAAGACAGATTATGCAACGTAATCTTAATGCAAATGGACAAAGCGATACATATACAAGTTACCTTGTTGAATATCAAATAGGAGAAGGTGATTATTATATTCTTCTAAATCTTACCGAAGATCGCAAAACCGAGCAAACAAGATGGGAAGTATTGTATCAGGGAAACTCTTTGAGTGAGATGCAGCAATGCTACCTCTAAATACAAACTTCTTTTGAGGAAAGATTAATCCCGCAGTTGATTTTCAAGTATTCAATCACTTTTTTCAATATTGCCTGGTTGGCTGTGCCATTAAGAGCAACAACTATATTTTGGGCTTATTACTTGCAAATTATTGAGTAATGTAAGAAACAAGGCGGTGCATCAAACTGGATTTGAATTGATGCACCGCCTTATATGTAATCGTGACTGCAGTTTATTCCCATGCAGGCGGTTCGACGCCCATAAGGTTTCTGACGAAGAAGTCATCCATCTTGTGCATTTCGAACCGGCCGCCGAGACTATGGGTTTTGCCTGGCAGGTAAAGCTGGTCAAAATCCTTGTTGGCTTTCATCAGTTCGCTTACAACCTGCAAAGTTGAGGCAGGATCGACATTGTCGTCCAGTTCTCCGTTGATAAGGAGAAGTTTCCCTTTAAGCCTCCAGGCATTGTCGACATTAGATGAAGCACTGTAGGATTCATCGACAGGGTAACCCATCCATTGTTCGTTCCACCATATCTTGTCCATACGGTTGTCATGGCATCCGCACAATGCAACAGCTACTTTGTAGAAGTCATTGTGGAACAACAGTGCCGCCATGGCATTCTGTCCTCCGGCAGACCATCCGTATATGCCGACTCTGTTCAGGTCCATGTACGGGTATTTGGATGCTGCGGCCTTTATCCAGGCGATACGGTCCGGGAATCCGGCGTCCTTCAGGTTCTTCCAGCATACATCGTGGAATGCCTTTGAGCGGTTTGCCGTACCCATACCGTCTATCTTGACTACTATGAATCCCAGTTCTGCCAACCGTGAGCAAAGATGATCGGTAGCCCGGAAATATTTCTCGACATGGGAATCATGCGGTCCGGCATAAATCATTTCTACAACAGGATATGAGCGGGAGGCATCGAATGTGGAAGGACGGATAATCTTGCCCCAGATATCAGTCTTGCCGTCGCGCCCTTTGGCATGAAAGACTTCCGGCATTTGCCAGCCGTATTCTATAAGGGCGCTGATGTCGCTTCTTTCCAGTTCTGTCACTACAGAACCGTCTGATGTCCTGCGTAAGACGGAAACATAAGGCATGTCTGCACGCGAATAGGCATCTACCATGTAGCTGTGGTCGGCAGACAGGGTAACTTCGTGGTTTGCAGGTTCCGGTGTCAGATCCCTGAAGCCTGTTCCGTCCAGATTTATACGGCAGAAATGCAGATGGTATGGGTCTTCATCCTTATTGAATCCGGATGCCCTGAAATAGATTACACCTTTTTCCTCATCAACATATTCGACATTCCTGACGACCCATTCTCCTTTGGTTATCTGACGGATTATCTTTCCGTCGTTGCCGAACAGATATAAATGGCGCCAACCGTCGCGTTCCGAAATCCAGAGCATCTGTTTTCCATCCTGCAGGTCATGGCGGAAGCGGTTGTTATAGTAGAAGAATGTAGGTACCTGTTCATCTACAAGATGTGTGATTTTGCCGGTTTCGGCATTTACTTCACCTACGATATAACGTTGGTGTCCTCGCTGGTTGAATTCGAAAGTGAATGCCCGGCTGTCATTTCTCCAGCCGGTCAGATAAAGTTCGTATTGATTTTCATATAGCGAGGTTTCCAACGGAATCTGTTTCCTTGTTTCCAGGTCGAAAAGAACGGGAACGGAAACGGGCAAAACATCTCCAGGTTTTGCATAGTCTCTCCATTGCAGGATCGGCTGCAACTGTGTGGACGGGCGGGATTCAAGCAATGGAATACGCCGTTCTTTGACTTCACGTGTTTTGACTGTGGCAATCTTTTTTGAGTCAGGAGACCACAGAATGCGGCTGCCGTATGTGAGGTTTACTGTTCCGTCCATTGTCAGTGCCGTTACATTTTTCCTGTTTTTCGTGCTGCGGACATACAGATTGTTGTCCTGAATATATGCTTCCCACAGGCTGTCGGGAGAAACTGACAAGCTGCCTTTTTGCCTATAGTCACGGTGAATGTTCTCTTTGTTTTCCGTGATGATGCCGGCAAGATGTTTGTTTTTTCCTTTCAGGAATGCAGTCAGACCCTGTTTGTCGTTAGCCTTGTTTTTCTTGCCTGTATCTGCATTTACCAGATAGAAGAAAGTACCGTCTTTTTCTCTGTTCTGGTACCAGAAGAAATGGGATTTGTCAAGCCAATGTGCTTTTACTGCTGGAGAGTAGACAAGCTTTTCCAGATTCAGAATAGTATCGGCCCTCTGGTAGTCGGCTTTTGTCACCTGGGCCCTTGCTGATACAGACAGCATGAGTGACAAACAGCACAAGTGTAGAAATGGATGTATAAGTAGTTTGGTCATAATGTATTTGAAAACAAAATTATTAACAATTGTTTGCCCCGCAAAATTAGAAAAAGAAAAATAAAACTGGACTGATATCTGCATATGAATTGTCAGTAATTTCATGCAAATGACATTTGAATTATATTTGCATCCGGTTTTGCAATATAACAATACGAAATATGAAATACAGAATTTTATCCAAGAGTGTGTTTGCGGCAGTAGTGTCGTTGAGTTTGTTTTCATGTGAAAAGCAGGTCATTTATCTTCCGGAGGATAGCAGCTGTACCGGTTTTTTCGGTTGTGAGGATGGAAAATACGCCAGGCAGGGACGCCAGTTTACGGTAGGCTATCAGCATAATCTTTCCGAGCATGCTAAAGATGTTGCAGTCGGGTGGTGCAGTACAGGTGACGAATTCTTTACAACAGGAGATAATATGGAAGATAATGTTTCTTTCAAGAAGTTCGTTTGGGAAGAGCATGGCGAAAAGAATGTGGTTGTCCGTGTAGACTATACATACGGTAATCAGAGAAAGTCGATGCTTGATACATTGACTTTGGCGGTTGTCCCTCCTGTATTTGAGAATTTCTTCTTTTTCGATGGCAAGGAGGTCATACTTGAAACCTACCCTGATGCAAAGGTTGATGAAATATATGAAATAACCATAATCAATGTCGTATATTCAGAAAATGAGTTTGACAGGTTCATGCTGAACAACAACATGATGATCAATGCTTTGCGAAGCAGAAACATGAAGGATATTCCTGATGCCTATGAGTATATGCTTGACCTTCTTGACTTCGAAAATCCAGAACATCTTTCGGATCCTGAATTCTATGTGCTTCCGGTATATACCGATGATATTACGGGGGAAGAGATGGACGATATCTACCGGTTATGTGATAAAATGACTGGCGGAGAGGACCTGACGCTGGAGGATATCGATCTGATAGGGATGTATTACGGTAAAGGTTTTCTTGAAATCATTCTTGACGAGGTCTTCGATTACGGAGCATTGCAGTACAAGATCCGCTCCTCCATGGTAAAGAATGACGGAAATGATAATTTTACAGTTTCTTATTCATTAAAATAGCAGGGAAAGTCTGAAATGAAAAACATTATCAAAATTTTTGCGGTGCTGGCACTTGTGATTTCGGTAACCGCATGTTCCAAAAGGACGGAATATATAATAGACGCTAATATGAACGAGGAAGTTTTCGTGCCGGTAAGTGCGATGACAATGCAGTTGAACAATAGAAATGCCGGTATTGTGACAAGCGATGCTGCCTGTGATTATTATCAGTATCATGATATGGACAGAGTCGTATTGTGCAGGAGTGACCGTACAACCGGTGAGGTTACTGTACTTGCGGAGTTGCCGTGGGTAGAAGACTCGAACGCGGATGTCATGTTTACCGACCTCTATATCAAAGGGGAATTTCTTTATTTCATGGCTTTCGACGGCAATAACGGGATGCCTGTTACATGGTGCCGCGTGCCTGTTGACGGTTCTTCAGAATATGTAAAGATCAGGGAAATGGGTATGGAGTATATGGGAATGATGTTCGGCGAAGATGATATTTATGTGGTTTATGCTGATTTTTCTTCGGAAGGAAGTGTCAATACGATAAGTATTATGGAGCCTGAGACCGGGAAACTCACGGAATCTTTTGAATTGTCCGGTGACTTCAGACCGCTTTTCTTCCATGACAAGTATGTGTACTGTATGAAATACGAGACTACCGATGGCATTTTCCACACTATGATTTACAGGTGCAGTCCATCGGATGCTTCTGAACCGGAACAGGTATGGAATTATCCGGAAAACCGTATAGTAGAATGTGTTGCCGATGGGGAAAAATTATATATTTCAGATATTTACGGGTGCAGGTTTTATGAAGCAGGTCTTGATGGCAGCAACAGAACTCTTCTTTTTGAAGATGTGGATATTAAGGGTATAAATGTATGCAATGGTACCATATATTTCATCCTTGAAGAGAATTTTTCTTATGATGCAGGAATATACAGCTATGTGCCTGGCAGCAGGATGATTTTCTCGGTATGCAAGGCTGATGATATTGTTCTTGGACCTCTTCTTACAGGTACTTCGGGAATATGGTTCACGAGAACGGACGGAAATTTCAGACTCGGTCAGCCTGCTTTTGTAGATGCATGTCATGATATTCAGGAGGCGGGAGTGTAGTTCTTCTGTTTTTAATTTTATATATGCAGACGGTAATTTCATGTGCAAAGGATATGACACCCGTTCCGGAAATCGTTTCCGGAATCGAGACATTGCCTGTATTCGCAAAGGAGGCTGAAGAATCACTGGCTTTACTTGCAGGGTATAATGTGATGGATCTGGTGGAGATATTGAAGATAAGTCCGGCTCTGGCGGAGCTTAATTATGACAGGTATCAGGCTTCCCGTCATTCGGACTGTCCTGTAGGACCGGCGGTGTTTTCATATACAGGTGTGGCGTACAGGCATCTGAATCCTTCATTGTGGGATGAGGGAGACTTTGCATTTGCAAACGGGCATCTGTGGATTACGTCATTCCTTTACGGATTGCTGCGTCCTATGGACAGCATCTGCCAGTACAGGCTTGAAGGTAATGTCCGTCTGCGTGGCGGAAAGACCATGTTCGAATTCTGGAAGCCGCTTCTTACCGATGTACTGATTGATTCGGTAAAAAAGGACGATGGTATATTGGTATATCTGGCTACTGAAGAGATGACGCATCTTTTTGACTGGAAAAGGGTAATGAGCGAGGTCCGCATAATAGAACCGGTATTCTGCCGGAGTCAAGGGAACAGACTGAAGATCGTAACCGTGCATGCCAAGATGTGCCGCGGTGCGATGGCAAGTTATATTATACGGAACAGGATATCTGATCCGGGGAGCCTTACGCGGTTTGAGTATGAAGGTTACAGGTTCAGTCCGCAGATGAGGGGAGGAAGTTCTCACGACAAGTTGATTTTCATATCGGAATAGATTATATTTGTGTGCAATTGCGAAATCAAATGTACTATGGAACCGAAAAATGTTTTTATAAGTTATTCATCCAAGGATGAAAAAGTGGCATTTAAGATATGTGAACTGCTGGAAAAAGAAGAAATTTCATGCTGGATAGCCCCGAGGGATGTTACAGGAGGAAAATCCTATGGCAAGGAGATTCTTGAAGCTATTTCAAATGCAGAGGTAGTATTGTTTATTTTCTCTGAAAATTCGAACAGATCGCGTCATGTCGAAAATGAGATAGATTATGCTTTCAATGCGGAGAAGATAATCATCCCTTTCAAGATCGATGACTGCAAGACAAGTCTCGAACTACAGTATTATCTGAACAAGACACATTGGATCAGCGGCTCTCCTGATGAGGAAAATGCCATAGAAAATTTGAAAAATGCAATATTGGCGAATATATCCGTTGATATTGATTTTACTGTTAAAAAAGCAGATAATAAACAGGATGCAGATTTTTCCGATTCGGAAAGAAGTGGCCGATATGATATGCTGTGCAATAAGGATGGCGAAATAATGATTATTATTGAATACTATGAATCAGGACCTGAAAATCCGAGAATTGTTTATGATGGACAGGATCAGGCATTGATATATAGAAGTCGGGCATCAGCCTTTATGCTGAATAATATCGAACCGGAAGCAAGGGTGGCCCTGTCTGCCGTTGATGAGGTATTGGTAATAGAAATAAAGGATGATGATGTATATCGGGAATATAAGGTGCCTGTCCGTCATGTGAAATCTCTGGAAGCCCTTAGTAAGGATTAGTAATTAGTAAGGATTAGTAAACAGATCTTAAGCAGGTTTTCGGATTCCGCAGCGACCTCAAGCAGGTTCTGCGGAATTTTTGATATTACGAATCCGCACAGCTCTTCCGGCATGCCGTAATACGTAATATGCGAGGCGATTGTTCCTTCGATGGTTGATTGTGTCGGCATCACCTACGAACGAGTAGTGAGACGGCAGTCATGCTGTGTCCCGTTTACCAGTTCGTATATGTGCTGCAGTTCGCCCATTGTGAATGTCCTGTCAAGCAGACGGAAGGCAAGCGGCTTGAACATTATCGCCCTCCGGAGATTTTCTATGGCCATGTCTACTATTTCAGCATGGTCGAAGGCGAGGGGAGGCAGTTCCGATATGTTGAACCATTCAGCCCTTATTGCATCGTCTCTGCCGAGCACATTGTAGTCTGATTTTCTTACAAGAGCGAAAAATGCAACCGAAAGTACTCTGTCGCGCGGGTCCCGGTCCACTGCGCTGAAGACATGGAACTGCTCAAGATATATATTGCTGATATTGGTCTCTTCATTCAATTCCCTCAATGCGCCTTCCTCGACGGTCTCATCCATCTGCAGAAAACCTCCTGGCAGGGCCCATGAGCCTTTATATGGTTCGCCGCCCCTTTCAATCAGAAGCAGATTCAGGTTTTTCCCGTCATATCCGAATACCACGATGTCCGTAGCGACAGAAGGATGCGGGTATTTGTATGTGTAAAGATTCTCTCCCATGATGCTTTCAGGTCATTTGTGATAAAAAAGAAGGCGAGTCGGATGACCCGCCTTAGGTGTTTTCACAACGGAATAATCCTTATTGTGAATTGCTTCAAACTTGAAACAAAGATAGTAAAAATTGTATTTCATAGACAATGAAAATTGATTAAATTTGAAATAGTAAATTTTTGATACTATGAAAAAGATTCTTGGACTTGATTTGGGAACCAACAGTATAGGTTGGGCAGTTATTAATAAAGAGTTTGATGGAGATGAGTGCAGGTTGACAGGCATTGATTCGGCAGGAGTCAGGATTATACCTATGGATGCCGCCAAACTTGGGGATTTTGATAGGGGTAACAAGGTCTCGCAGACTGCTGACCGTACAAGATTCAGAGGTGCCAGACGATTGAGGGAGCGTTTCCTTTTAAGAAGGGAAAGGCTTTTAAAAGTGTTGAAGCATATAGGGTTCCTGCCTGATCATTTCGCTTCCCAGATAGATAGATACGGCAAGTTCATTTCAGATACGGAACCGAAATTGGCATGGAAGAAAAACTCCGCCGGGGAAATGGAGTTTGTTTTCAGAAATTCTTTTGAAGAAATGCTGGATGATTTCAAAAGCAGGGGTATGCTCCATGAAAGTGATAAAGTTCCTTATGACTGGACATTGTATTATCTTAGAAAAAAAGCCCTTTATTCAGAAGTCGACAAATATGAACTGGCCTGGATCATTCTCAATGCAAACCAAAAGAGAGGATACAATCAGTTGAGAGAGGAAGTTGAGGATTCAAAACCGAATAAGAAAGAGGAATTTTTTTCACTGAAAGTGATTTCCGTAGAGGAAGCCGAACCTGCCAAGGGAGGGGAAAAGTGGTATAATGTGAACCTTGAAAATGGGTTTGTCTACAGACGTACCAGCAAGCAGCCTTTGGATTGGGTCGGGAAAATAAAGGACTTTATTGTTACGACTGATATCGATGAGGAAGGAAACCCTAAAAAGGATAAGGATGGAAATGTAAAGCGGTCCTTCAGAGCACCTGGCGAGGGTGACTGGACTCTTGTCAAAAAGAGAACGGAGCACAGTCTCGACAAGTCAGGAAAGACGGTAGGAGAGTTTATCTACGATTCAATACTTGCTGACCGTAATGTAAAGGTAAAGGGCAAGCTGATTGGAACGATAGAAAGGGATTATTATATAGACGAAATCGGAAAGATACTGGAAAAGCAGAGTGAATTTCATCCGGAATTGAAGGATGGCAATTTATATAAAGAGTGTCTGGATTTGCTGTATCCTAATAATGATTCCCACCGTGCTTCAATTTCTGACAGGAATATATCCTATCTGCTGTCGTCCGATATACTGTTTTATCAAAGACCGCTAAAAAGCAAGAAATCGCTTATATCTGATTGTCCTTATGAGAAGAGATATTATGTTTCAAACGGGAAAAAGGAAACGGTTGCGTTGAAGTGTATTTCAAAATCAAATCCGCTGTATCAGGAATTCAGACTGTGGCAGTTTGTACAGTCTTTGCGTATTTATCAGAAAGAAAAATATGTTGACCAAAGGCTCTTTACGGATGTGGATGTTACAGTAGAGTTCCTTCCAGACGAGGAAAGCTATGTAGATGTGTTTCTATGGCTTTCCGAACGTAACAGTGTAGATCAGGGTGCAATGCTCCAGTATTTGCTTGAAAGAAAATACCGGGAGGAATTCGGAAAGAACCTGAAAAAGCTTGTAAAGGAAAAGATAATGCAGTACAGATGGAACTATGTGGAAGACAAGCCGTATCCTTGCAATGAAACAGGCCACATGATTTCTGCAGCCATTGCAAAGGCCGGGGAGGATCCACGTGCAATTCTTGCATCCATCGGTGCTGAATCAATTTCTTCCTTATGTGATGAGTTTAAGATAAGGCAATCTGTTGAAATGCAGATTTGGCATATTCTGTATTCTGTCAATGGGAAAAAGGAAATAGAAAAGGCTATGGCTTCTTTTTGTACCAAATATGGATTGTCGGACAATATTGCCAGAAATCTTGCTAAATGTCCTCCATTTGCTTCCGATTATGGGGCTTTTTCTGAAAAGGCAATCAAAAAACTGCTTCCTTTTATGAGGATGGGCAGCCTTTGGCACGAAGAGGATATTGATTGCAATACCAGAAAAAGAATAGAAAACATCATCAATGGTGAAGCTGATGATTCCATAGATATGCGTGTGAGGGAAAAGCTCAAAGACTATGATGAAATAAGCAAGTTCCGCGGATTACCTGTTTGGCTGGTATGCTATGTCGTTTACAACAGACATTCCGAAAGTGCTGATGCTTCAAAATGGAACAGCCCTGATGATATTGATCTTTTCCTTTCTTCATTCAGGCAGCATAGTCTTAGAAATCCTGTTGTAGAGCAGATTGTTACAGAAACCTTGCGAACGGTGAGGGATATATGGAAACAGTGCGGACATATTGATGAAATTCATCTTGAATTAGGTAGAGAGATGAAAAATCCGAAAGACAAGAGGATTGCTATGACCAAAAAACTTGTTGAGAACGAGAATACTAATATGCGTATCAGAAAACTTCTTATGGAGTTCGCAGATCCTTACTATGGTGTAGAAGGCGTACATCCGTATTCTCCAAACCAGCAGGAAATCCTTAAAATATATGAGGACGGGGTTCTGAATAGAAGTGGTGTGGATATTGATGACGAGATTGCATCGATTATCAAGAAATTCAATGAGAATGACGTTAATAAAATGCCGACGAAATCAGAAATCCAGAAATACAAATTGTGGCTGGAACAGAAATACAGGTCCCCTTATACGGGTAAATTCATTTCTTTGGGTAAATTGTTCACATCCATGTATGAGATTGAGCATATCATTCCTCAGTCAAGATATTTTGATGATTCCATGAACAACAAGGTTATATGTGAGGCGGAGGTAAACAGGCTCAAAGGTAATATGCTCGCACATGAATTCATATCCGTGCATCATGGAGAGAAAGTAGCTTTGTCGGGAGGTGGTTCTGTAGAGGTTTTGTCTCTGGAAGCTTATGAAAAACTTGTGTCGGAAGATTTTTCAAAAAACAGGCGGAAACTCAGGAATCTCATGCTGGATGATATTCCCGATTCGTTTATTGAAAGCCAGCTGAATGACAGCAGATACATAAGCAAATACATCAAGGGCTTGTTGTCCAATATTGTACGCGAAAAGATTTCAGACGATGAGTATGAAAGGGAAGCGGTTTCCAAGAATCTCATTTCATGTTCTGGCGGGATAACTGATTACCTGAAAAAGGATTGGGGAGTGAATGATGTGTGGAATGGAATTATACTGCCAAGGTTTGTAAGACTCAATGAAATTGCCGGAACGAATGCTTTTACGAAGTTGAACAAGGAAGGGCATCTGATACCGGACATGCCGTTTGAATTGCAAAGGGGGTTCAACAAAAAGCGAATTGATCACAGACACCATGCTATGGATGCGATAGTCATAGCATGTGCGACAAGAGAACATGTGAATCTTTTAAATAATGAGGCTGCCAAGTCTGAAAACAGGGCAAACAGGTATCAGTTGTCCAGAAAATTGCGTCAAATTGAAACGGTAAAAGTGAACGGTAAGGATAAAACCGTATTCAGGGAATTCATCAAGCCATGGCCGGAATTTACGACAGATGTCAAGTCTGTACTTGAGAATATCGTAGTAAGTTTCAAGCAGAATCTGAGAGTGATAAACAGAACTTCCAACAGGTATGAAACTTACGTTACCGACAGAAGTAGCGGAAAACCTGTAAAAATGCTTGTTTCACAGACTAAAGGTGACAGTTGGGCGATAAGGAAACCTATGCATAAGGATACTGTTTTCGGAAGGGTCAATCTCAGGATGGAAAAAAAGATGAAACTGAAATCGGCAATAGATGTTTGTGATTCCATAGTCGATAAAAAGGTACGCTCTGCAGCCAAAGCAATGCTTGCTGAAGGTAGAACTTCCAAAGATATAGCAAATTACATGACTGAACATGCTGATAATTTTCCAGCAATCGTTGGTGGAAGTGTTAAGGTATATTATTTTACGGAGGATACCAACAATCATTATTATGCTACAAGGAAGAGGTTGGATAGTGGTTTTACAGACAAGAATATAGAGCAAGTAACAGATTCAGGAATCCGCAAGATACTAAAGGCTCATCTAAAAGAATCTGGCGGAAAACCTGAAATTGCCTTTTCTTCCGACGGACTGGACAGAATGAATGCTGACATTGCAAGGTTAAACGGCGGTGTTCCGCATTGTCCTATATATAGTGTCAGGGTCTGTGAAAAGGCTGATAAGTTCTCAGTCGGGCAATCAGGAAACAAGACAAGAAAATATGTTGAGGCGGCAAAAGGTACTAATTTGTTTTTTGCCGTGTATGTGGATGAAAAAGGTGCCAGAAGTTATGAGACAATTCCCCTTAATGTTGCAGTGGAGAATATGAAGGTGGGACTACCAGTTGCATCAGACATGGCCGGAAAAAAACTTTTGTTTGTCTTATCTCCGAATGACCTGGTATATCTTCCAACGGTTGAGGAGGTGGAGTCAGGAAGAATATCAACTCCGCTTGATAGAACCAGAATATATAAGGCGGTGTCGTTCGGTAGTTATCAGGCATTTTTTGTATCTTATCCAATTTCAAGAATAATAGTGGAAAAGGTTGAATTTTCTTCTCAAAATAAGATGGAGCGTTCATTGACTGGTGAAATGATAAAAGAAACATGTATTCCTATCAAGGTAGATCGTCTCGGTAATATTGTTTCAATATATGAATCCGCTTTATGATAAAGAGAATATTGTATTTCGGTAATCCGGCTTACCTTTCTCTCAAGCAGGGGCAGATGATGATATCCAGGCCGGGAGAAGATGAAGATATTGTGCGAAGTGTTCCGATTGAGGATTTGGGTTTTGTTGTGCTTGACAACAGGCAGATAACGGTAACGCAAGGACTTTTGGATGCCCTTGCGAGCAATAAATGTGCTGTTGTGAATTGCGGTTCAAACCATATCCCGGCTTCAGTAATGCTTCCTATGAGCGGAAATACATTGTTCGGAGAAAGGATCAGAAGCCAGATAAATTCCCCGAAACCATTGTCAAAACAGCTATGGCAGCAGACTGTACGTATGAAAATTGCAAATCAGGCTTCTGTGCTTAAGTATGTTACAGGTGAGGAGCATGGAAATATGATTGAATGGTCCAAGTCCGTAAGAAGCGGAGATAGTACAAATCTGGAGGCAAGAGCTGCTTCGTATTATTGGAAAACAATTTTTGATGCGGATTTTACAAGAGGGAGATATGACGGAGGGGAGAATATGTTTCTGAATTACGGATATTCGATTTTAAGGGCAGTGATGGCAAGGGCATTGGTTTGCAGCGGGTTGTCAGTATCTATAGGTATAAACCATCATAACCGTTACAATTCTTTTTCTCTGGCGGATGATATTATGGAGCCGTATAGACCTTATGTGGACAGGTATGTTGTTGATATGTTGCGTAAATACGGTTTGATTGAGGAACTGAATACTGAAATCAAAAAGGATCTGCTGGAAATACCTGTTATGGATGTATTTGTCAACGGTAAGCGGAGTCCGCTTATGGTGGCAGCATCCGTTACATCTGCCTCGTTGGTAAAGTGTTTTGCAAAGGAAAGAGACGGGATCGTTTATCCGGTTATGCAATGAGCCGTTTTAATGAATACAGGGTTATGTGGGTTATGGTATTTTTCGATTTGCCTACGGATACAAAGCGGGACAGGAAAAATGCTGCCGATTTCAGGAAACGACTTATTTCCGATGGTTTTGTTATGTTTCAGTTTTCAATTTATATGAGGCATTGTCCAAGTGCGGAAGTGGCAACTGTGCATATTAACCGTGTCAAGTCTTTCCTTCCTGAAAAAGGCCAGGTAGGGATAATCTCCATTACAGATAAGCAGTTTGGAACAATGGAACTTTTTGTAGGAACAAAGGAGAAAAAAGAAAAGCCCGAAGTCTGTGTTCAGTTGGAATTGTTTTAAAAAACATACGTTCAATAATAAAAAAAGTACGGAATTTCCGTACTTTTTTTCTTTTGTTGAATCTTTGTAATATACATATAATCATTGTTTTACAAAGATTCTGTTGTGTACCTCGATTCAAAGGTAATAAGTTTGAAAGCAATTCACAACATATTCCGCGTCTATAACATACGATTGAAGTTGTGTACCTCGATTCAAAGGTAATAAGTTTGAAAGCAATTCACAACAATCAGTTCGGTTGTTATATCATCCAATCTGTTGTGTACCTCGATTCAAAGGTAATAAGTTTGAAAGCAATTCACAACAGCAGTATAATGTGGTAATGGTTGATGAGGGTTGTGTACCTCGATTCAAAGGTAATAAGTTTGAAAGCAATTCACAACAGCCTGGCCGTCTACCGCATACAGCTCTGGTTGTGTACCTCGATTCAAAGTAAGCAACCGGTGAAGTGCGTGTAGTGAATTTATTCCACGCGAGGTATCTTCGCGACAAAAAGGAAAGATGCTTACACGAGAAGAAATCGCAGAGAT